>JANPNA010000352.1:0-13525 GCA_031427235.1 Pirellula sp.
GGGGCCTCGTGCGTCCCACACATATTTTTGGGTTTGTGGATCTTGATAAACCCCCTGCCGCAGGGCATCTTTACAAAGAACCACTACGCCTTAGTTGTGGAATCCTAGCGGCCATCGAAATCGTCTTTGTCGATTGCGTACGTCTCTAATTTGCGATACATGGTCGCTCGAGAGATGCCAAGCAATTCGGCCGCCTCAGGAATGCTTCCCCGAGTGCGTCGCATTGCTTCCTGCATGAGCCGCTTCTCCCATTGCTCAATATTCAAAGTGTCGAATACTTCGGTCTTCGATTCATGCAGCGTTAAATCCGACGCTTGGATTTCATCGCCGGTCGCCAGCACGATGGCGCTGTCGATAATATTGCGGAGTTGGCGTACGTTGCCCGGCCAATTGTATTCCAACAATCGCTTGCGCGCGGCCTCGCTCAGTTTGATTTGAACACGACCATGCTGACGGCCAAAGTGCTCCAGGAAATGGTTGAGGAGTAGTAAAATGTCTCCACCTCGCTGCCGCAATGGTGGAACCTTCATTTCGAATACACTGAGTCGATAATACAAATCTTCGCGGAATCGTTTGTCCGACACGAATTCGCTCAAGTCGCGGTTGGTAGCCGTCAACACGCGAACATCGACTCGCACTTCTTTGCGACCGCCAACCGGCAAGAACGGATGTCCCTCAAGGATACGCAATAATTTGGCTTGACCGGCGAGAGTCATTTCACCGATCTCATCCAGAAAGAGTGTGCCGCCGTGGGCCTGTTGAAACCACCCAATATGATCCTTGTCCGCTCCCGTAAAGGCTCCCTTAACATGGCCGAACAATTGACTTTCCATAAGTTCGCTCGGAATCGCAGCGCAGTTGACGCTGAGCATGGGGCGATCGGCTCGTGTGCTCGCTTTGTGGATGGCCCGTGCGACGAGCTCTTTGCCGACGCCGCTTTCGCCTCGAATGAGTATACTGCCCGTCGCTTTGGCAACACGCTTAATTCGCTCTTTGAGCTCGAGCATCGGGGTGCTCTCGCCAAGCAGCTCGTCGAAGTCGGCGTTCTTTACTTGCAGTCGTCCGTGATCCATTCGCAAGGAAGATTCATTTCGAGCTCGAACCAACGAGGCAGCCAGAAAACTTGCGGAAGCGATTGTGAAGTCAAACGAGTGCTTTTCGAAGACCTCTTTTTCGCGATACAAATGTACCACACCGATGGTTTTTCCTTCATTTAGCAATGGAACACAGATCGCGTCGGCGAAATGAAGAAGTGGACCATCCCCAGGTGACTGGGATTCGTTTTTAACCCAAACCGCAGTGGCTTGTTTGCAGACCATCTCGGTCAGCTTGTCGCTCAGGGAAATGCGAGCCTCGTGACTGTTGTTCGGATACTTGCCATGCGGAGTGAGCTTTCCATCCTCATCGGCAAGCAAGAATGCAACAAAGGTCGCTTTGGTCCGGTTTCTTAAGACCTCAATGGCGAGAGCCACCACTTCATCCGGAGTTGTCAGCGAAATGCATCGGATGGAGAGTTCGTGCAAATCGGATAAATCCTCCGTCCGACCGGCTTTTCGAAGGGAAAGAAATGCGGACATGCCAGACGCAAAACCATCCGGCGCACTGCCGATTTTGTCTCCCCTGAGGTCATGCGAAAGGTTGATTCGTTCAATAGTGATGTCCTCGCTGATCGTATCGTCGATAAACTCAAGCTCGGTGTTGCCGATCCGAATCCGATTTCCATGCGAGAGAACAGCCACATCAACCTTCGAACCATTGATAAGGGTGCCGTTTCGTGATCCGGCATCCAAAACTCGCCACTGGGAATCTTGATAAACCAGCCGAGCATGGACACGCGAGGAGAGAGGGTCGTTGAGTTGGATACTGCATTCCAATCCTCGACCCATTGTGTTTTCAATTGCTTTGTCCAACGAGTGACGAGCGTCAAGCTCTCGGCCTCGTCTAATGACCAGGTATGTCGACATCGGTAGTGTAGTAAGCGGTAAGTGTAAGGCTGCCAACAGTATACGCCAAGCTGTCTCATTTTGCTACAGTTCGAATTTGGAGTGCTGGGATTCATCCGTTTCCTAACCCGACGCGTAAGCGAGGGACCATTGGGCATCCCTCGCTCACGCGTCGGGTTAATAAAATCACTCTTACGGTGCAAATGGGGACAATGTTCCACGCCTGATCGTTTTCAGATATCATCTCCCGAAGTCATTTTGCCATTCAACTTCCTGGTATACCACGCAGCTCTGGAGATCGTTTAACTTTGCAAGCCAAGATTGTTTTGTTACCAGGGGATGGAATCGGTCCCGAAGTGATTCGCCAAGCCCGCCGTGTCCTCGAAGCCGTCGCAGCTAAGTTTGGACACCAGTTCGAATTCTCCGAACACATGATTGGCGGTATCGCAATTGATCAAACCGGCGATCCTTTACCGGAGGCGACAATCGCTGCTTGCAAAAGTTCCGACGCGATTCTTTTGGGCGCGGTTGGTGGCCCAAAATGGGATGATCCGAACGCCAAGACTAGGCCCGAGGCCGGCTTGCTCAAGATTCGTAAAGAGCTTGGGCTGTTTGCAAACCTCCGTCCCATAGTGACGTTCGAAGAATTGCTGGACGCGTCACCGCTCAAACGCGAAATCATCGAAGGGACCGATATCCTCTTTTTTCGCGAACTGACCGGCGGACTTTACTTTGGCCCGTCCGGCTTGGAGGAATTGCCCGACGGCCAGCAACGGGCTTACAGCACTGCTGTCTATACCACCTCCGAAGTGGAGCGGATCGTTCGAATGGCGGCCAAGGCTGCTCTGAAACGTCGCAACAAGTTAACCATGGTGGACAAAGCCAATGTGCTGGAAGCGTCGCGATTGTGGCGTCGGGTCTCGGCAAGAATCATGAAGGAAGAGTTTCCATCCATCGCCTACGATGTGGTATTGGTCGATTCCATGGCCATGCATTTGCTGAGCCGTCCAACCAGTTTCGACGTGGTGGTCACGAGCAATATGTTCGGTGACATCTTGACCGACGAAGCCTCGATGCTTCCCGGTTCGCTCGGAATGCTCCCCAGTGCATCGCTGGGCGCCAGCGGTCCAGGCTTGTACGAGCCTATTCATGGTTCGGCACCGGATATCGCAGGCAAAGGAATTGCCAACCCGCTTGCAACGATTCTTGCAGCCGCCATGTTGCTGCGATATTCCCTCGGCTTGGAGAAAGAAGCGGCCACCATTGAATCGGCCGTAAAAAAAGTCTTGGCAGTTGGTCATCGAACCGCAGACTTGGTGCGTCGGGGAGACGACTTCCTCGGTACCGTAGCCATCACCGATCACGTGCTTCAGACGCTGGTCTGATGATTTGCCCCTTTTGCTCATTGCTCTGCGATGCCGACAACCTCGACGCACTCCAATGCGATCGGCGATCGGCATCGCTCGTCCAGTTTGAGTCTCTGCATTCGCAAAAAGGGGACTTGATTGAGAATTGGATGAAAGAGGCGGTCCAGTCTTTGCGAGCGGCGAAGCGCATTCTTGTCATGGGACGTATTGCGAGCGTAGAGTCCGCAAGAGCAGTGGTGGCGTTCGCTTCAAAACACAACGCAACCGTCGACTGTGCCGAGTCGGGGCACATTTTCAAAAACGTCTTGGCAATCCAGAGATCAGGCCTAAACTCCGTTTCATTGGCAGAAGCTCGCGACCATTCCGATTTTTTCATTGTTGTTGGCAATGATTCAATGATGGCAGCCGTCCCTCGGATGCCCTTCGCGCTGTCAAACGGTCGACCTAGGCAGCAGACCGCACTTCTGCTGGGCGATTTTAGCATTGCCGCCACCGAACAGTGGAAAAAGGTCGGCTTTGACACTTGGTCCGTGCCTTGCGAATTGAGTGCTATTCCAAACGCACTCGCACATTGGTCACGCTGGTCCGCCAACGCAGAGAGTGAACCATCTAATGACGCCTCTCCTACCAATCCGCTCTTTGAGCGCATGGCCAGGGCTGCGTACACGACGGTGGTATGGTCGGCTGAGAACCTGCAAATAGATCAGGCCGATCTTTGGGTTGAGCGATTGTTGCAGTGGATTTCAAGTTGCAATGAAAAAACCCGCTGCGCTGCACTTCTATGGACTTCCTTGGACGGTACTTTTCAACAAGTCTGCACATGGCTAACAGGGTTCCCTGGGAGAATTGCATTTCGCGATGGAGTGCCCGACTACGACCCAAATCGCAATAGCTACGAGCAATGGATAGCTAGGACTCCTATCGGTCAAGCCCATGAGTCGGTGATCGTCTTGATTGATGAAACCGTCGCTTCGGCCCCATTCTGGCCTCCGGAATCGATGCCGGTTTCCGACCTGTGCCAAGTCATTGTGTTGACAAGACAATCCGACAAATTTCCGACGGCCATTGCGGGCCTTGAAGTATCGGCCAACATGTTTCGTGCCGACCAGACTCTGCTGGCCCACGTCAGTCCCACGCGCCAACTTGGTTTGCGTACAAAGCCCGTTTCTCAGTGGTTGGAAGCGCTTTCGCAATGATCACACGACTTCATGGGGCGGAATGCATTGATGGGGTTGGCGACAGCCGGATTCGTGACCTGTATTTCGACGGGGAAACAATTTGTTCTACGGTACCCAAAGACTCGCGGATTGACCTCGAGTACTCCTTGGATGGCCATATCCTTGTCGCTGGCGGTATTGATCTTCACACGCATATTGGCGGAGGCAAAGTAAATATCGCTAGGCTCTTGCTTCCCGAGTTGGTGGAGCACCAGCCCTCCTCTTCGGAGCGAAACAGACAAGCGTCCAATTGGATCGCGCCGCTGAGTTCTCCGGTGCCAGGGACTTGGGAGACAGGTCGTCGATACCTCGAAATGGGGTATACCGCTTGCTTTGAACCAGCGGTGCTCCCGGCCAACGCAAGGCAGGCGCATGCCGAAATGGCCGATACGCCCTGGCTCGACACCGGTGGTTACCTATTGCTGGGCAATGACAGATTGCTATTAGAGTGGATTCGCGACGAAGTGCCTCAAAAGCAAATCAATGACTACGTTGGCTGGATGGTGCGGGCACATCAATGTTGCGCGGTCAAGGTTGTCAACGCAGGCGGTATCGATGCCTTCAAGTTCAACCAAAGGCACTTGAGTGTTGATGACAAGCACGTGCACTTCGGCATCACGCCGCGCCAGATCCTAAACGCGCTGGCTCAAGCGGTGGAATCGCTGGAGTTGGCCCATCCGCTGCATGTCCATTGCAGCAATCTGGGTTTGAGAGGCAATATTTCTGCAACGCTGGCCACCATTGATGCAGTTCAGGGGCGACGATTGCATTTGACGCATGCTCAATTTCATTGTTACGGAACGGACGGGCCACATGGGTACAGTTCGGCTGCCCAATTGTTAGCCGATCGGGTCAATTCCAACTCCAATCTTTCGATCGATGTAGGGCAAGTTCAATTTGGCCAGACAGTTACTTTGTCCGGGGACACGATGCACCAGTTTGCAAATCGCAATCGAGCTAGACCTCGCAAGGCAATCTTTCAGGACTTAGAGTGCCAAGCCGGTTGTGGCGTGCTACCATTCCGCTATCGCCAAGACCAATACGTGCATGGCCTTTTGTGGACGATTGGTATCGAATTGTTTTTGCGAATCGAGGATCCGCTCCGAGTTTTTTTGACATCGGACCATCCGAACGGTGCACCGTTTACTTCGTATCCGCATCTGATTCGATTGTTGATGGACTACGATTTTCGAATGTCGATCTTTTCGCAGTTGCATCCGGACGTTCAGAAATCCAGCCCGCTACCATCGTTGAAGCGGGAGTATTCGCTGGAAGAGATTATCAAGATGACGAGGCTTGGTCCTGCGCGAGCACTGGGGCTAAAAAATCGCGGATCGTTGAGCGATGGGTGTTTGGCAGATGTGGTAGCTTACGAACGCAACCAGAATCCGGAGCAGATGTTTGCGCGGCCACGAATGGTGTTTCGACGCGGTAAACTTGTTTATCGGGACGGAATTTTTCTAGCCGATACGGTCAAGTCGACCGTGGTATCAAATCATCCCGTGGACTCACAAATGGACGGGTGGTTAAGGCGAATCTGGCGAGCTCGATATGGCTATTCGACAGAAATGATTGAGGTACGCACTGACGAGTTGCGGTCCGAGCGGCGAATTGTCGAGTGGTCGTAGAACCGTCGCGGAACGAACCGGCCTACGTCGTCTGCCTCCTATATCTTCCCGGCGAGATGCCAAAGCGTTTCTTAAAGACCACGCTCATGTACTCGGTGTGTTCAAAACCAGCGTGCTTTGCAATTTCATCTAACGACAGTTCACTCTGCTGAAGCAATCTTTGCACGCGGTCGATTCGAATCGTTGCGATCATGTCATGCGGTGTCTTGCCTGTCGCTTGCAAGAATTGTGACTCAAGCGTCCGACGCGAAAGATGGACATGCGTTAAAACGTCACCGACGTTGATCCCGTCGCACGCGTGGTCCCGTATAAAGCGAATGGCGGACGCAATATCGTCATTCGAGACCGCAGTGATATCCGTGGACTGCCGCTGTACGATACCAAGCGGCTTCATCAAGAGCGATGACATGCCGCTCTCGACCCTTCCGTTCATTAAGTCGTCAAGCAATTGCGCCGCGTGGAAGCCTGCTCCGCGAGCATCCGGTGCGACACTTGTCAACGAAGGATGCGAGAGATCGCACAACAAAGAGTCATTGTCCACCCCGATCACGGCAATTTGTTCTGGAACAGGTAAGCTTATGTTCCGACAAGTGTCCAACACAATTTGGGCTTGAATGTCATAGGCGCACAACATCCCAGTCGGTTTCGGCAGCTTGCTCAACCAAGCTTCAAGTGAAGGTTTCTTGGCAGACTTGACGGGTGATCGTGAAGACGGCGAATCTGTTTGAAAGCACTCGCACGGGACGCTGGCGAGTTGGCATCGCTTCAAAAAATGCTCCCTTCGCCACGTGGACCAATTGAAGTTTTTTGGGCCACAAAAAGCAAAGTGTCGGAAACCCCGTTCAAACAAATGCTCGAAGGCCAGGGTTGCGATGGCTTCATCGTCCGTTTCTACCCAGGGTATATCTGCAACGCGTCTGGACGAACTCAGGTCAACGACTGGAACTCGGAGTTTTGCGATGCTCTTTGCAATCTCCGCCGTTTCGATGCGAGCGATCACCCCGTCTCCCTTCCAATTGCGCAACCATCTCGGCGGCGTCGCTCCCCGCTCTTGTTCGGGGAGAAATACGGACCAACTATCTCGTTGCCGCTGATATTCCACGATCCCTTCTAGCAATCCGCGAGCATAAGCATTCGAGGTCTCAATCAACAAGGCAACCGACTTCCGCTGCTTTGTCGAATTGGTTTGCTTTGGCATCGAAATCCGCTTCTGGAAAAAACCTCATCTTTTTTGCGCAATTTATCATGGCACAAAGAGGGCGGGATTGCCACACTACCAATGGAGAAAAACCGTCCAATTCCAGTCCTCACACCCAACTCTCGTCCAAATGACGCAAAAGAACATCAATGTTGCTATGGTTGGCCTCGGTTTCGGCGCCGAGTTTATTCCGATTTATCAATCCCACCCCAATGCCAACGTGATCGCGATCTGCCGCAGAAATGAAGCCGATCTCAACCTTGTAGGAGATCGATTTGGCATCGCCAAACGCTATCAGGAATTCGACAAAGTCCTCGAAGACCCAGAAGTCGACTTCGTTCATATCAATTCGCCGATCCCCGACCACGCTTGGATGAGTATGCGTGCACTCAAGGCCGGCAAGCACGTCATGTGCACGGTTCCTATGGCAACCACGATCGCGGAATGCGACCAGTTATGCCAAGTGGTTGCCGACACAGGTCGCAAGTACATGATGGCCGAAACGGTCGTCTATAGTCGAGAATTCTTGTTCATCAAAGAAATGGTTCAAAAGGGTGAGCTTGGCAAAATTCAATACATGGCCGCATCTCACCCTCAGGACATGGCAGGTTGGCCCGAGTATTGGGAACGCATGATTCCAATGCACTACGCAACGCACGTGGTCTCACCCGTTCTAGGCTTGGTCGACGGACTCGCGGAATTCGTTTCGTGCTTCGGCTCCGGCACGATTAGCGAGAGCCTTGCCAAGAAATCCGGTAACTCGTTTGCCGTCGAATCCTGCCACATCAAAATCAAAGACAGTGATATCTCGGCCCATATTTGGCGATTCCTGTTTGATACCGCCCGCCAGTACCGCGAGAGCTTCGACGTATACGGCACAAAAAAGAGCTTCGAATGGTCCTTGGTAGAAGGCAAACCGCACATTTTGCACACGGCAAAGTTACCGGAACACGAAATCGCCAGTGAAGTAGCAGTCCCGGACTACGCACACTTGCTACCTGAACCCATTCGCAAATACACTCAGTCCATTCAAGATGCGGACCATCTATCCTTCATTCAGGGGGGCGGTCATGGCGGTTCCCACCCGCACCTTGTGCATGAATTTATCAGCGCCCTAATCGAAAACCGCGATCCTAGACCGAATGCGGTTACCAGCGCGAATTGGACTTGCGTCGGTATTTGTGCCCACGAAAGTGCAATCCAAGGCGGGCAACTGGTCAAGTTGCCAGAATTCACGCTAAAGTAATCATTAACTACTCTAGACAGAATTCCTTCCAAATCCCTCCCCAACCTTCATCGAAATCCACCTACTATGCCGAACCTAAGAAGCGTTTCTTATTGGACGTTTGCCTTCGTCGTCGTGTGTCTCCTGAGTAGCCCAACCTGGGCTCAGATCGCAGCCCCCAGCAAAGAACGCGTCAAGTTGATCATGCTGGGTGACAAAGGTCATCATCAGCCAGCTTCGCTGTTTCGAGCGATTCAAAAGCCGCTTGCCAACGTTGGCATCGACTTGGAATATAGCGACGACACAGAAGCGACACTGAAAAGCGAACGGCTCAATCGGTTTGATGTATTGCTCATCTATGCAAACACAGTCAAGATCACCGAAAGCCAAGAAACGGCACTCCTGGATTACGTTGCAAGCGGTCATGGCTTTGTTCCACTGCACTGTGCGACCTATTGCTTTTTGAATTCGGACAAGTACATCGAATTGTGCGGCGCACAGTTCAAAGAGCACGGTGGCGAACGATTCACAACCGAGATTGTTGCACCAGAACATGAAATCATGAAGGGCTTCGGCGGCTTCGAAAGCTGGGACGAAACCTATGTCCATCACAAGCACAATCCTGTCAACCGCATCGTATTGGAGGAACGAAGCAAAGGAAAACTGGCCGCTGGTACGACTTCGGAGCCGTGGTCTTGGGTCCGCACGCATGGCAAAGGTCGCGTTTTTTACACTGCCTGGGGCCATAATTTAGACACATGGCAACAGCCTGGCTTCCATAACTTGCTCGAACGGGGCATCAAATGGTCCGCTAAGAAATCGCTCGCAGACGTTGCTCCGTTTAACGACTCCAAGAAATTCCCGATTCCGAAAATGACGACGGTTCCAGCAGATCTTCCCAAGTTCACATTTACCACCGTTGGCGGAAAGATCCCTAACTACACACCGGGAAAAAAATGGGGCGTTCAAGGTGAGCTGATCACCACCATGCAGAATCCTGTCTCAGCAGAGGAATCGGTGAAACACTATGTTACACCTGAGCAATTCGAGATGAAAGTCTGGGCATCGGAATCCGACGCTGCCGCCAACGCCAAGTCCTATGCAGGCCTTGGCGGTAAGCCGATTGCCATGAACTGGGACCACCGCGGTCGCCTTTGGGTGTGCGAAACCATTGATTACCCGAATGAATTGCAACCACCTGGACAAGGCCGCGATCGAATCCGCATTTGCGAGGACACCAACCACGACGGAATCGCTGACAAGTTCACGGTTTTTGCTACCAACCTAAGTATTCCCACTGCCATCGTTTGCTATCGTGGCGGCGTTATCGTTCAGGATGGCTCGAAAACGGTGTACTTGAAGGATTCGACAGGTGATGATGTTGCCGACATGCGACAAGAACTCATTACCGGTTGGGAAATGCGAGATACGCACGGCGGTGTCAGCAATTTTCAGTATGGACTAGACAACTGGATCTGGGCGATGCAAGGCTACAACGATTCGACGCCAGTCATCAACGGAGAAAAACAGCAAAGCTTTCGGCAAGGATTTTGGCGATTCGCTGTAGAACCGGGCCAGTCCGATGAAACGTCCCCAGTCTTCGGATTGGAAGCCGGAAAGGCTTCCCGCGAGCGAACTCAGAAATTTGATGCGCACTCGATTCGTGTGAGCAAGTTAGAATTTGTTCGCTCAACCAACAACAACACCTGGGGATTCGGACAGAGCGAAGAGGGACTCATCTTCGGTTCAACCGCCAACGGAACCCCCAGCGTATTCATGCCCATCCCCAATCGCTATTACGAGCGAGTCAACGGATGGTCGACTGAGTTGGTGCTGCCATCGATTGCGGACAGCAATAATTTCAGCCCCATCACGCCAAATGTGCGTCAAGTCGACTGGCACGGCGGCTACACCGCAGGTTGCGGTCACGCTCTCTACACTGCCAGAAAGTACCCCAAAAGTTGGTGGAACCACGTCGCTTTTGTTTGCGAACCTACTGGTCACTTGGTCGGTGCATTCGTGATCGATCGCGACGGTGCCGGCTATCGAAGCACCAGTCCGTTCAACCTCGTTGCTAGCAAGGATGAATGGTCTGCTCCCACCATGGCCGAAGTCGGGCCCGATGGAAACGTTTGGGTTCTTGATTGGTACAACTTCATCGTCCAACACAATCCCACCCCGCAAGGTTTTAGCACAGGCAAAGGAAATGCCTACGAAAACGAATTGCGGGATAAAAAATACGGGCGTATCTATCGCGTTGTTTACAACGGAAACGACGGTTTAGACAAAGCGACCCTGGACGCTGCAGACAAGTCCGTGCTCAACGGTCTGGACCCAAGCAACGAAGCCGCCTTGGTTGCTGCTTTGAAGCATCCAACGATGCTTTGGCGAAAGCATGCCCAACGGCTCCTTATTGAAAAAGGAACTTTGGCTAATACCACAATCCAGTCGTTGCGGTCCCTATTGGAGGATCAGACGGTCGACAGCAACGGTTTAAATGTGGGTGCGATCCATGCCTTGTGGGTATTGAACGGGACGAAACCAACAAAACTGGTTTCAGCCAACAGCACTCAAGCTGGCCCAACGTTGAACTTCGATTTGGCTTTGGCGATGAAGCACAAGAGCCCCGGTGTGCGCCGCAATGCAGTGCATGGTGCCGCACCGAGTTCACAGACCCTCGAAGCAATCATCGCGTCCGGAATTCTTAAGGATGAGGATTTGCAAGTTCGCTTGGCCGCATTGCTAAAAGTTGCCGACTTACCGACATCTTCCTCGGAACTGACTGCAACCCTTTCGCGTCCAGATTTGATCACCAAAGTCAACTTGGGTAGCCAAAGCAACACCAGTACGGATAAATGGCTGTTGGATGCGTGGACCAGCGCTGCCGCGGCGCACTCCAACGAGGTCTTAACGCAATTGATCGCTCAAAAAGATTGGCAACCGTCCGCAGAAGTCCTCAAGCATATCGGAATCGTAGCTCAGCATGCGGCCCGTTCAAAACTGGATGCAGCCGGAATCGAACAGTTCATTGTGACACCCGGCAATCCTAGTGTTGCATCGGCCGTAATTAGCGGCTTAGTCGCTGGTTGGCCAAAAGACTACGATTTGTCCATTTCAAAAACAGCAGGTGATCGGCTTCTCTCCTCATGGCTCAACGGGCCGTTGCCAATCGAATCCAAGAGCCAAGTTTTGCAACTTGCATCGGTGGTCGGCGTGAAAGATCTTGGACAAGGGATCGGCAAGATACAGCAGGAGCTTGTAGCGGTCTTTGCGGATGTCAAGAAGGATACCGACAGTCGCATAGCAGCAGCCAAGCAATCTATCGTGTTGCAGCCCGAGAGCATCGCAATCGTAACCGATATTTTGGCCCAGATCACACCGCAGTCTGCACCGGAATTTTCATCCGGTATCGTGCAGGCCTTAAGTGCGTCGCGGGCAAAAGGAATTGCAACCATGTTGACGGAGCGAAGTCGGACGCTACCCCCTGATTTCCTAAAGAACTCAGTTCGCTTGTTGCTTAGCAGGCCGCAGTCGACTCTGGAGTTGCTCGACTTGATCGAAGCTGGCAAGCTGACGATTAGCGATTTGCAATTGGATCAAAAGCAGGCTCTGCAAAATCACTTGGACACTAAGGTTCGCGAGCGAGCCGTTGCAATCATGAAGTCGAGTGGCGGTGTTCCCAATAGTGACCGACAGAAGGTACTCGATACGTGGATGTCGGTAACGCAAGAAGCGGGCAATGCAGGCAGTGGCAAAGCCATGTACGAAAAGCACTGTGCCGCCTGTCACAAGCACGGAGATCTCGGCGTAAACATCGGTCCAAACTTGACCGGTATGGCCGTCCATCCGAAGCCGGAATTACTCATGAATATCTTAGACCCAAGCCGTAGCGTCGAAAGCAACTTCCGAACGTATAGTATTCGAACAACGGACGGTGTCGTATTGACCGGAATGCTGGCCAGCGAAAGCAAGACTTCGGTCGAGATTGTCAATGCCCAAGGCAAGAAAGAAGCGATCCTACGAGATGACATCGAAGAATTGAAAGCGTCTCAGAAATCGCTCATGCCCGAAGGATTTGAAGGGCAGATAAGCCGCGTGGAAATGCGAGACCTGCTTGAGTTCCTCTCGAGCAAGGGGAAATACATTCCGCTGCCGATCGATAAAGTAGCGACCAGCATAACGACCAAGGGGATGTTTTTTGACGAAAAGGGAACTGAGGAAAGGCTCGTCTTTACGGATTGGTCGACCAAGACATTCAAAGACGTTCCATTTCTATTGGTCGATCCTCAAGGGGATCGGGTTCCAAATGCGATCATGCTTTACGGCCCGAACGGCAACATGGCACCTACGATGCCAAAGCAAGTGGAGTTAACATGTCATACGTCGGCTGTTGCAATTCACTTGCTCAGCGGAGTGGGTGGCTGGTCTTTCCCAGCTTCCAAAGAAGGAAGCGTTACCATGGTCGTTCGATTGCACTATGCGGACGGCAAGACAGAAGATCACAAACTGATTAACGGCGAGCACTTTGCCGATTACATTCGACGCGTGGATGTACCCAAGAGCGAGTTCGCATTCAACTTAAAGGGCAAGCAAATTCGCTATTTGGCCATCAAGCCAGCATCCCGCGAACCGCTTGCGAAAATAGAATTGATCAAAGGACCAGACAACTCGGCACCGGTCGTGATGGGCATTACCATCCAGACTATTGATTAACGTAATGGCAAACTTGAAAGCTCAAACCATGCAATCCAAGTCGCAACCCAACCGACGTCAAGCTTTACTGGCGGCAAGCGCAGCCACAGCGGTGGCTGTTATGGCAACCAAAGCCAAGGCAACGCTTCCAATCGACGCTGCCAAGCCCATTGCAAACGTGCGTCCCAAGATCTGTATTTTTGCAAAACCGATTCAAGACATGAGCTACGAGCAAGTTGCGGACTTGCTATCGAA
>JANPNA010000353.1:0-13921 GCA_031427235.1 Pirellula sp.
CCGCTCAGAAATCCATCTCGGAAAGCCAAGCATTGGTTTTGAGCGAAGCCCTCCGATCAGCCAAAATTGATATCATCGGTGGCGATGGTCAATTCTTCGATCAGATCAGCGCCGCGGTTCAAGGCGGGAAGGCCATCGACCCAGCATCCTGCCAAGACATTCTGGAGTTTAATGTACGAGAACTCGACCATTAGTCCTGCTGATGCCCGGTGGAGGATTCGGATGGTCGCTATTTGTCGGACGTGGCAATTTTGACAATCGAATTTGGGATTTTCGCGATTGGATTTCCTTGCGAACTGAGCTTTCGAAATTGGGTTTGTGTTTTAATGCGGACGTTGAGACAGTTGATTCTGATTACTTGTGGTTTTGAACTGCTCGCAACTGAGGGTTAAGTGCTATTGGATTGCATGGAATCGAATTGGACAATTTGCAATTCGGGCTGACAAGCTTGGCAATGTTGAGCCAGATTCGATTCTCGCCTTGCTTGTCTCGTAGCGAGTCGTGCCACTTTGAGTTGCTCTGGCACTTCGGCACCCTTAGAAAAATACATTTCGTCAGGCGTTTGCCACCCCTTGAACGCCGAGTGAGGAACGTGGGAGTTATGCTGATCTACATAGAATGCAACAAGCTTTCGCAACGTTTCAACCGAGTCGAGTTCGTTCAGATACAACCACTGATGCTTGAGCATTCGCCACCACGCTTCAATCATGCTGTTGGAAAAGACGACGTCGACTTGAGCCAATATACGCTTGAGCGTCCCTGACTCTACGAGAGCCGTGACGGCGGAGCTGGTGTTTTCGACTCCACTGTCCATGTAAACTTGTGGAACGGAATCAGTTAGAATCCCTTTCGCCGCTTGCTGTAGAAGCGTAGCGGTGACAGCAGGATCGAAAGTTCCTCCAACGCACCACGCGAGAATCCGCCGCGAGAAGTTGTCGATGATCGCATGTAGATACGCTCGCCGTCCATCCAGCAATCGCACAATGGAGGTATCGATATGCCAGATTTCGTTTGGCTTGGCTGCGCGAATGCCAACCTTGGGCTTGGGCGGATAGATTCGATTTCGAGGACGCTTCCAAGCATGGAGCCGAACCATTCGGTACCAAGACGTTGGCGAAGCGAAGACTTTTCCTAGCCGCTGAGCAAGTCTGGCCAAAGCACCCGTATTGAGATGCCGATATTCCTTGGCCATGACCAAGTCTCGGATTGTATCGAGTTCACCACTTGTTAATCGACTGGGAGTCGTTCGTGGGCAGGAATTCCGATCGTTCAGGCCACACGTCTCCAATTGATTCCACGCATGGTAGCGAGAATGGGACAGCCGCAGGAAAGCCAGGATGGCCCGCAGTGGAATTACGGTTGCGGCCTCGCCAATCGAGTTTAGAAGTTGTAGCTTGTCAGCTCCATTTGGAACACGAAAACGCTCCCACGTGAAACCAGAAAGCTTCAGGACGACGAACAGCAAGCGTACAATGGCACGGAGCTTGGCCACTTGAGAGCGCAGTCGCATGACTTCGCTTTCAAGTTTTTCGATATCGTGGTCGTGTGATTTAAGCGAGACAACGGTCTTTTTGTCTCGTTTGATCCACGCAGACGCCGTGGATCGCGGCACCCCAATTCGCGTTGCATGGCTGGCATCACCGGTGTCATGCACAAAGTTGCGGAGTCGATGGTCGTATGCGCGTTGGACCCGATTGGATTGAATTGCCATATGCACCTGGGGTTGTGGTAAGGAACAAAACAATTGGTCGCATTCACGTTGCGTCTGGGGGTTGTTTGCCGACTGCTGCTCGACAATCGCTTCGCTTGCGTGTAGTCTCATTTCGTTGAAACTGACTTCGTAAACGCTCCCTTCACAATACACCGCCCATGAGCCTCTCGTGGAAATTTCGAAATTCGATGCTCTGGCTCGCGACTGCTGGATTGGGGGCAGCGGCTTGCTTTGGCATCCCGGCTACCACGAAATTGCTGGAAAACAGACAAGAGACTCAATCCAATGCTAGGGAAGCGATCCCAAAACCTGCTTTGAAACGTGGCACCTTGGATTTACCCACCGAAGAGCAACTCGAGCGAGCAAGTTCCGTAAATCTGCAACGCATGAATCCGCCGAAAGCGTTGCCTCCGCCTGCTAAGCCGGTAGTCGCTGCGGAACCGCCGCCGCCGGTTCCTGTAGTCTTATTTCAAGGGACTCTGCTTGGCACCATTGAGGATAGCGATCCCAAGTACTGTTTTGCCCTTCTAAAGGGGACGGACAATCGCGTGAAGCTCGTGGCGCAAGGTCAGAAAATTGGCAATGAAGCGAGCTCAGCGACCCTGGTCTCAATCCACGCCAAGGAAGTGACGCTCAAACTGGGTGAACAGCAACAAACGCTGAAAGTAATCGAAGGACCATGAACAGTGAGTCACTCGCTTTGCTATCGGTCGACCAAAACAACGAAGTGGAGATAGTGTTGGATGAAGGCCAGCGTTCCCCTTCCTCGTTTGCGCGGAAACTGGGATTTTCTGTTCGCCCGAAAAGGGGGGTAGTTGTTTCAATCGAGACAACGGATTGCTTCGTGTTGCCCTCATCGCAAATCGATCTCCGACAATTCAAAACGGTCGATGCGTTGGCCATTGCTCTTGAAGAGCATCTGCCACTTGACGCCGAAGAGATGGTCGTGAGGGTAACAAAGAAGTCTCAGTCGAAGGAAAGCCTTACGATTGTGAGCGAACGATCGCTTCTTGCAGGGGAAGTCGAGCGGCTCGAGATTGGCGAATATTGGATTGCCGCGATATCCTGCACGTGTTTGTTAGCGGTTCAAGAACTGACATTTGATCCTGATGTGCCCGTCTCGTTTGATTGCCTATGGAAGAACCCACGCAACGGGTGGGATCTTGTCCGCGTACGCGATTCAATGCCGGTGGATTGGCAATGGACTGACGAATCACAATTGCTAACTGATTTGAATTCAAGAACGGTTGCAACAAAGGGCTCGGTCCCAGGTGGTACCGGCAGTGCCGAATCGGTTCCGTTGTTTATTCAGGGGACGCCTTCGACGCTTAATGCTGATTCTTTGCACGAGTTGCGAGAACTCATTCAGGTAACTCCCGACGCCGACCAAATCGAATTCGCACAACGTATGGCGGATCGGATTGTCAGGGGATCAGCTATCCCCTGGATCAACTTGGCGGGAAAACAATTGCCTACTCGTGAACCCTGGGCACCTATTCGAATGCCACTTTTGATTCTGCTGGGGATCATTTGTACCGCGTTGGTGACTTTTCAAAGTACTTTGCTATGGCGTGCCTCGAACTTTACCACTACTGCGGCAGAAGCCGATGGTGAGCAAATTGCTGCATTTCGAAAACTGTACCCTGGGCAGCGAATCCCTAGTGATATCGTGGGACGGCTTCGCAGTGAACATCGAAACTTGCACTCGACCGAACAGGAAATGCAAAAAGAACCACCCGTTTACCCCGTGTTGCCCGTGCTCGCTCAGTTTCTAAATAGCCTGCCGGAGGAAGCTCAATTCCGAATGGATCACGTCAAAGCCCAATCGAACCAGATCGTCTCGGCTGAAGGGGCGACACGAACACTTGAGGACTTTCAATCGCTCGTCGGAGCAATCCGTCGTGCAGGCTTTGAATTTCAGCAACCCAATATCATCAATATGGTCGATGGCTTTACCGTTCGTCTCGAAAAATTAACTCCGAAACCCAAAAGTGCAAAAAGTACTGAGTCTGTAGCAGGGCAATAGCCTCGTTGCGACTGATATCGAATAAATCCGGATACCATGAATTCTCGCATTCCCCCCATTTTCACAGTCCTTGTCGGCACGATAGCGTTACTCGCCATTGCGACGCCGTTTTCAGTTTCGCATTTTCTGTCTGCTCAAGACATTCATCGTCGAGCGCTCGCCGATCTTGCCGCTTGCAATGCTCTATGCAAGGAAATCAACGATTTGAACGCATCGGTCCCGGATCTTGAAGCACGCAACAACGGATCCGAAGAGACTATTTCTCGAGTTAGGCAGGGGCTATTGCAATCCGGCATCGATGAGAAATTGCTGGGCGACATCAAAATCATCGGCAAAACAGCCGTCCCCAATACAAGTTTCGTTCGTGAAGATGCATCGGTGACGCTGAAGGCAATTGACCTAAAGTCTTTGTTTGCTTTCATTTCTACTCAGGAGTCGTCTGCCGGAGGAATGATGTGCTCTGGCATTGATATTCAAGTCGCAAAGTCCATAGACGGAACCGGTCCCGCACTCTGGATTCCTCAGTTGACATTGACGCACCTGACGAAAGTTGCCAAAAGATCAGCAGGGACGCGATAGCGCCAGTTCCAAAACAATATTAGCTTCAACTGGCTAGGACGCCCCCTAACGTGACAATTCTCGGTAACGGCAGAAAGCGAGAGCGGAGCATGGTATGTTTCGTTGTGTTGCTGATTATGCAGACCGGATGCAGCCTTAGCGGCTTTCGAGATGGAATTGACACTATCATTGGCCCAGACGACCCAAAAGCGATCTCGTACGTCTCCTCGCATCACAATGGGAAGGGGTTGCACTACTTGTCCAAAGGGAAACTCGGCAAGGCAGAAACCCATTTCCACAAAGCACTCAATAGCGATCCTCGCTCGGCGGCGGCTCACAATAACATTGGCAACATGATGCTCTCCCGCCACGAACTGTATCAAGCAGCATGGGAATTTCAGCGTGCGTCCGAATTGGCCCCTGGTTCGATCGAGCCTCTCGTCAATTTGGGACTAGTCCATGAAGAAGGTGATCGGTTGGAGGAGGCTGCCGACTATTATCGGCAGGCGCTCGAACTTGAACCGAACAATGCCATCGCCGTAGGGAATCTAACACGGGTCCTAGTCAAACAGGATGCCGACTCAGCGGAAATTCATGGTTTGCTTAAGCACTTGATTTTTGTGGATTCTCGGGCTGATTGGTTAGAGTGGGCAGAGGAGCTAATCGCAACGCGGTATAGGATAGACGGGCGCCCACGTGGACTGCTTCAAAATCAGCCGATGGATGGACACCGTCAGCCGCCACAGCCTCAAGCATTGGTCATGCCCGATACGAACCAGTGGGTGCCCGAGTCGATATCCCCATCCGGAGTAAATCTTGCCCCTGGGTACTGGCCCAATGGTAATGAATCACTCGATACTTTGCCTGCGCCGACGCAACAAAATCTACCACCTCCTGCTCTCAATTCATTAAGACTGCCCGATGGTACTTACGTACCAAATGCTGGACCGGCATCGGGCTCGATTTTCACGCAAGGCAGCGGACCAAGTCCGAGCAGCAATCCTCAGCTCGTTGCACCTGTTGCTCCCTATTCGTTGCCGAATATCGCCAGTCCTGGAGTCAAGCCATGAGTTTTTGGTCTAAAAACTCTAGATGGCTTGCACTAACCAAGGGTTCGCATGTTCGAAGCGGCCGCCATCACTGGTTGCCGAGTGACTCGCTGAAAATATTCGTTTTGCTTATCGTCTCGTTTGGCATACAAAACGATCTATCGATTGCACAACAACCGGCTTCCGCCACTCCACCCGGGACCATCAAACTTAACCTTCGTGGCGAAACGCCGATTTCCACGCTGATTGAGTACGTGAGTCAGCGGCTCAACATTCGGTTTATTTACGACGAATCGCTGGCACAAAAGAAGATCTTTTTGCAAGCGCCAGATGAAATTCCTGTTGCCAGTTTGATGGATCTGCTCCAAAGTGCACTTCGAATCAATGACTTAGTCATCGTGGAAACGGAGGCGAAAGGCTGGTACCGAATCACGTCTGGCACCAACATTCCCAAGGTGGCCATTCCTGCAACGTCGCAAGAAAAAATTGCTGAAATGGGAGCCGCTGTACCCGTCACGCAGGTTTTCGTACTCAAGCGAGCCGATCCAACTCAAATCAAAGAACTCATCGCGTCCTTTCTTACGGCTGCTGGCGCTAACAGTATTCCAGTCCCAGCCAACAGGACAATCATCGTTACAGATGTCGCATCGAATCTGCGGAGAATCCAGCGACTCATTGAATTGCTTGACGCGGAGCAGTTCACATCGACTATTCGCTTTGTGCCAGTAAAACATGTCCCGATCATTGAGTTGTCCGAACAATTGCAAGAGCTTCTGGCTGCCCGCGGACGAACGGAAGTCGGGCCAATGTCAACTGCTCTGTCCGCCACGGACAGCACTTCCAAACGAAGCGCCGGATCAGTGCCAGGAATCGAGATCGCAATCGACAGGCGAACCAACCAACTGATTATGGTCGGTGTCCCTGCCAGAATCGAATCGGCCATTGAACTCTTGAAAAGTTTGGACATCCCACTTACCACGACGTCGCAAACATACCGTCCACAGTTCCTTTCGCCCAAACAACTTGACGATATTCTCCAACCCATCGTTGATTCGATGGCCCCTAGACCCGTTTTTGAAACGAGAGTTGAAGGCTCAGGCCTCGTTATTAAGACGACCGATGCGTTTCAGCAGCAGATCGCCAGATTGATCCCACAAATTGACACTCGTGAGACAAGTGCCAAACAAAGCCCTATTCGCTTCTATAAAATCAAGAACATACCTGTCCAAGACATCACGGAAACGCTCAATAGCTTACAAGGTGGAGTCGGCCAAAACCCTTTTGGCCCCCCCGGTGGATCGCAAAGCCGCAGCCAAAGATCCGGCACGACGAACGACCGGGCAGTGCCTGGGCGTAACAATCCGTTTGTCGTTGGTGCGAACAACGCTCAGCCTGGCCTCCTTCCCCCGCAGCCGCCAGCGATGCGAAATGGGCTGCTGGATACCAATGCGAACGCGTTCGCTCAAGGGCTTAACAATACCGGCTTCAACTCGCAGGGACTTCTAGCCGGTAATAACCAGTTCGGCGGGCAATTCAGTAACCCGTATGCGTACCAGCTCAACGGCTTTCCAAGTTATGGCAACGGATACCTGCAGAATGGATTCGGAAATCAACTCGGCATTCAATCGCCACTTGGTAATGCTCAAGTCACTGCAGATATCGGCAGTAACACGCTGATCATTATCGCAGAACCGGAAGTGCAACAAGCATATCAGCAATTGATCGAGTTCCTCGACAAGCGCCGACCGCAAGTCATGATTGAGGCGCGTATCGTAGTGATCGACACGAGCGACGACTACACCTTAGGAGTAGAAGTCTCGGGTGGCGATCGAACTGGCCTCAGAAAACTATTCGCTTTTAGCAGTTATGGTTTAAGCACCGTTACGCCAGCAACAGGAGCGCTAGCCATCACGCCAGGAACTGGTTTCAATGGGACGCTCGTTGACCCAGCGACTGCCGACGTCGTGGTGCGAGCATTGGCCACACATCGCCGCGCCCGAGTGCTTTCGTCGCCAAAGATTTTGGTTGACGACAACGCCGAAGGTACGCTTGAGAGCGTCAACGAAGTTCCCTTTACAAGCGTTAATGCATCACAGACGGTAGCCACAACCAGTTTTGCAGGATTTGCCAAAGCGGGTACCACAATCGTGGTTACCCCAACGATCAGCGAAGGGGAGCATGTCAATTTAGACTATACGGTTACATTGAACTCCTTTACGGGACCGGGTTCAACCGGCGTGCCTCCTCCAAGGCAAACAAACGAGATAAGTTCGCGAGTGACAGTGCCTGATGGCTATACGATAATCGTTGGTGGATTAACGCAGAAGAACGTGAGCTCGACTCTAAATGGCATCCCGTACCTTGAACGAATTCCCATAATTCGAGAACTAACAAGCTTGGCCGCAAACAATACCAGGGACAGTTCCCTCTTCGTCTTCTTGCGCCCGGTCATCTTAGAAGAAGACAAATTCCGAGACCTGAAGCAACTATCAAAGCGCAGTGCCAACGCGGCATGCGATGGCCACAGCTACCCAGCTAGCTCGCCTCTTCTAATGGCAAAGTGAAGTGATACCCGTTTCTTACATTGAGGCTCGCATGGTGACTCGTTCGACTTCTTCGCGTGTCGTGACCCCTTCCCTAATTTTGATTTCACCTGCCTTGCTCAATAGCTGCATCCCTTTGGCAACCGCGTCGTCTCTCAGCAGCGTTGAATGGGAACGACGGGTAATGAGTCCTCGCATTGATTCGTCAACGATCATCAACTCGTAGATACCGAGGCGACCTCGATAACCGGTATTTCGGCATTTTGAACAGCCCTTGGCCGTGAACTCTGTCACGCCTTCATCTGATGACTCATTCTTCACTTTGCAATCTGGACAGTTGCGGCGTACCAATCGTTGTGCCAGCACAGAAACGAGACTACTGGCGAGTAAGTAGGGTTCAATTCCTAGGTCCATCATGCGCGTGACAGCGCTAGCCGCGTCATTGGTATGCAGGGTACTGAATACTAGGTGGCCGGTCAGAGCGGCTTGGACGGCCATCATGGCCGTCTCTGCATCGCGGATTTCGCCGACCATGATTATGTCTGGATCTTGCCGCAAAACGCTTCTGAGCCCACTTGCAAAGGTCATCCCCTTCTTGAGATTGATCTGAGTCTGGGAAATACCTTCAAGTTGATACTCAATTGGATCCTCCAATGTCACCGCGTTCCGTTCCCGCGTGTCGAGTTCTTGCAAAGCTGAATAGAGTGTGGTGCTCTTGCCACTGCCGGTTGGCCCGGTAACTAGGATTAGACCATGTTCGACGGAAATGGCGTTTCGGAATCGTTGGAGTGATAGCGGATCCATTCCGAGTTCGGGCAAGCGGTAAAGCCTAGCACTTTTGTCCAAAAGCCTAACGACAATGCGTTCGCCGTGGCTTGACGGCATCGAAGCGATTCGCAAATCGATTATACGTTGTCCAACATGGACGGTCGCGCGCCCATCCTGTGGCAGTCTCTTTTCGGCGATATCCATGCGTCCGGCGACTTTGATGCGAGTAAGCACTTCTTCCTGAAGAGATTTGGGGATCTCGCGGGTATCGAAGAGAACGCCATCCATCCGCATTCGGACGACCATAGCGTTTTCGTCGGGTTGGAAGTGAATATCGGACGCTTGCTGTTGTACAGCATCGAACAGAATGCGGTTGACCAACTCGATAACAGGAGTGGCCGATTGGTCTTGGAGTAGATCGTTAGTGTCATCTGCGGAAAGCAGGACGGCGGCTACGGGATTCTCGGCATTCGCACTTGGCTCTTGTGTTCGATTGGCAAGCCGATTTGCTTCAAAAGCATGATCGATCCGCCGATCGAGCTCAATGTCATCAACGATGATATAGCTTAGGGGATCCTTCAAAAGTCGCCGAATCGAATCCACGACGAAAGGTTTCGTTTGTTCGGTCACGAAAAGCTTGTACGTGCCCGAGTCATCTCGATCCAAACAAATACGGCGCGAACGGCAGTAGTCGATTGTGACCCGCTCAAAAAACCTATTAAAGATGCTGATTGTTTGAAAACTCGTCATTGGATCTATGATACATAAAACTGGTTGGCTCATCGCCGACACTTCCACCGGTTAGGGTCCATCGGTTTGGCTAACGGATCTGGCGGTCGAGTAGCGTAAGTATAAACAGTTTTTCTGCCAAACTGATTTTTGATTCTTCCCCGTCAACAAACTGCGTCCTATCGACTGCCAAAAAGTTTTTTGTTGCTTTTGGGTCCTGACTGTGGGACAACTACGGACTCACCGGTTTGAAAGTACTTGGAGGTCGAGATGGCGAACCGAAAAACCCGACAACGACTGCGAGCTAGACCGAAAGCAGAATTACCAGCGGTTGAGATCAAAAAAGTTCAGCATCGCCCGTTGCTGACTATCGCGATTGTAACTTCTGTTTCGATTTGTGTTTGCGCAATTGCTTATGCTGGGATTCGAGCAAGTCTTTACGCAAAAAAGCCAGTCGAAATTCGGACGACGCTATCCGATAGAAAACTCTTGTCATTGGGTGATTTGTTGATGATTTCACCGGAAGACTTGTCGCGTCAAGAAATTGGACTCCTGAATCTACGATGCGCAGAGGGTTTGCCTGGATCAGAGAAATTAAATGTCGCCGACCAGCTGAGGGAGCTTGATCGCTGGGCCGGTCGAGTGCGTATGGAAACGGAGAGGAATCTTTATCGCTTTCATGCGAATCGCGCAGAATATAACGATTCCGAACCTTACTTCCGCATGCTCATGCTCGTTACCGTTTTGCAGCAAGATTTTGGAGTACGTTACAACCCGGTACGAATTCGCGAAGTGAATTTTAGAAAGCCCGATGACTTGTTTATTCATGGACTCGTTGGCAGCGAGAACGGCGGAACCTGCGTATCGATGCCAGTGATTTACACGGCGGTTGCGAGAAAACTTGGTTACCCGGTTTTTCTTGTGAACGCGAAAGCTCACATCTTTTGTCGGTGGGATTCTCAAGGACAACGTGTCAATGTCGAAGCCACTAATCAGGGCATGAATAGCTTCGACGATTTGCATTACATGAATTGGCCTCATCCAATTCACCGGGATGAAGTTGATCGCGGCTTGTACCTGAATTCTCTCACTATGGCCGAGTCGTTCGCAGTCTTTCTGGCGGCGAGAGGCCATTGTTTCGAAGAAAATGACAACAAACCAGATGCGAGAGTTAGTTATGCCTTGGCAATGAAGTATCACCCAAGGCATCCGATGTATCGAAGCTTTTTGAACCCGCTTGTACGTCCAAAGACGATCGAAGACTTTCCGGAAATACTTGCGCAGCAAGAGCAGAATCGATTTCGAGTCGAGCATTTTGGGGGACTGGTCGGCCCAAATGGCCCAACGTCTGAAGCAAATCCCATGTCCCAATTTCAATCCTTTTCCAATCCACAGATACCTTCATTTCCACGATAGGGAGAAAGCACGATGTTAAGTCGCTACTACGTCGGAGTTTTGTTTCTTAGCATTGCGTTGCACACAATCGTCTCTGGCAATGCAAACGCAACTTACAGTCCCCAGACGGGAAGATTCCTCAACAGAGACCCTGTGCGTTACGAAGGAAGCAAGTGGGGGCTTTACGAATACATAAGCAGTTGTCCTTTGGCGGACACTGATTCAAGCGGTATGTGCGCGGATTGCAAGGGTCGTGGTGGCACTCCTGTTGGTGGGACGTTTATGCTTGTAGATGGCATCGAGGACAGCGAAATTGATGAAAATTTCGAAAGATGGAAAAGTCCGAGGGACCGGCACGATAGAGATATACCGGAGATTGAACGGAGACAAACACCAAAGCCGAATCCAAAGCCCACCGTTTATTACGTTTACCACAAGAAGTCGTACAAGGTTTCGTGCTGCAAAGAGAAAGATGGATCCATGACCTTTGAAGATGCGACTGAAGTGCCGATTCGTCCACGTTCTTCTGAGTACGCAACGGGAAGTTTCACCGTACCTTCCCCATGGGTACTAAACTCAGGAAATAAGGATGCATATGTTGCATTCTCGCTGCCCGTCCCTTTCTGGTATTTTGGAGGGAGCGGGGATACAAAGAAATGTCTTGAGAAGTCTGGAATGGGGGATATCGGTCCGAAGGTGATTAAGCCGGACAGCGACATAAAAGATGGCGAAACGAAGGGTGGCGAAACGAAGAAATGAATAAACAATGGTTTCTGTTTTTTCGCTCTCCGAGAATGAGCAAAGTTCTCGTGGTTTCCTTAGTTGTACTGGGTGTTAGCCTCTTTGCGATGGGTCAAGATCCGAAAGGGAACCCTAAGCGGCATGAAAGATCAAATCGCCTTATCGAGAGCGGTTCCAATTTAGATGTTTTCGCTACTGGCAATTGCTACTTTTGCCTGGAATCGAAAAGCAAAGCTTTTTTTGTGCGAGGTGGTAGATTGGTTGTCCTTTCTCATGGCGAATTGGGACTGCAAACGCAGGATGGAAGTTTCTCTTTTATGGATAGAGTTACGATTCCAAGCGACGCACAAGATTTTAACGTCGACTACAGAGGACGAGTGTTCGCACGTTTAGAAGGAAACGACTCATTGTTGACGGTGGGAGAAATCGGATGCTTTCGATTTGAAGCGGGACGTTTGCTGGATTTTGGGCCCACGAATTTAGGATCGTCAGATTCAGTTCCCACAAGTGAAGAGTTTGGGGAGCGATTTGGAGCATTTATCCTTACAGGCTGGATGATTGAAAAATAGTAGATCCCCGTATGGTATAAAAAGTCGAACGATTGTTTGGCTAGCAGTTTTCCGGTAAAAAATGGTTCCGTGAATGCGAGTTTTCGAGCAATGGAGCACGCAAAGTCCGTTTGACTTTCCCAATTGGTTCGGAATTGCGATTTACGCGCGTACCTCGAGACAGTTGATTCAGAACAGCGTTCAAGTCTTCGAACAAAATCACTATGCTGCACATCGATGGTAGTGCTTAAGAAGTCCGCCTAGCTCATGTTCACAGTGGATGGTGACTGCGATCGGCTCGTCCGGTGGTGGATCAATTCGAAGGTTTTTCAGGCCTTGGTGGTTGCGATGAGAATGATAGTAGTCGACGTATTTTTCAACGGTCCGGCGAAGCGAGCCTTCCCCAAAGAAGATCATCTTGCGCAAGCATTCGGTTTTGATGCTGCGGAAAAAGCGTTCGATAAACGCATTGGAGGAATGGAGGAATGGAGGAATGGAGGAATGGAGGAGTGGAGGAGTAACTGGAATTCGCGAATACAGGAAATGCAGTTACTCGGTAGAATATTGGAATCCGCACGCCAGCGCGGTGCGACAGCGGGCGTTACATTGAGGCTCGCATGGTGACTCGTTCGACTTCTTCGCGTGTCGTGACCCCTTCCCTAATTTTGATTTCACCTGCCTTGCTCAACAACTGCATCCCTTTGGCAACCGCGTCGTCTCTCAGCAGCGTTGAATGGGAACGACGCGTAATAAGTCCTCGCATTGATTCATCTACGATCATTAACTCGTAAATACCGAGGCGACCGCGATAACCGGTGTTTCGGCATTGTGAACAGCCCTTGGCCCTGAACTCCGTCGCGACTTCATCTGATGACTCATTCTTCACTTTGCAATCTGGACAACTGCGGCGTACCAATCGTTGTGCCAACACGGAAACAAGACTACTGGCAAGCAAGTAAGGCTCAATTCCTAGGTCCATCATACGGGTAACAGCGCTAGCCGCGTCATTGGTGTGCAAAGTACTGAATACTAAATGGCCGGTAAGGGCGGCTTGGACGGCCATCATGGCCGTCTCCGCGTCGCGGATTTCGCCGACCATGATTATGTCTGGATCTTGCCGCAAAACGCTTCTGAGCCCACTTGCAAAGGTCATCCCTTTCTTGAGATTGATCTGAGTCTGCGAAATGCCTTCAAGTTGATACTCAATTGGATCCTCCAATGTCACGGCGTTCCGTTCCCGTGTATCGAGTTCTTGTAACGCCGAATAAAGCGTGGTGCTTTTGCCACTGCCAGTTGGCCCTGTCACTAGGATCAGACCATGTTCTACGGAAATGGCGTTTCGGAATCGTTGGAGCGATAGCGGATCCATTCCGAGTTCGGGCAAGCGGTAAAGTCTGGCACTTTTGTCCAGAAGCCGAACTACGATTCGTTCCCCGTGGCTAGATGGCATCGAAGCAATTCGCAAGTCGATTACCCTTTTTCCAACATGGACAGTCGCCCGCCCGTCCTGTGGAAGTCTCTTTTCCGCGATATCCATGCGACCTGCAACTTTGATGCGAGTAAGGACCTCTTCCTGAAGCGACTTTGGTATTTCGCGGGTATCGAAGAGAACGCCATCCATCCGCATTCGGACGACCATAGCGTTTTCGACGGGTTGGAAATGAATATCGGAGGCTTGTTGTTGCACTGCGTCGAACAGAATGCGATTTACCAGCTCGATAACAGGAGTAGCCGATTGGTCTTGGAGAAGATCGTTAGTGTCGTCTGCGGAAAGCAGGACGGCGGCTACTGGATTCTCGGCATTCGCACTCGTCGCTTGTGTTCGATTGGCAAGCCGATTGGCTTCAAAAGCA
>JANPNA010000354.1:0-2382 GCA_031427235.1 Pirellula sp.
CAGCATCCAGAAATGAAAGAAAGCCTTATCAGTTGGCTCCAACTTTCGACCCACACCGAACACACCGCACCCCGAGGAGTACTAGCAACCGTAGGCCGCTTTGCAGTTCGCAACTTGGGCGGTCAAGACTCTACCTCAATCATCGACTCAGCCAACCTCATTCGATTAGCGGCCCTTCTATTCGGTTTCTTGTTAACCGGAACCGTTTACCTTTTCGCTTCTCCCAAGAGTGGCACAACTTCACTCGCGCGAATTCTAATGCCTTGGTCGAATATAGCGCCAGCGGCTCGAGTTCGGATAGTGAGCGTTGCACCAGGTACGACAACGATTACTCAAGGGACTAGCCTACCGATTTCCGTAACGGTGCGAGGAATGCTCAAAGGGGACCAAGTCTTCGTACGCTACGATCTTTCCGATGGCCAACAAATCGGTCAGCGACTCAAAATGAACGAAGACATTGAGGGGATAAACTATCGTTTGGATTTTGGTAAGAGTTTTGGTGGCATCCACCAACCCTTGAGCTATTGGATAGACGCTGGGGATGCCAGCGCGGGTCCATTTGCGCTAAGTGTCCAGGTTGTGCCAATCGTTGCGATTGATCGCATTGAGTTTGAATATCCCAAATACACAAAACAACGGCCACGAACGATACTGCAAGAGGGCGCGATCGAAGCGCCAGAAGGCACTCGCGTTAAACTCTTTGCGCACGCAAATCAACCCATGGCCAAATCGAGACTGGAATTTGACCCAGTCGTTGGTAACGGGGTCCTGCTCAGCTCAAGCCAATTAATCGATCTTGAAACCCAAGGAACGCAGTTAAGCGGCGGATGGCTACTGAGGCTGGACAAAAGTGGTACGAATCCAACCTTGTCTACGTACCGAGTTAAAGCGACGAATACTCTCAATGAGTCCAACGGTGACCCAGTTATCTACAAGATCAAAGTACTAGGAGACCTTCCGCCCGAGGTACGACTTCATCCCGATTCGCAATCAAACAAGGATTACCCGCTCGATGTTCCGCTGGATGGTTCCCAAGAAATAGAATTGAGGGGGGGCGATCCCGATTTTGGACTCGTTTCCCTCACCGCGTTTGCAAAACTGACGAATCGAACCGCCGATGAAGAAAAAGTCATCGAAACGATATGCTTTGAATCCCCGGCTGGGACAACGCTTCAAGTGGTCAAAGTCTTTACTTTTAAACCATCCGAATTCGATCTAAAGATCGGTGACATCCTGGAGTTTCGTGCCATTGCAAAAGATAACCGATGCAAAGTCGGCGAGGATACGCCCGAGCCAAATCAAGCGACTTCCTCACCCCTTTTGATCCGGATTGTAGCAGCCGAATCGAAATCTCCAGCAGAGAAAGACTTGAACTCCGGAGAAAAAAGAGAAGAACAAAAAGCGGACAAAAACAGAAACAGTAACAAGCCTAACAAAAGCACGGCACCAACAAGCGACGACAAGAAATCTGATGACATATCGGATGATTCTGCCAAGCAAAACGAAAAGCAGAATTCGACCGAGCAGCCCAAGGACAAACAAAAGAATAAGCAAAGCAGCCCGAATAACGAAAACCAAAAGAGGGATAAATCGAAAGAGACTGGCTCCGGGGAAACCCAATCTGGCTCGGGCAATGAATCGTCCGCGTCAGATGATTCGAAGGAAGGAAGCAACTCTGGCAACCAGAACAGCGGCAGCAAGAACGATATTTCAAAATCAAAATCCAGCGCTGGTTCCGAACCAAAAAACGAGAGTGAAGCCGGATCCGAAACGGGCAACGAATCTGCAGATGATCAAAACGGAACTTCCAACAATACGAAGAACAGCAGTCCATCTAGGAATCAGCAATCATCACGCAGTGAAGACAAGGATTGGAACAAACCAGAGGATGACGCTGAAGCGTTCGAGCGAATCGACGCCGTCGGCGCGCCTGAACTCGCGAATTCAAAAGCGGATTCGAGATCATCGTATTTGACTTTAACCATGGGCATCACCTGTTGGCCTTACGTTTGGTGCGCGTTTCCCCGGATTCGATGTCACCCCATCCCAGTTACGCTCACCGCGCGAATTGTGCGGGTTTTTTGCACAGTGCTCAATGAAAGATTATCAGGTATCGCAGGATTAGCGGAGTCCGCCCTGTGCTTTTATATCGGCAAACAGTTCAGCGAAGCTTCTCGCGCTCCAAGCCGAGAACTTCGGGGCTGTGATCAAGGAGCAGACGGTCGCCGATCTGGTAAAACGACGCGAGCGCATCTGAAGAAATCGTCACTTCAAGATCATCGTGCCGGATGTCGTAGTCGGTGAATTCACCGCTCGAACCGTAGACACGAAAGAAGAACGACCCATCCGCACGCTTCAGCAGGAACCCAGTGACTCCGGCGG
>JANPNA010000355.1:0-11894 GCA_031427235.1 Pirellula sp.
GAGGCGATTTTAAATACAGCCTCCATCCGGCAGGAAGCAAACCGGAATCTATCATAATCCGAACTGCGAAACCGCAAACCGGATATCAACCGCCAACCAGCCAAACCGGAAACCTGGCCTAACTGCAAACCGGACTCGACACTCAACCGAGAACAGTTAGAATCACTGAAGAAGACGCTTCTCATTCGTTGGGCGACAAAGGATGGCGCCGGAGCGATCAAGGCGTTCCTTGAAGCGGGAGGTGCATCGAAAAGCACGGACTTCACTCAAATGATGGAGGCTTGGGGTAACAACGATATCTCGGGTGCAGCAAATTGGTATTTCTCAAACGAAGCGGCCTATCAACGAGAAAGCAAACAGTTGCACCCGAGTTCCGATTTCATTCGCAAATCGATTGAATATTTCGGGCTGCTGGACAAGGAAATGGCAGTCAATGCAATGGAACAATTGACAGAAATACCCGCCATGTTTCAAGCCAGCAAAGGATTTGCGAGAGCAATGCAAATGAAGGGTCTGTTGGAAAGTGACATCCGAACTGAATATTCGAAACTAAAGAAAAACGTAAAACCCTTTGAGGCCATCGACTCACTCAAGAAATCGATGAACGATTTCAGGAAGGATATCAACCAAGACATCCGGTCCGAAGTACTTGGGACGCTATTGCTTCAGACGGAACAAAACAGCCATTTGCGATAGTGATCTCGAAGTTCTAGATTTTTGTAAAACAGTTGAAAAAAAGAATGCCGCACTGCGTAAAGGCAGTACGGCATTGTCGAAGAATCGCAACCAATACACTTGAAATCTATGAAATCAACGGGGTCGTTGTGGAGTTTGGATGGTATTGAGTCTTTGCTGATCACTCAAAATCGATCGTGTACCTTCGATCGCTTTTCCACCAAAGTCCACTCTAGGAAACCCCTCAGCTGAGGGCGATCCTGGTTGGCTTCGCTTATTGTCAATCATTTCCTGTAGTTCAATGATCGCATCATTACGATTCGATGATTTCAAGGCATTGAGACTTGAGTTTGAAGCTTTCAGGCTTTCCATCGTTTCGCTCTGGTTCGCATTTTTGATCGTTTCCAACGCGTTTTCAAGCCGATTGAGGCTAAGCTCCTTTTCGAGTTCAGATACAGTCTTATCACCTTCGACTGTAGCTCGTACTGACTTGAAATGCTCACCGATTGTTGCAGGGGATCCATCGGCGTTGTAATAGAAGACCACTTCTTTCATTTGTGCTTTTGGTTCTTCGTAAGGGGAACCTGAAGCATATTCAACCATCTTCATTACGAGTCTTGAGAACTCGGATTTATGGCAAGGATCAACCCACACATACGTATCGCAAAAGTGACTGTAACCTACACAGCATTTAGGAACATCCTTCCATTTTTTGGAACAGCGCACCCAGCCGCACGTGATACCACAGGGATTCTCGCAATCGTATTCCGGGCCATGCCATGCTCTCTCAAATTTGCAACAATCGAGACAGCCGTCAGGTGTTACCCCAATAGCTCGTTGATAGGCACACTTCATTAGAAGCAGACGTTTTGGTTCTGTAACGGGTCTTAAGTCCCAGCTCTGATTGATTGATCTTGAGGTTCCTAAACTGATATGCGACCAAAACTTTCCAGTCAATACACCGTCACTACCATTAATTCCGCCTCCGTCCGTTAGTTGATTTACGCCAGCCGCAGGTACAGCAAAGAAGGGTGTCGAGCTTGGATTTACCACAAATCTAGCAAGGTTGTCCAAGACTTGTTGATCGTGAAGGTCCGCTAACGACTTTAATTGGCGGTTTGAATTGCGTTGCAATTGAACGGAGGTACATCCCAATGATACCGACGCCAATATACAAATTAAAAAAACAAGAGTTTTGTCACGCATTCCTTTGTCCTCCTTGACGAAATTGCGTTTCTTGCACTTACCACAAAGTGCGTTGCATGCACTGTTCGACAGAAATCTTCGAGCTCTTTTCGAAAAGGATTGAAATCCGATGGAATCAAATGGGCAGATTCTGGTTGTAGCAAATGCTTCAAATGCCCACCCTCGCGAGGGAAATGCTAGCAAGTCGCGAGGCTCGCTGACCGATCAATCTGGCGTCGGAAACTGGCTACGCGGTACTGTTCCCGAATAGCCGCTTTCGCCAACTTCGCTAACCGTAAAAACTGATTCTTTCGCGGGATCATTCCCTTCGAAACCGTTGGGGATGTTGATCGACGGATGGTCGAAAGGGCCTTTTTCATGTAGGACGCTTTGGTCGGTTAGGCATTGGAGAAAAAACAAGAGCGATTCGGCGTCTTGGATTTGGACAAGATTGATTGGGGCGCCGGGGAAGCCTGCAATCAGCCCGTCTGCATTCAGCGCCAATCGGCCCATTTCCGGATGGAGATCTGGGTTGAACTGAACATCGGCGGGGATTAGGTCCGGGTTGTCAAAACTGTAGAAGCTAAGCACTTGTCTAAGCGTTAGAAATCGCCCGTTGTGCATGTAAGGTTCGGTAAGGGAAACGTTTCTCAAACTCGGTGTCTTAAATGCCCCCCATCCCATCAGTTCGTTGTCATTGATGAATGGTTTGCGATGCCCCCAGGTCTCCTCTGTCATCACCATGCGACGTGCTCGCTTGAAGAAGTGATTATCCTTGCGTTCATGGCCGTTGGTGTAATCAAGGAAGTCGCGTTCCGCACTATGGTCGACACCCTTTGCGATCGCATCGCTTGCGGCTTGAAGTGCTCGCGTCACTTGCCCGAGTCGTTCAACGGATTCTGCAAAGCCTTTGTTTCTTCGGGCTTTTTGTAGTTGGTATGCAGACCCAAGACTTGGGATTGATTGGCGAGAAGGAGCCAATGCCTTATCTGCATTTGCTTCTTGCTCGACCTTTTGCACCAAAGCATCTACCCCTGCTTGCGAAATCTTAAGCGTTTGGAATTTCGGCTGAAGAAATGCCGCCGCAGTTCTCACCTCTTCAACGGTTAGTGCTGAATCAGCACCAGTGAACCCCCAAACGCCCCAATCGTATCGTGGTTCCGAGGCACCAAGGTTATAGAAACCAAGGTCATAAAAGGCATAAGGATCAAGTGGTTTGGCAAGCGGTTGTGGTGTAGGTGCAAACCCAAGTGGTGGGCGCGTACCAAGCCATGTGATCATGGGGACTCGGTCAGGAATGGGTTGCCCAGGCAGCACCGTTACAGGAGTAAATACGACTGGCCGTTTGTCATCGACCCCCATGTTCTCGATCATCAATTCTGCGATGACTTCCTCCAAAACCGGGATACGTTCTTGGTCAAAGAAAAACTTCCTCGCACCAAGTAGATTGCGATTCGAGTCCTTCACTCCTTGTCCTCTTGGTTGATTCTCTTCAATCAACCGTTGCTTCACGGCGTCCGCCAACGCAACTTTCACGAGAGCATGAGAATGCAGTTTAGCAATAGGTTCGGGTAACTCGGGGGCAAGTTCGAGATTGGCGGCAGAGGTAAAGAACGGAGGTGCGTGGCACTCTGCGCAATTGTTCATGAACATGCGAAATCCGCGTTGGAACATTCCTGTACCTGTGAGAACAGGCGGCGAGTTGCGTGTGATCAGCTTATCCAGATTGACTTTTCGAATGACATCATCTGTAGCAGGCTCAGGCAGTGTTACAGCATTCGTATTAGTAGTACTAAGCGAAATGAGTGCGTTGGCTTCAACCGATGCCTTCCAAACAGCATCAACTCCTTTCTCATTGCCTCGGAGCATTTGGTCGAACGGCGAGTCATTTGAAATCAAGGTTGACTCGTAGAGCATAATAGAGAGCCCCCAGTAGAGACTGAAATTGTTCACCATTAAATCATCTTGAGCAACAATTCCAGCAGGTCCACCGGTCGCTATTCCGGCCATTTCTTCGTCGATTTTCAATCGTTTCTTACGAACATCAATATTGTCCGAAGCAAATGGTCTCAAAGGCAGCACTTCGCCTTCGATGAGAGCCCATTCATCTGCCTTGATTGACAATGAAGTTAGCTCGGAAGAGGGAGGAGTTGTTTGTGCGACACTATCGATGGCGATAGAGATTGCCTCTGCAGGAAAACGCAAACTGGCGTCCGCCAGTTTGCTGGCCACCTCTGCCTTTAAAATCGCAAACGAATCGGGCAAAAGGTTGTTGAGCGCCGCGACTTGGTCGCGGTTCTTTTTGAGTCGCTCGATTAGTGAGGACTGCTCTGTCAGCTTCTTGTCATCGGCCCACCATTCTTTGCGAAATGCTCGTTGGATTAACTCTCGGTAAACCAGAATCTTGTTCTTGTCCTTTGGGTCAAAAAGACCCAACACGTTTTTCTTTGCGTATCCTGCCAAGATGCTGTCGGTGTGGTCCACCCTTTGTTCAGCTAGGGGTTGTTTCTTAAGAAGCTTCAAGGCTAAATCGTGAAAGTTCCGTCCTTGGTATGACATTTCGACTTCGTTCACAATTGGGCCAACCGATTGGGAGCCAAGTGATGCGTTCACGATTGCAGCCGAAACGGGGGAATACGAAACAGCCTTGCCATTCTCATCCAAGAAAGCTTTTTTCAAGATGATTCGTTTGTCGAAGTCACCAAAAATGGAGAATCCATTAAACGTCGATTCGGCTCGACCATCATGAAACTGCCGATCATTGAAAACAGCATTGATCACGGACGGGGAGTTTCGCCCGGTAACCTGTCGAGTTGGATTGGCACCGACTGCAAACATATTGAAAACCGCCGAGCCCCAGTTTGGCTTGGGAATTACCGAAAACTTCTCTGTCCCCGTTCCTGAATCTAAACCTTGGAAGAGACGACGTTCGATCCCTTGCGAGCCCACTATCTCATAGCTTAGAAGCCCATTCAGCTTTTCAGGATTGCCACTCGCATCTGGGTCGCCAAAGCGAAATTTGTCTGCGCGAACATCCTTGTCACCAACGGGCTCGAATTTTTGCTTGCGTTGGCTGAAAGGAGGTTTTGTATTCCTAGTGTCCGCTCCAGGATCGGGTACTCCAGGACGTGGTGTCAAGAACTTTTCCCAAGCTTGATATGCAATGGCCTCAGTATTGCGACTCCGTGCGTCGGCTCCGAATCGATAGTGGCATGAGGCGCACGCCGTCCCGTAGATCTTTCCATCTCCGGTTTTTCGACCGAAATCACTACCAGCTTGCATTTCCCAGAAAAGTGCCTTTCCGAGTGCAACGGCGGCATCGGGATCTGCAATAAACTCGGCAAGATCGGGGCGACGAAGGGCATATTGTTTGCCTTCCTGAGTGTTGATCCTTTTAAGATAGGGACTGTCCAGTTGACGTGGATCCCATTCCGCTAATGCATCTTCAATTCGTCGGAGTAGCAACTCGTCTTCGTGCCCAATCAAATGGGCCGATTCCGTTTTTTCGCGGACACTGCCAGCATCTGACTGCGCCATAGCAAACGAGGCGGTCAAGGGGATCATCGCAAACGAGGCAAATAGGTATCGGGTTTTCATGGCTAAGAGTTCTTTGAGTTCTCGTGCTGTTGTAATCCAAAACGCTCTTGGACCGTTGTCCCAAGGATGCGACGTAAGGGCTCAAAAATGAGGCCATCCCGAATCTGCGCTGGCGATGTTGCCCACCGATCCGTTGAGTCGTTTCCAAAAAGCAGAAGTGAAGCATGCCGAGTGATATCAGAATCGATCTTGGGATCGAGATCGTAGAAGCCAAGACTTCGACGGAGTGTCTCTATGTTCGCTGGCGTGCCCGTGAGAAAGTACCAATCGCAATGATCGTCTGGCGCTGGTTTCGCGGCATCGTAGATATCCGCATAATCTCTCATGAGGGTAACGTTATCGTTTTGGGGATCGATCGTAATCGAAATCATGGTAACTCTTTTGCCGAACAATTTGCTTAAAGGCTTTCGTAGGCGTTGAAGTGTCGCACTTGTGCCTGGGCAACTCCCACGGCAGATGGTGAACATCGTGTTGATGACAACAGCCCGATCCTTGATCAGATCTGATTTGAACCGGATCTCCTTTCCGAATTGATTCGTTACCAAAACATCGGCAAATAGATCCGACCTTCTAGGACGAATTGGCGATTCATCGGCAGCGAAGGCTTCGAGTAGTGAAGTTAAAAACGGCATTACAAGTCTCGTCGAAAAAGATAGGATTATTTGTTTGATGGACGGGGCTTAATCAGCGAGTCGCGAGCCTCGCCAACGTTCGTGCCAGGGACCGGCTTTTCTTCCCAGCGATATTGAGGGAATCCATCGATTGCTTCCCAAGGCATTTCACCAACAGCGTAAGGATTCGTTTCTAAATCAGTTACATCTTGTCCGTGAGTTCGTTTCGTTGGAGCAATGTTTGGGTCATGCATATTGTCTTGGTCGACCCGTCCGCTCATCGTTGCTTCGAAATTGACCATCATTCGCATATCCTCATGTTCAACGTTGTGACAATGAAAGACGAGTGGCCCAGTCCAAGTTCGAAAACGCATTCGTATACGAACTGCAGTATTCGGTCCTAACGCTTGAGTGTCGTGGTTGCCGACAATTTCGCCAGCCCACTCAAGACGCAGAGCTTTTAATGCATCAAATATGCGTCTGGCCTGTGCTGGTAAAATTGCGAGGTCTTGCGTTAGCTTCTTCGCGATGAGAGGATACAACGCTGCACCCGATCCTGGCCGATTTAACAAGATGCTCAATGCTGGTGCATCCACAAGCTCTTTTGCGTAGAACTTTTGCAAGGACCATGCTCCGATAACGCTTCGACTCTGTTGCGAAAGCGAATCAAACCACGTCGCAGCCGAAGCGAAACTCAATGAACCTGTCCAAGACAGTAACTCTGCTAGTTGTGCTGCCGACAATGACGCTCCAAGCGCGCCAATTGCTGATTGCAATTCAAATCTCTTTTCGACCAATGTGGATATACGCACGAATCCCGAAAGCGTATCTCGAAGATCGCGAATAACATCTTTATTTGCGATGTTGGTCGCGAGAAGCGGATCGAAGCCAAACTTACCAACCAGTTCCGTCCATGCTGGCAAGCCAGCCATCTGTGCTTGTGCTCGCGCGCCAAGAATTCCATCGGCTCCCACCATACCATCAGCCTCGAAGTCTTTCTCATAGCTGATAAGCTGGTGGCCTTCGAGGTGAATATGGATTGGGTGCCACCAGCCACCTCCGCCATTCTTGAGAATCCATTCTTCCGCATAAGTAAGCGACGGCTTCTTGGTTGGGGAGGCAGTCGCATCGCCAGTGGGCACTTTGAAGTTTTGCCCCTTGATACCAACGACGGTGCTCGCGTTGCTAATCGTTGGGTCGTAGAAGCGACTATTGATCATCCACGCACCTTTGCCACGTTCAAAGACAAATTCGCGAACAGCCATTACATCGTCGTCGTCGATCGGATGACGCGGACGCAGGATTGTTGTTTCGTCAATCGTTGCATCTGCACCTTCACCCATGTCTGGCGTTATGACGAACTTCACTAACCCGATTGGTTGATTCAATTCGGTTAGTTGACCGAGCGGTCCAGCAGCCAGAAACGCAGCAGGAATCACCCGAGCGTTTACCATGTTTCGAACGACAGGGTTTGCAGGATTAAGTGTGAATGGAAGAGGGAATACAGTTGGGTCACCAGCATCTTCGGCTAGCTTAGTCTTCGGGCCTCGACCGTCGAATTGCGGCATCGTATTGACCAAGTAGTATTCGGCATTACCTTCCGCATTAAGCCGGCCTGCAGCCCTAGCGGCTTCAAACCATGCCTTGAAATCGACAACCAAGTCGGCGCGATTCGCCATGTTGAGAATGAGGGATTTCTTTTCCTGCGGTGTTGGAAACAGCCAGCTATCCTTTCCAATCCGCAGGAAACTCATCGCGTTGTTTTCGAGTGTGGTTTCCGGAATCGTTGCAGGCTCAAGGTTGCCGTCGGCATTCGGTTGAAGGCCAAAAGTCTGCGAGTCTAAAAAGCGAAGTCTATAGATTCGTGAGTTGGAGCCGTCGAGAATTCGAAGTCGATACTTTCGGCTCTTTACCTCATAGACGGGCCATGGTGCCCCGTTGATGAGCTGGGTACCGCCGATATAGCCATTGTGACCATTGCTATCGTAAACAAGCTGTCCAGTATCGGTATTGAAGATTCTGTCTTGAAGAACGATCGGAAGATCGTAGGGATTAAAGTAGGGTGTTAGTGCTTCTCTGTAGAACCTAGCGATACCAGTCTTGACTTTAGGATCTTTGTCTTTCTTGACATCTTCATTCCGAGGCTCATCAATGTCCGGCTTTTCTGCGATCGCGAGGTCGTGACGTTTGGACCAATATGAATCTGAGTTCTTCGCTTTCCAATCTTTCCACAGAGAGGCAAGCTTTTGTTGCTCTCCGTCGATCTCCGGATCGAATCCCGAAATGCTTTGTTTGACGACTTTCTGGTTTTCGTCTACTACGACTCCGAATCCAGGCAGAATCCCGTTGCGAATCAATTCGAGTTCGAATTCGTCAAACCACAGTGCAAAACCGGACAGACCGTGCGACACGTTAAAGGCTGTTGCATCAAGCCCGTGGTCGTGATACCAAGTAGTCGATTGTCCTTCACCAAAGTCGATTTCTGTCGTGCCCGTTGTTTCGTCAGTAATGCGAAGTGGCAAAATATTTGGGTAGAGGTAATCTCGAGCCTCGCCTTGCAAGACATAGTAACTGGGGAAACCGTCGCTATGCGTTGGGTTATGTCCTCCGTGATGATGGATTGAAGTTTCTGTTTGCAGTTTGTTTTCAAAACGAACGACGGCAGGCATACCATGTCGGAATCGAAATGTCGGGCCTGGGACCATTCCCTGGTACGTGTAGAGAAGGGTTGGGCCCGTATTGGGGAGGATCCGGAACATCTTTTCAAACATCTCGACCTTGTAGCATCGCACCAGACTTTTTTTGCAATCAGCGCCATTGTTTGCTCCGAACTTCCCCCAATTGCCCAAATCTGAAATTCCGTAATCCTTCGCTGCTTCATCTGGCCGTACACGTTCACGCATTGCCTCCCAAGCAGATGACGCAGGCTTCCATGTAGCGTTTTCATACTTCATATTTCCGCCAACGATTTTTCCGTTCCATTCAACGGCGGTTCCATGCATTACTTTTCCCACAGGAACAGCGTCGCCGATCAATTCGTATGGCTTAACAGATGGATTGTGTGTCTCTGCGCCACTGAGTTCTGCCCATGTTGCCGTTTTGACGGGCCTCGGCGTAGCTGAAACAAACCAAGTTGGCGAAGCGTCCCTACTTCGGGTGAAAGCCCATGCAGGAAGGATATGCTGCTGCCCCTTGTTGAAGAATTTTGCAGCCAGCCCAGGTTCGGCGGGCTGGAATGGATCGCCCGCAACAGCGACTTTCTCTTGGATAGTGGTGGCGGCGACGGCCGCCGCGCCAGTTGCTGTAACTTGAAAAAACTGCCGGCGATTCTTATTCATAGGAGTACTTTGAAATCTCTAGAAATCGTGAAAATCTACTTGGCCATCGCAATTGAGTTCTTAAATGGCGTACTTGTATAACTGTGCAGATTCCGAAATGCAAGCAATTCTCCGGCATTGTCGTTTTGCTTCGATCAACGGCCAAAGTTGGTCGGATTGTCAGTCTCGCGGGTCGAAACAGATGCCCCGGGTTGGTCTCTCTTTAGCGAAAAAACGACTATGTTTTGTGCTCGATTGGAGTCTGTCTCCCGCAACGTGATCGGTTGGTAGCGAACAAAATCCTACCCACGAGTAAACGAAAAGGCTGGTGCTGTAATGGCTCCAGCCTTTCTTCGTTTATCCCCAGTCTTTTCGTTGATTCGGCGGCTTTTTCAGCGTCGCGAATTCGACTCTCTCCGTCTCTTTCCGAGTCTCTCTACCTCATAACCTCTCGGACGCCTAAAAAACCGATTTCGACCAGAAATCGCCGTTTCGGTCCAAAAGTCTCTCGGATCTCTCTTTTTCCGACCCTGGGGTTATGAGCTTTTAGAGACTTTTGCTCCTAGAATTAAGGTAGAGATTCGGCTAACGGATTAGAATGCGCCAGTATTTGCAGAAATCGACCCCTTAGTCAAAAAAGCTCATAACACGGAGGTAGGCAGTTCAAATCCGTCTCGAAGTAGTTGCTCACCATAACGAACAGAATTGGGGGTTAGCGGGAGAGAAAGTGGTTTTAAGGCGCGGATTGGCGACATTGGTTGATTGGCTGCTCGCGGACGCAACGATTGTGGAAGGAGCAGCAATGTTCACATGGATGGGACAACGCTGTGGGAAGAGGGCCGACCGCGGAGATTTTCCGATCGTTCCAAATTCACGTTGTGCGGAGCATTGAATTAGTGATAAAATCCGTCACCCGGACAGTCGTGTGAACAACTGTCGTCCGAACGATTAATTCTCGTACAACCAGATCGATAAATTCAGAAAATGAAGAGGGCGTCCGCTAAACGATTCACCGCCGCGGGCCTTCTCAGCTACGTCGGATTATTGGTCGCCGGAATCACCATTGTATTGAGTGTCCTACAACTTGGGCATGAATGGGGAATTGTTGACGTCACATCGAATGTGTCTGTTGCCAAGTCAACCGCAACATCGAGTGTGGATGTGGTTTTGCACGTACTAGGCACATTGGCAACGGTGATCCTTTTGGGGGCAATACTTGGCAGAATTTGCAAGTACGTTGGCCAACCACCTGTGATTGGCGAAGTCATTGCCGGTCTGGCGCTTGGGCCCTCACTACTAGGGATGATCTGTCCACAAGCCATGCATTTGTTGATTCCTCCTCAGGTCATTGATCCAAAAGGCTCCGTAGCGACATCGCTGAAAGTGATTGCGCAATTGGGCGTTATTCTCTATATGTTTCTGGTTGGGCTTGAACTCAACGCGGCCAAACTCAAACACAAAGCCCACACTGCGGTGGCGATATCTCATGCGGTTACCGTCCTATTGCTTCCCGCGTTTTTTGCCTACACAGGTATGCGAACGGAAATTGGACTTCTGAATGACTTGAGCCAATGGTTTGTCTGCCTAGTGATTATCTTGGTGGCAACTTTAGGCAAGTTTGGCGGTACGTTGCTCGCTGCACGATATTCCGGAGAATGCTGGCGCGATGCTGGAATCCTTGGGATGCTCATGAATACTCGTGGACTTATGGAATTGATTGTGCTCAACATCGGACTTGATTTGGGTGTTATCGGTCCCACGCTTTTCGCGATGATGGTTATCATGGCGTTGGTCACAACCATGATCACTTCACCAGCCCTGCAATTCCTAGGCCCTGCCTCTGCACCAGACTGAATCGCGACCGTTGTGACGTAACGTGATCGGAGAGCCGGGCGCGCCTAAAGCAGCCTGAGCTGCAGGGTTCTGGCGTTTGCTGCTGCGTTGTAGTTGGTTTTTCGACGAGGTTGCAGCGAAATTTGGAAGCCAAGAATATTGGATCAACTCAAAAAGTGGCATCAACAATGCTCAGCGAAGAGGAATTGGTCAGGGAAGTTGCTGTGGACTCATGTAACGGAGTTCTTGTACCGCGTGGATTCTCGCTTGGCCCTCCGTTCTCGCTTTAAGCGATCACGGCATTGCTTGCACTTCATGAATAAAAGGGATTGGATCACCATTGCGGCTGGCAATGAAACAGGTAGCAATAGCCCACATGAAAAGAGTGATACGAAGAAAATGGATACACCAATCGCTTGCAGATTTTCTCGCCAGATAAAGCAAGAAGGACATTCGTCATGTTTTTCTTGAGTCGAATCTTCCGAACTTTGCATTTTGCATTTTGCTGACATCAAACGAACATCTTTATTTGATCGGTTCTTAGGGGAATTTAGTGGGTCGGTAGGAAAAGTCCAGGGATTTGTTATCCTTTTGGGATGAACGAATTAACCACAGATCATTATAGAGCTTTGTTGGGACTTGATGCCGACTGGCGTGTTACTAATGTCGAGTTTCT
>JANPNA010000356.1:0-20890 GCA_031427235.1 Pirellula sp.
CCTACTTGAAATCAATTTTTCCAGTGTCGACTTGTCGGACTCGGATGTGGAATCCCTGTCCTCCTTGTCGCATGTGTCGACTATTAACTTTTACTGTTGCAAGAACGCTGACTCGATATTGCCAGCCTGCCGAGAATTGCCTTTGACTTCGGTGGGTTTTGAGGCCACTCCATTTTCACCCGAATCAGTGCAGCTTCTTGGATCAATTCCTACGCTTGCAAACCTTTTCATTGAGCAAAACCTTGATCGAAAGCAGATCGCTGCTATGAAATTGCTTCCGAAAAACATCATAGTTAAATCTTCATTTCCGATGGACGCTTACGACTAGTTGCAGTGCCATTTCCACTCCACGATGAAATCAGACACAAACCCGTACGCTGCCCCGAAGGGCCAACCCGAAGCGATTCCGACGCAAGTGCGGGGGAGACGTCATCGCGGACCACTACTCTACTTCGCAGTAGCCGGAATTGTAGGTGCGATGCTTGCGATTCCATTGATCGTTCCAAGGTCTATTTCTGTTCGCGACGATCCCAATCCACTTGGCTATCTGATCATTCTTTGTAGCTTTCCAGTGGGCGGATTGGTTTTCCGTATCCGATCACGACATTGGCCCCACGACCCTTCTGTTTCGCATCGGCAATGGTATGCTTGCCTTGCAACGCTTCTTTTGCCATGCACTGTTGCGTTGATGACAGGAATGGGTGGGCAGGGGCTTCACATGATCGTACTGGCTGCCTTCGTTTCGCTTATACTCAGTTCCGCGATACTTCTCGCCGGTCGGCGTCGCTACACGAAAAAGGCGTAAATACTATTACCGTAGTTCGGACCTTGGCCATCCACACGTTGGTATGTAGTACCGATTCTACGAGTTAGCCGACCCACTGTGGCAATTGGAACTGGTCGCCTAGCTTTGGAACTACTGGACGGATAGACGTAGGCGGTTGGCAGCGAGGCAAGCAACAGCAAGCACCCCCCGCCTGTTTCGCTGCAGTACTGTTGGGATAGATTGCTAGTGAATATTTAGCGAAAGAAAAAGAAAACGTGACGCTGATCGTACGTCCATCGCAAATCGAAGATATTGATGCCATTCTGCGGATCAAGTTGGATCCAAGGGTTGCCAGTCACCAATACGCCGTCGACGTTATTGCGTATTCTGAGATGCTACAGCGAGTCTTGGGTGGCGACAGCAAAACGGGAATCCTCACAACGCAGTTCTCTACAATCGATAAGGACGGCGAATCGATTGGTTATGTGCGCCACGATCACTACGAGTTAGATGGAGTAAAAATGGTGTCATGTGCATGGAACCTGACATCGAACCGCTGGGGGCAAGGCATCATGAAACTATCGCTAACACACCTGCTCAATGAGTGGATACTTGGTATCGAAGTACAGCACGTGTTTGCCGATCACTTTCGCGGCAACGAACGTTGCAAACGCTTACTTGATAATTTAGCCTTCTTTTTCCAGGAAATTCCACTGTTGGAGCGACTAACTACCGCATATCAGCAACGAAGTTTAAAGTGGGTAATGAGGCGTCGGATGGACGCCATTACCTGGAAGCGTATCTCGCCAGAGCAATTGCCGCAGGATTGAAGCTTGCCTCCTGCGCCGCTTTCCACAAGTTGGTACCTAGTACCCTAGGCCAGCGTCGAGCAAGCTTCACGGCAACACTGTGGAAGTAGCCCTAGTCCCGATTGCCACTAGCCCAACCACTGTGGACATTGGAAGGGGTCGCTTGCTAAATGCCTGCAGGATCGGCTAGACTAGTGTTAGCTTGTTGGTGGGGAAGCTTGCAACCGCAGAGCATGATCACGGGTCAGAGTCGCCAGATTTTATTCGAATGGCTCCTGTCCCGAACCCAGGACTTACATAGATTCTTTCGTTTGTTGACACGTTTCCATGACCTACATCAACAATCGGTGCGTGGGCGCCGCCTAACCTGCGACTGGGACAAATTACGATGCAAGAAGAGACAGGCCCAGGTGTAGACTCACTGCCACAACCGTATGAATCGCCCAAAGTTGAGCACGACGGTTTACGAACTCGCACTGAGCCTTTACCGAGTCTTTTCATCATCATTCTTGGATTTATGTTTTGCTTGCTTTGCCACGCGATCACAACCTTCGCACTTTTTTCATACATTGACAAGACTGGAGTGCCAACGTCGAAAGCCATCGATTCGGTCTTCTTTGGCTATGCACCCATCTCAGCATCCATAGTTGGTTGCATTCTTACAATCGCGATGATTTCATTCGGCCTCGCAATGTTACGGAATCAGAGGTAATGGCTGCACTCCGGATGGACACTGCATACAAAACCTTGACCTGTTCATGGTTTTTGCGATGGCTTTCGGCAGCGTATAAACTAAACGAAGCTCGACGAAATCGGGTAAGGACGCCCGTTGCCTGGCACTTTCCCAACACCATCACGTCCACAACGACGGCCATTGCCAGAGTAAGCGTCGTACTACCTCCAACGAGCGACTCCCCTCACGCCAAGCTTCCCATCCCCATGTGGACATAGCCGTAGCCGCAGTAGACAGCAACCAGCGTCAGCCATTTCCACAGGTTGGTGCGTAGTCCGTAGTATCGATTTCCAAACTAGCCCTCCCAATGTGGACATTGACGCTAGTCGATTCTACTACGCCCGTGGGATCGGATATACTCAAGCGGTTTGCGGCTGAAGTAGCGGGTTGGCTTGGAGATATTAATGACTGAAGAACTGAGCAAAATCCTCCCAGCAACAAATTTGCAATTCGCCCGTTGGTCAAAGAACTGCGCAATTGGACTTTATGTCATGTCGGCAATCTCGGGCGGGCTAGAAATTCCATTTCCAGAACACGCTGGACTGTACTTGATCTCCGCTCTGTGCTTTGCCCTTCTTGCAACCTCTTGGGCTCGATACGATTCGAAGGCTCGAGGAAACTCTTTCCTGCCAATCTTACAAATGCTCTATTTTCTACTGTGGCCGATAGGCGCCACTATGTACTTAATTTACCGATCTGGTTGGCGTGGAATGCTGACTGCTGGATTGCATGGAATCGGGATGATGTTCTTGATGATTTTGACATTCTACGCGACCTTCTTCGGTCTTCATTTCGCTGGACTGCTTGATGCGCGATACTATCCAACTTGACGGGATGCATCGAATCACCTGCGATATTGCTCGTCGCTAACGTGTTCCTCCCAGTCGACAGCCTTGCCTTCGAGCTGTTCCTGGATCGCGATATGGGTCATTGCCGTAGTTGCAGTCGCTCCGTGCCAGTGCCTTTCGCCCGGTGAAAACCAGACTACATCACCAGGGTAAACCTCCTCAACCTGACCGCCATCGCGCTGAACCCATCCGCAGCCAGCGGTAATTAACAGTGTCTGCCCTAACGGATGCGTATGCCATGCCGTCCTAGCTCCGGGCTCAAATGTCACGCTGGCGCCAACCGTGCGCGCCGGAGCATGCGGCTGGAATAGTGGATCGATTCGTACCGTCCCGGTGAACCACTCAGCTGGTCCCTTGGCGGATGGCTGTGACCCGATGCGTGTAATATTCATTTTTGACTCCTATGTTGTGGTTGAAAGATCCTCGGGCGTAGTTTTTGACGATCGGGAATTAGAACGTATCCACAGCGTTGTCCCATCCAGGTAAACATCGTTGCTCCTTCCACAATCGCTGATTCACTTAGCATTTCGTCTACTAACGCCGCAAATCCACGCCTTAAACTCAAATCTTCCTAACCCACCGGAATTCGTTCGCTACCACTCGTCAAACCTCACGAGACGGATTTGAACTGCCTACCTCCGTGTAATGAGCTTTTTTCGACTAATGGGGTCAATTTCTATAAATATTGACGCAATTCCATCCGTTAGGCGAGTCTCTACCCTCTTGTTATGAGCAAAAGTCTCTAAAAGCTCATAACCCCAGGGTAGGGAAAAACAGAGATCCGAGAGACTTTTGGACCGAAACGGCGATTTTGGATCGAAAACGGATTTTTAGGCGTCCGCGAGGTTATGAGGTAGAGAGAGCTGGAGAGAGTCGAATTCGCCACGATGGAAAAACGAAGGATAAACGAAAAGACTGGGGATAAACGAAAAAAGGCTGGCACCATGATAGTACCAGCCTCTTCGTTTACTTGTGGGTAGGATTTTGTTCGCTACCACTCGTCTAAGTTGCGGGAGCCAGACTCCTTTCAAACGCAAAACATGGTGTTTCTTTCGCTAAAGAGAGACCAACCCGGGGCATCTGTTTCGACCCGCGAGACTGACTTTCTTTCCAAATTTGTCAACAAAGGGACAGCAAAGCCACTCTTTCATGGCAAGGGCGGCCTGCGAGTTGGCGGAATAAAAGGTCGTAACGTCAGAGGGAAAATGAAAGTTCGCAAGTATTCATCGCCGCCTACGGCCACGACGGCGAGTTGTAGCCAGAAGTACCGGAGGAGCATTCACACTCGCCCGCGCTTAAGCTCGCCGTGATATGGCCGCACTCCTAAACGTTTTGGATTCCGTCAGACGCGACGTCCAATTTGAACCGGGTGGTACGACAGGCGTATTACCTGGAAGAGCGGCTGGAGGTGGAATTGGCGGTGACGCAGGCAGGGCGAACTTGGTACAATGGGATTGTGTGTTAAATACCTGCCGACAAGGAATTTACGTCGTTGAGTACGATGGAACAAACCCCCGATTTCACCAATCCGCCAATCGTTGAGTTCGTCCTAGGCGTCCAGTTTGCGCCCCTCGAAAATATGACGACGGGGCATTTGGGGTTGTTCTGGGAGCATCTTGGAAGAGGTGGATGGCCTCTGGTTGGCGATGAGCCACCGTTAGATCCGCAGTTTGAACTATTCGACAAGCCCAGATGGCGTGTCGCTCGGCAACTCCAATTCAAGCTGCAGCCTGGGTTTCAACCTGGGCGATTCACCCTACAGAACGCAGAGCAGGATCGAATGATTCAGTTCCAGGATACCCGATTGCTCTTGAATTGGCGGAAGACGAGCGGGCAAAACGTAAAGTATCCAAGTTACAAGGTTCTTATTCATGACTTTGAAAAGCACTTCTCGCTGCTCAGCGAATTTGTTCGCACACACAACCTGGGGGAGCTTCAACCAAACCAGTGGGAAATCACCTATGTGGATTCCTTTCCTCAAGGTGAACTATGGGAAAGCCCGGCAGATTGGCAAAAAATTCTGCCAGGATTGTTCGGTACGCTATCCACAACGCAAGAAGTAAGTCTTGTCCTCGAGCACCGTGCTGCAGAGTGGAGTTACGAAATCGCTCCAAAGCGAGGGAGATTGCATGTGAACGCACAAGTTGGCTTTTTGCCAGACTTAGCAAAGTCATCATTACTTCTGAACTTAACGGCGCGTGGCCCGATCGGCTCAACTGGTGTTCCAACGCTTCGCGAAGGTCTTGATTTAGGCCATGAAGTATCGGTTCGAGAATTTCTTGGGATGGTATCCCCGGACGTCAAAGCTACTTGGGAGAAAAAGCAATGAGTACAGTACTTGAACCACGAACCTCGGTGCTAATGGGCCGAGAACGGTACAAAGATAATAGTCGCGCAGGTGTCGAATCGACAGCGTATGTCGCGGATAATGGTATTCGATTGCAATGGGAACGATGTTTCGCAAAACTTCGCGAAATCAGATCGTACGATGTCGACTGGAATGACGAAGGCGGGATGCCGCCGACTCTCCAAGTTGTTTCACAAGCGATAAGTATTGCTAAAATTTTGCGCAGCAACCGCGAACCAGCTCCCAGTCGTTGTCACGCAACAGACGAGGGGAACATCATCGTGTCATGGGAAGACGCAAACGAGTACTTCGAACTTGAGATTGACGAAAATCTCTGCTGCACTGGTCGCTGGCTTCGACCTGGTGCGCTACGTGCGGAGTCTGCGATTATTGACGCATTCCCTCAATCCTCCTAATCATTTCGACCAGGAACGGACTTGAGTTGAATGAAGGACCAAGGAGCCCCGATAACTGAAGAGGAATGGCTACTTCGTCGAGTTCATTTAGAAAATTTCGACTCAACCAACCCGCCTAAAATTAGTCTGTATGCCTTCAAGCCACAAGTCAAAGGACGCGCCCCCGACACCACGGGAATAAGCTTTTATCGGCAATCCTGCATTCAGAACATCGAAGAAGTCCTTGCGAAAACGGATGAGACCAAACGGCCAAAATACGGCATTGTTCGGCTGCCCGTGTCACTCCTGATTTCTAAAAGTCTTGCGGTTGTTCGCGATGATGATCACGAACATCCTATTGTCTTGGGGCATGTCGTTTTGCCCAAGATAAACTCAACACTCTATTCAAGTGATAAGGATGCGCTACTTCCAAGCATGAAGTTGCTCTCCGACTTTGTTAACGAGCACCAAGAGTTTCTTTTGATGCCATTAGACTGATCACGCTAACTGAATTACCAATCGAAAATCGAACTATGGAATCCTACAGCGACGTGATTCCATCGATTTGTTGTAAGCTACTTCTCGACCGTCATAACTACTCTTTCCATGCACCAAAGGCGGCAAAGCAACTGTTTTTGTGCAAGAGTTCGACGTGAGCAAAACCGACTCGGCGAAGCAGTTCTAGTTGATAGGTTATCGGGCGTGGTGAATCTTCTCGAGCGATGTATTTGAACACTTTCTCTCGATACTCAGTGCCGCTGAGACTTTCGAGATAGTTACCATAACGAGACCACATCAGTTCGTGGATTGGCACAGTTTCTTGAACGACCAAGTCGGTGATCCAAACGGATCCTCCAGGCTTGAGCAGCGATAGGATCTTCTCAAATGTCGCCTGCCAATCCTGGTCGTCTCTCAAGTGATGTAGTACGGCCGCTGCCAGGATCACGTCGTAGCTTTCCACCGGCAAGTTGGCATCGCGAAAGTCATGTTGCCACAGCTCGACGGTTTTAATACCAGCTTGTAAGACTCGTTCCTTAGCTCGATCGAGCATTGGCCGGCTAAGATCCAGCAGGTCACAAGCGAACGGCTTACCGTACACTTCTTTTAACTTCAAGGTGTTGTTCCCTGCTCCACAACCGATGTCGAGAATTCGATCGATCTGCGGTGTCAAGTGCACGGCCGCTTCAGTGATCAGTTGCATCGCCAGCGGCGCATCGATGGTGGCAGACTGACCCGTTTCCAGATTACTGAACCGTTCCACGTCGGCATCGAATCGAGTTTCGATATCCGTGATCGTTGACTTTTTCGAAAAATCCTTGATTTGGTACTTTAGCGATGCCGACCGCTCTCGTCGCAGCTCTTGCGCATCTGAATCGAGACGTCCAAGTTTTCGGAGTCCTTCGATCTGCTCTTTCGTGCACGGGAGGTTGGCGGACTCGTTCGGTGCGAACTCGCCTCGCTGCAACCTTTCTATCTCACTAGGCTCCGTGACTTCGCTGTCTTCGTAGAACGTGCCATGCCGATAGCGGCTCATTTCCAACGGCGTCCGGTAACCTGAGCTCCCCGGCGGAATGATCGCGCAACCTATCTCCTTGCGTTGTGGGTCCGCTTCATGAGGCTTGTAGAGATACGACCCATCAGGCCGGAAACACCAATGATCGCCCATATGCCCGGCAACTCCTTGGCATTGCTCACGAAACAGAGTTGTCTCGGAACACTGGACAGCCCAGACCCGCTTCAACCAACTCCCTTTGCCATCGGTGTAATAGGTCACATGAGGTAGCGAGTCATCGAATTCCTCAACCATGTCATCGCTCGCGGAAAAATTCCCTTCGTCCATTTTTTCGGATTCTCTCTCATTGATTCAGGTATCGCAAAATCTCGTCGCCCGGTGGGCCAGTGTCGAGGTTGTCGAGCTCGTTCGACACAATCCGCGAGTTCCCACAACATTGGCCGAACTCTGGCGGACGTCAAGGACAACCGTTGTACGATCTTACCAGCTGATCGCCAGTCTCCGTAGAATCGGCCAGCATTGTCGGACTTGTATAATGGTTTTAGAGTGCTCTCGTTTTTAATCGCCCCGCAATCGTTTATCTCTGACAACCTAATGAATCGCAAACGAATGATCTACATCGGGACAATTGCATTGTTCGCTCTAGCTGGTGTGTTCGCCTGGAACATTATGGCTCGGGCTGCCTATGAATCGGCGGAATACAAGGTCATCGAATCCAATGGCAAGTTCGAGGTTCGCGAGTATCCCGACCTAATGCTGGTAGCAACGACGACCAAGCCGGACGCACAAGGCCGCGACGGCAGTTTCATGAAACTGTTCAGCTATATCAGCGGTGCAAATGAAACCAAGCAGAAGATCTCGATGACAACTCCAGTGTTCATGGGGAATGACAAGGATACCAGCGTTCAAATGGGATTCGTGATGCCCAAAGATGTCGCTACCAAAGGCGTCCCTAAACCCACTGGCGAGCAAGTTGATGTTCGGAAACGAGTCGGAGGACGCTTCGCAGTGGTACGGTTCTCTGGCCAGCTTACATCAAAGCAGGCCAAGGAATCGGAAGCCAAGCTTCGAACCTGGATGGAAACCAAAGGTCTTGTTGCCGATGATTCGGCCGAATCAAGCGGCGTGGAAACCGCTGGCTACGATCCACCCTTCACCCCCGGTCCATTGAGACGAAACGAAGTACTGATTCGTTTGAAGTAGCACGAGCCGCCACTTGGGTTGAACTTAGCCCCTAGATCGTAGCGTGTCGCGCAAAAGTGCCGATGTTGGCGTTTGATACGCTCGGGGCGAGAAGTCGTTGCCATGCCAAGATCAATGCCCTGTTAAAGCGTCCACCCAATGTCCCAAATCCATCGACCCGAATGGGATTGCCCAACAATTGGGAGAACCATCCACTCTGGATCTAAATACTAAAAACCGAACCACTGAAAACTGAACCACTGAACCACTGAACCACTGAAAACTGAAAACTGAAAACCAATCCCCCCATGCCAAAAAGACTGAAAAAGCCAAGCGTTGTCAAAACGCTGATTCCAGACTACGAGTCCATTCTGGTATCGATGGTGGATTTGCTTGAGTCTGCTCGTCGATTGTCGGCTAGATCCGTCAATTCCGTCATGACGGCTACGTATTGGGAAATCGGCAGACGCATCGTTGAGTTGGAACAAGGCGGACAGAAACGTGCAAAATATGGAATCCAGTTGATTGAACGACTTGCGATTGATCTCACGGAACGGTTCGGACGTGGCTTTTCCGAGGCAAATATCCAGTATATGCGTCGATTTTATGTGGAATGGACGATTCCCCAGACGCTGTCTGGGGAATTGCAAGCCACGAAACTAGATCCAAAAAATAGGCTGAAGTCTTCAAAACACCAGACACTGTCTGGGCAACTGAACAAGACTGGCTCTATTGAAACCGTCGCAGCACTATCTCCGGGCTTTCCACTGCCGTGGTCCCATTACATCAAGTTGCTTGCCGTCAGTGAAAACGATGCAAGGAGTTTCTACGAGCGAGAAGCACTCCGCGGTGGCTGGACGGTTCGGCAACTTGGACGCCAAATTGCGAGTCAGTTTTACGAGCGAGCGCTTCTTTCCAAAAACAAAGAATCGATGTTGGTCAAAGGAGCCAAGCCGCAAAAAGGGGACTTGGTTACTCCTGAAGAGGAGATTCGAGATCCGCTGTTTCTAGAGTTTCTGGATCTCAAAGACGAGTACTCCGAACACGACCTCGAGGATGCGCTCATCCACAAGCTGGAAGACTTCCTTTTGGAGCTAGGCAATGACTTTACATTCGTTGGAAGGCAACGTCGATTGCGGATTGGGGACGAATGGTATCGGATCGACTTGCTGTTCTTTCATCGTCGATTGCGTTGCTTAGTCGTAATCGATCTAAAGCTAGGGAAGTTCACCCATGCCGACGCTGGTCAAATGCACATGTACCTGAACTATGCATCCGAGCATTGGACCAATGAACATGAGAATCCACCCGTCGGTTTAATCCTTTGTGCCCAGAATGACCAAGCAGTCGCACACTATACGTTAGACAACTTGCCAAACAAAGTGATGGCACGGGAGTACAAGCTTGCACTTCCGAACGAACAAACACTGAAAGCCCAACTCCAAAAAGCCCAGCTCTCACTTTCCAAATCAACACCAAAAACTGAACCACTGAAAACTGAAAACTGAAATCCATGGCCAAGAACAAACTAGAACTAACTTGGATCGGCAAGGAAAACCGCCCACGACTTGAACCTCGGATACTCCTTGAAGATCCTGAGAAGTCGTATCACGCTGCCCATCGAGTAACCGAGAATGATCACTTCGATAATCGGTTGATCTTTGGCGATAATTTACTGGCGTTGAAGGCTCTGGAGCAGGAGTTCACAGGGAAAATTAAGTGTGTCTTTATTGATCCTCCTTACAACACTGGAGCAGCATTCCAACACTATGATGATGGGATTGAACATTCGCTGTGGTTAAGCTTAATTCGTGACCGCATTCAGATGATTCATCGCCTGTTGTCCCCTGAGGGGACATTATGGATCACCATAGACGACAATGAATGCCACTATTTGAAAGTCATATGCGATGAGGTATTCGGAAGAAGTAATTTTGTATGCTCGATTGCTTGGGAAAAGGATGAAGCTCGACATAACGATGCAGTGATTTCCGGTGCCCACGACCATATTCTTGTCTATGCCGTCGATCTACAGGTGTGGCGAAGGACTCGAAATCTACTGCCACGGGAGACGGACAATGATACTCGATCTAATTCAAGGGACGGACAAGTCCAAAGGCGATGATCCAGATGCAGCCGGTCAACTAAATGAATCGATTTGCGGCCCAAGCTATAAAAACGATTGGATTGATTCCCTCACGGTCTATCTCTCGTTCGAAGAGGCATCGTTCCTATCTGGCAAGATTGGCGCAAACGTCCCATTGAGCCTTCTCGGGCAATTACTTCTAGATGCTGATGTCGTATGCAGTTTCTTGAATTGCCAGATGACTGGAATTTTACATCGTTTGCTGATAACGCTTCATTCCTTTCGACGTTTCCAAACGAAGTCCAGCTAGTCGTAGCCGCTGCAAGAGATTTTTGGCAATTGATGTATGGCGCTCATATTCGCTACAACTGCTTGCTGCAAGAGAAGCATGGAACGAGCGCGGTCCGGCAAGAAATGGAATCCAAGTGGAATGATTGGATGTTGAGTTTGCAATCTTTTCCTTGGAGCCGATGGAACACTGATTTTCTTTGGGAGCTGACGAGACGCCATCATCGCCAGGTCCGAGGGCACACCGTCAAGTTCGTGGAGGCTTGGATTAACGGAGTGCGGTCGGGGGCCGCCATCCAAACGCTGGATGAATTGGTTGTGCGACAGGAACGGGCCAACAAAAAGTCGCGAGCTCGTTTGAATCCCGCAGCCAAGGAGAGCATCAACAAGTGGGTTGGAATTGACGATCTGAACTATCGCTTGAATGTCGCGAGGAACATTATCTCGGACAACCAATTCAAAAACGGTCAGCAGAGGATGTTGGTCGCAGACGAGGTCGGTCTAGGGAAAACGATTGTCGCGAAAGGGTTGATTGCTAGACTCATTTCCGACAGGGTCGAAGAGGGAATTACTACGCCTCTCAAAGTGACTTACATTTGCTCGAATCAAGTGATTGCGCACGAAAATGTTGGCAAGTTGGATGTATAACCTTGTGAACTACGCCGCTTGGCAATCAGAGGAGATGGGCCGTGCCGATTGATCCAAGAAAACTCAGACCTAGCGAACTATGTCGTTTACTGAACTCGACGCCGCTGGGCGAAGTGATTAGCGAGCGGCAACTGTATCGGCACCGCCAACGAGCCGGCAATCGCATTGGCGATGGCAAGACAGTCGACTTGTTGCGGTACTGTGCGTGGATGCATATTGTACGGCATACGCCAAAGCCAATATCGGATGTTGATCCGTATGAACGCATGAAGGAATCGGCTCGCGCCCGCAACGCGGCTCTTGCACTAGCCGGTAGAGACATCGGTGAACTATCCGCTGTGGAAAATCCAGATCGCAAAGAGAGGTCGTCACGAGATTTTCAGTACTTCTGTGAATCGTATTTTCCATTGACGTTCCATTTGAAATGGTCTCCGGATCACATAAAGGTTATTCGCAAAATCGAACAAGCCGTTGTGCATGGTGGATTGTTCTCGCTTGCTATGGCGCGAGGCAGTGGCAAAAGTTCCATCGCTGAAGTTGCTTGTATTTGGTCCGTTCTCTACGGTCATCGTGAGTTCGTTTGTTTGATCGGCAGTGATGAAGGTCATGCTTGCGATATGCTCGAGTCGATTAAGACAGAGCTCGACAGCAACGATCTCTTGCTCGCGGATTTCCCAGAAGTGTGCTTCCCGATCCATGCTCTCGATGGCATCTCCAATCGAGCCAACGGGCAGCTATTCAAAGGTAGCCGCACCCACATCGGTTGGACAGCCAAGGAAATTGTGCTTCCGACAATCGCAGACAGTCCCGCAAGCGGAGCAATTATCAAAGTTGCTGGTATCACTGGTCGCATACGCGGAATGAAATTTAAACGCTCCGACGGTCGATCGGTTCGGCCTTCCTTGGTAGTTTTGGACGATCCACAAACCGATGAAAGTGCGAGGTCGCTTTCACAATGCGCAAATCGTGAAAGCATTTTAGCAGGCGCGGTTCTCGGTCTTGCCGGACCAGGTAAGAAAATCTCCGGGATCATGCCTTGCACGGTAATTCGACCTGGCGACATGGCGGATACGATTCTCGACCGCGACAAGCATCCTGAATGGAATGGCGAACGGACTCGAATGGTCTACTCGTTTCCAACGAATGAATCCCAGTGGCAACGCTATGCAGAGATTCGAGCTGAGGGATTGCGCAATGGTGACGGCGGCTCTTCGGCAACTGAATTCTACCGCCAGAATAAAGTTGCGATGGACGAAGGTTCGATCATTGGTTGGCCGGAGAGATTCAACTATGACGAGCTGTCCGCCATTCAGCATGCAATGAATCTAAAGCTGCAAGACGAGGCAGCGTTCTTTGCGGAATACCAAAATGAGCCGTTGCCAACGAAAGTTGTGACCGAAGGCGTTCTATCGGCCGACGAGATCGCTCGCAAAATCAATCGCATGGAGCGAGGCGTGCTATCCATCGGTTGCAACCATCTAACCGCTTTCGTCGACATCCAACAGAAGCTGCTCTACTACATGGTCGTCGGATGGGAAGATGATTTTACCGGGTATGTGGTCGACTACGGAACCTATCCTGATCAGAAGCGATCGTATTTTACGCTGCGGGATGCGAGGCTAACATTGGCCACATCGGCCGAGGGAACCGGGCTGGAAGGATCGATTTATTCGGGTTTGAATTCGCTAACTACGGATTTGTTAGATCGAGAGTGGATGCGCGACGATGGAGCAGCCATGAAGATCAGTCGCTGTTTGATCGATGCTAACTGGGGCCATTCGACAGATGTGGTCTATCAATTCTGCCGCCAATCGAAACACTCGGCAATTGTTATGCCAAGCCACGGACGTTTTGTGGGTGCCTCGAGCATGCCATTCAGCGAATACAAACGCCGACCAGGCGACCGAGTTGGACAAAACTGGCGTATTCCAAGCGTCCACGGCAAGCGAGCTATTCGCCACGTCATCTTCGACACGAACTGGTGGAAGTCATTCATCCACGCACGAATGGCCGTCGCAATCGGTGATCGAGGTTGCTTATCGCTCTTCGGCAACAATCCCGAGCCTCACCGGATGCTTGCAGAGCAGTTGACGGCCGAATATTACGTCAAGACGGAAGGCCGAGGCCGAACTGTGGACGAATGGAAATCGCGTCCCGACCAACCAGACAACCATTGGCTCGACTGCCTTGTGGGAGCAGCGATGGCCGCATCCATGCAAGGATGCGTGCTATTTGGAACGGATGGCGGCAGGAGCGTCAATCGGAATGATCGCGTAAGCTTCAAAGAGCTTCAAAAGAGGCGGCAAGCTTGAAAATGGGATGAAAGTGCGACAGACGCGAGTTTGGGCATCTGGGCGCTCCGGCGTGTCAAACGCGTGTCAAACCGGTGCGAGTTCGCAGACAAAGGCACATACCCTTCAGATGCTCGACTGGAGCCAACCAAGCCGTTCCTTCTTGCGTTCGTTTCCAATGCAGCCTTTCCTCACCGACGATGAAAGTAGATTGGAGGTAGCAGAGCAGGAAGGAGGAGGAAATTAGGGAGCGAAATGGATCGACCGGCTAAAGCAACCTTGTCAGAGGTAAGTTACACTGGTTTCGAAACACTTCCTCCTACTACGCGAACGCCTCATGTCCGACGTCACCCAAATCCTGTCGCAGATTGAGTCTGGCGATCCGTCGGCTGCTGAGAGACTGTTGCCGCTAATATACGATGAGCTGAGAAAATTGGCTGCGGCTAAGATGGCTCAGGAAAAGCCTGGCCAGACTCTCCAAGCGACGGCGTTGGTGCACGACGCCTATCTTCGCCTCGTGGATGTGGAGAAAACTCAGCACTGGAATAGCCGGGGGCATTTCTTCGGTGCTGCCGCAGAAGCCATGCGGCGAATTCTCGTCGAACGAGCTCGCAGCAAATCCCGTCAAAAAAATGGCGGCGATTGGAAACAGGTCAATTTCGAGGTGCTTGACCCAATGACTTCGGTGACTCCCGATCAGTTGTTGGCAATCGACGAAGCCCTAGTGCGACTTGGCTCCGAAGACCCACTCGCACAAAAGCTTGTAATGCTCAGGTATTTTTCTGGGTTATCACTTACTGACGCCGCCGTGGCATTGAATATTTCACCTGCTGCCGCTTATCGGCACTGGGCCTACGCTCGAGTTTGGCTTCAAACCGCCCTTGTGAACGGCGAATCTAGTTGATTTTGCGAATAACTTTTTTTGTGGGTGAGAAAATCGATAGGGATTTGACGCACTGTCTCAGGAGAGCGTTTCGTCATCTAAAAAGTTGGATATGTCTTCCATGTCAGAAAAAGTTAAGTCTATCTTCATGTCAGCGATTTCAGGCAAATCGCCGGATCAATGGCCCCAATTTCTTGATGTCGCCTGTCGCGGTGACGCGGCGCTTCGCGATCAAGTCGAGAAATTCCTCAACGCACACCTTGCCATGGGAAGTATTCATTTCTCTGATACCACGGATGTTTGCGATCCATTTTTGTTCATAAAACCTGGCACCGAAATTGGCCGTTACACGGTCTTGGAGCAAATCGGAGAAGGTGGAATGGGAACGGTTTACGTGGCCAAACAGAAAATACCAATGCGCCGTACTGTGGCGCTCAAGGTGATTAAGGCCGGGATGGATACGCGCCAGGTCGTAGCCAGATTTGAGGCCGAGCGTCAAGCCTTGGCAATGATGAATCATCCCAACATCGCTCGCGTATTGGATGGCGGCACAACAGAACAAGGCCGCCCGTACTTCGTCATGGAACTTGTGAAGGGCTTGCCCATCACCGAATTCTGCGACAATCAAAAGCTCGATATTCGCAAGCGAATCGAATTGTTCGTCGAAGTGTGCGGAGCTGTACAGCATGCCCATCAAAAAGGAATCATTCACCGCGATCTCAAGCCGTCCAACATCTTAGTGGAGCAACATGAAAAGGCATTCGTTCCGAAAGTCATCGATTTTGGAGTCGCCAAGGCGATCGGCCAACCGTTGACGGATGAATCTCTGCGCACAGGATTTACCCAGATGCTTGGCACTCCATTGTACATGAGCCCGGAACAGGCTGGGTTCAACGCAATGGATATCGACACCCGTAGCGACGTGTTCTCGCTGGGTGTGGTGTTTTACGAGTTGCTAACCGGAACGACTCCGTTCGATCGTGATTCTTTGAAAAACGCTGGAGCCGACCAGTTGCGGAAGTTGATATGCGAAATGGAAACGCCGCGTCCCAGCGTGCGTATAACTTCGATCGATGCAAACAAGACTTCGCAAGTACTCCAAAATCGCACAGCTGATCTTCGCCAATTGCGCCGTCAGCTACATGGCGAATTGGATTGGATTGTGCTCAAGGCGTTAGAGAAAGACCGCTCACGACGTTATGAGTCCGTGAACGCATTGCGTTGCGACATAGAGCGGTATCTGCAAGGCGATGTTGTAGAAGCGCGTCCAGCGAGCATAAAGTATCGGCTGCGCAAGTTTGTTCGCAAATATAGAGGACCAGTTATCGCTGCAAGTTTGGTTATTGCGTGCCTAAGCCTATCGCTGGTCCTGGTTGTAATCCTAGCCGCGAGAGAACGAGACTTGGCAAAGCGTAGTCTTGCTGTGGCCCAGGGAATCAATTCCACGTTGGCCGAGGTGGCGCATTTGAGAAATCTTGCTCAGTCCGATGCAAAAAATAGTCAGGTTACCTTAGAGAAGGCTCGCAGTGAACTTCAGCGGGCCGTGGCATTGGCAGAAGCGGGGCCTTCGTCCAAAGATCTAAAAGAACAAGTCCGTCAGCTCCAGCACGAGCTCGAACTCGACTTTCAGAATGCCGATCTGCTGAACATCTTCGATGAGGCTTGGATCGCTACCGTCAATAACAATCCTGACACTCTCGGACTAGCTTTTGAAAAGTGCATTCCCATTCTTTCCAAAGCCCTTGAAACTCGTGGTCTGCTAGTGGGCGAAACTTCAATTGAAGAAGCTGTCGTGGTGATTAACAACTTTCCAGAATCGATTCGATCGCATTTGTTGGTTGCCTTGTCCGAATGGGCGGAAACCCGTAAAAAAATGCTTGGCGTATTGGTGCGGCCTGTCGATTCCGAAACTTCCAGTGACTCTCATCAGAGCGAAAAATTTCTACAGTTGGATCGCAACGGCGACCGAACCGTTGCGTTCGGTCTTGGTTCTGTGGAACCTCTTACTGAACGTAAGCCATCGATGGTTTTTAACATTTTGGGTCCACACACGTGCCCTCTTTTGGGGGACGTAGTACGCCTTCGCATCCTGCATAGTGGTCAGTTAATCCCAGTAACGTACGAAGTGGTGCCGGACCGAGTCCTTTCTTGGATTAAGAAGGTAATTGTAGCCGCCGACAATGATCCCTGGCGTCACCGGCTGCGCGAGACGAATGAACTAATTGAGAGAAAAGAACTAATTATTGAACTTGAACAACTCGCTAGAGAGTCTGACGTAAGCCAGCAGCCGGTTCGAATTCTGGTATCACTAATCACTAGACTAATGTTTTTTTGGTCTTACGATCCCGCGCTCAAGCTAGCCCAAGAGGTTCAGCGACAACATCCGGATAACCTAGTGGCCAATGTAATCTTAGCTGAAGTACTGGTTAAAATGAAACCGCCTCGCTTAGAAGAGTCAGTTCGCTATCTTACAGCTGCCGTTGCATTATGTCCAAACAGTGGAGCTACCCACTTTGGATTAGGTACATCTTTACACAAATTGGACCGAGACGATGAGGCGATTCTGGAATATCGAGAGACGCTCCGCATTACATCCAATTTTTTACCGCCCGCAGGCAACCTCCATCAAATATTGATAAAACAAAATAAGGTCGAAGAGGGACTAGAAGTATTGCGAGTTTTTGTAGCGAGTAACCCAGAAAATGCTCTAGCGCATAGCGATCTCGGCAAAGCATTAATGGCTCAAAAGCGATTTGGTCAAGCTGCATCAGCACTCGGCGAAGCGATTCGCCTTGCGCCAAATCAATCGCTACCCAGAAGCAATCTAGCATTGGTCCTGGAAGAACAAGGGAAACTTGACGAAGCGATTCTGCAATATCGCGAGTTGTTACAAATGTTACCCTCGGCCAGCATAAATCGTGTTCATATTGCCAAGATCCTAATGATTCAGAACAAATTCGATGACGCGATCCAAGAAATGCGTGAGGCTCTGCGTCTTTTTCCCGACGAGGAACTTGTCAATAAAACCTTAGCTTGGTTCCTTGTGCATGCGCCTGCCAAGAATCAGAATGCGGCAGAAGCCATTGCGTACGCAAAAAAAGATATGACACCAAATACGAAGATAATCAATCATTGGGGTGTGCTCGGCATTGCCTACTACCGTAATGCCGAATGGAAGCAGGCGATCTTGGCTTTGGAGAAGGCGATCGAATTAGCGAGTACAGTTGACATATCGAGTGGAGATCACGTCATTCATCTGCTTGGTTTAGCCATGTCGCATTGGCAACTCGGCAATAAACAGGAAGCTCGAGAAGCATACGGTTTTGCATTGGAGCTGATTGCCAAAGGTCCGGTCCACGATCATCCTAAAGTCCTTAACTTGAGCGTCCTCAATCGAATATTGGTCGAAACGCAAGAACTGCTCGGTATCAGCCAAGAAACGTCCGCTCCTCTAGATTTGCCTGCAAGTATCGGGACGGAAGCAAAGACCCCCTGAGCCTCAACGCCAATTGGCTTCTTAATGAAGGCATGCGATCGAATAGTTCGATCATCGCGATTAATGCCCTTAATGCTAGGCATGGGTATTCGGCTTGCATCCGAACTGGACAGTCGAGCTCAAGTTCGTCGTCGGAGCATTCAACAAGGCGAAAACATTGCCGCATTTCAAGGGAAAAAAGTATTTTCAAATATTCTTCCTGCGAGGTGAGAAAAACGGCAACGGAATGTCGCACTGGTATTTGTAGGCAATGAAGTTCGTACTGAGGGCAACCGTTCTCAGGCGTCCCCCATTCGAAGGACAAGTCCGCCGATTTATTGCTTTGTTTGCGAACACCAACTTTTTCAGAGGGTAGATTATCGTGAGATTTCAAAATGTAGTTTGCCGTTCCGCAATCGCGTTCCTGGCTGCAGCCACCTTGTTAGGCGCGATTGTTGGACCGATGTCGGAGACATCTGCTAATGGGGGCAAGCCAACGCCACCCCCACCGCCGCCGCCTCCAGTTAAGTATTACGTCACTTGGTTGGACAACCTTGGACGAACGGATACGTTTGTATTCGACATGAACAATTCGGGGCGTGTCGTGGGTAGGGTCCAGAATTACAATTCAAGCGGCAACGCCGTCGGTCAAACGGCTTTTGTATACGCCGGCGCTACTTCCGGTGCCGTCATCGATTTGGACTTGCACGTCGTGGATATCATTGGAGAGATTCGAGGCGATTGGACTCTCACTTGCGCTTATGGAATCAACGAGGCTGACCAAATCGTTGGAGTGGCTGAAAGCGTTACTGGAGAGACACGAGGATTTGTAACCGACAATCTTTGGACTCAATGCCTGTTGCTCCCACCATCGTTAATAGCGGGTGGACAGAAGGCCAAGAAAATCAATTTGTTGGGTGAAGTCGTAGCTGAAGAGGGAAATGGCTCCGTTGTGCTTTATCGGTGGGACACACAGACAAACGACTATGCGCTCGTGTCGCGTTGGTTCCCAACGACCGTATCTGGCCCATCGGTGTTTGTACAGGCATTTAATGACAACGGTCAGATCCTCGTTCATGGAGCACGTTACACTCCAGTGCTCGGCTGGCAAGATTTCACTGCAACCGACCGCGTCGTGTTCTCAGGCGGAATGAACCAAGCGGGTGCCTTTGTAGGTTCAAGGGACGTCGGAAGGAAAAGGTATTCCTATCGATACTCAAACGGAGCTATGCTGGACATCACGACTGGTCGCGCGGCGTCCGATATCAATGCCGATGGTGATGTTTGTGTATCACCCTCAAGCCGCGGATATGTCTATACCGATCGAAACGGTTTGCTCGCGTTGGACAATTTGGTCATAGGTAGCGCTGCCGACGTCACAGCTTGGAAAAATGCAAGCCTAACATTAACCGAAGCCATGACCGATGATTTAGGAACGACTCGCTTTGGTGCAATCTCTGGAAGAGGCGTCTTCAACTCCAATAACGGTTCAACAACGAAAGCGTTCCTGCTCTTTCCAACTACGCCGTAACGCAATAAGCAATATGGCTATGAATGAGCTGTCCGCCAATCAACGGTTAGATTTCCAAGCAACAAGAGTTCAGCTATGTGGTCCCGCTTTCCCGCAGGCATATCGTTTCAACGACATGCTTGCGGTGTAATTCGAAATGTCGGCTCGAACTCGCTCTGGTCACCCAAGACCGGAGCGACTTGGATTCGGGGCTAAGCTGCCTGAGTTTGCGCAAACTGCCACAGGTTCGTGACTTTAATGACCACCTTTCGACTGAGTCGCGGGTTTGTACTGTTAGCTTCGCCAGTACCCAGAGTCATCACAAAGATACCGAATCGGAACTTTTGTCATGACGGTTCCGTTTGGAAACCGTAGCGTTGCCAATTCGCCATCGATCGCAACTATGATTGGCTTCGCGCCCCGCACGTATTGTTCACTCAACGGTACTTCCTGACCGATGCTTGAACGAAGCTTTGCCGCACGCACTTCGTACTCTACGTCGAAGTCAATTTCTTTTGGTTTGTTAGCCATTTCGAATCCATCCTCCTAAGCGGATTCTGATCATCCGTTGTGACACGCTTGGTCACGCATCGTCGACTACGAACATGTTGGCGAGAATTTTTCCCTAAATATTTCCGTCACTTTTACGTCCGACCGGGAAGTAGTACAGGTAGAGGATGTGTTGCTTCGGAAACACGCGGAAAAATAAATCTGTAAGGAATCCGTCAGTTTGGAACTGACTGGGGTATGCCTACAGATCGAGGAACAGCATTTCGCTCAAATCCAAATTGGAACCATGGCAGACGATTTAGAAGACAGCATTCGAGACAACGCCAAAGCGCCGGCGAAAGCATCCGGTGATGCCGGCAGCGTCGAACAACACAACCTTAAGGATCAAATCGAAGCCGACAAATACCTCGCCTCCAAGCGAGCGACCCAAACCAAGAATCGTGGATTGCGATTCAACAAGATCGTGCCACCCGGCGCGGACTAATAAATAGTTTAATCTTCGGAAATAGGCTGTCGGAACAGCGACACTCAAGGAAAGACACGGATGTTCCAATACTTGTCAGGGATCTTTAGCAATAGACCTCGTCGGGCCGTCCGTCCGTCGCA
>JANPNA010000357.1:0-14678 GCA_031427235.1 Pirellula sp.
GTCATCGGAGCTACCGAAAAAGACGGAGGCTCCATCAAGGAACGGCCAGTTACGCCTGGGGATTTAGCCGCCTCCATCTATCGTTACTTTGGTGTTCCGCTAACGACACAATACGTCGACCATCAAGGCAGGCCAAGGAACGCAGTCGACCAAGGAACCCCCATCGCCGAGCTGGGATTGTGATCGGCGATGATCCAAAGCCATCCATGTCCATCTACCGCAGCCGTGGCGTTGGCAGGGTTAGGCTGGTGTAGTCATTCCAGTTCAGCAGCCTATGAATCGTTTGGTGTGCGTGGCGAATAATCTGGCAAGGTATATGGATGATAGCCGCTTGAAACGATCGAAACTCCACCGTCAGAAGTCGTTTCTTTTCTAGCCGATGTACATCCTGATGCTCCTCTTCGATTGGAATCAAGAGGGCGTCGATCTTAAGGCGGGCCGATTTAAATCGTAGCGGAAGCTGTCAAAGCTTTCGTGAATGCTGGACGCAAACGAAATGCTTGACGCAGTCCGCTACTAGGGATCGCTAGCGAAAGTGTTTCGCGGCCCAGCTTAAGATCGACGCCCTTTTTTCAAAGAGGGAAACTATTCTGATTCTGTTATCGACGATGCATTTCGTTCAATACTGTCTGGCAGTGATGGATGATCAGTTGCGAGCGTACTTGATTTCCGTGGGTTGCCAGGCAGTGGGTTGCCAGGGTTGCCAGGGGCCATCGCGTTGGCTGTAACGACAGAAGAAGTAGCGGTTGAAGTTGTTGGACCGTTGGCTATGATTAATCCGCACAAGACTGCAATACTGCGAGGAACAGTTGCCCCAAAGAGAACCGTGCCTCACGGCGTTATCACCGCAGATGAAGGTACATGGAGCCGGGTACGCGTGGGTGAAGAACGGAAAAGCCAATGGAAACGGGATCTCCCGAGCACACAACCAACATTTTCATTGACGACTGATCGACGAAGCAATCACTCAGTGCATTAGCCTGTGTAGTCCTGAACGATCGCACGAGAAAATGGCTCTCCGATGCGAAATTTACCCTGACTTTCAACCAAGCAGCCTGAATTCAATCGTACAGGTCCGATTCTTTTAGAAAGACTCTTGGTATTGCTAAAATCGCACAAACTTTCAAGTCCTTGACCGGCAGGTACCATCCACTTGCTAGAATAATAGCGTTGCGAGAGACGATTTTCAGCCCTACTACTAAAGAGAGTTCATGATAACCACAATTCACTTCGCTCGTACCATGACGAGCCTTGCGATGCTATGCATCGCCACGTCGGTGTTCGCCCAGGATCGCCCGGCTCTGACAAAAGATAGCGGTCTGCAGATTTCGGGAAAAGAGACGGATAGCAGTAGCAAATGTCCGGTGATCGGTGGAACTCAAAAACCCTCGTCGGAAAGACACACGGCCGCTGGAAGTATGTCCAATGGGGACTGGTGGCCGAACCAGTTGAACCTGCGAATCCTGCATCAGAATTCGTCCAAAAGCGATCCGATGGGTGAAGGATTTAGATACGCAGAGGAATTTAAGAAACTTGACCTGGATGCCTTAAGAAAAGACCTCCGTGTGCTGATGACATCGTCGCAGGAATGGTGGCCAGCCGACTATGGCCATTATGGTCCGCTGTTCATAAGGATGGCTTGGCACAGTGCAGGCACGTATCGCGTTGCCGACGGGCGGGGGGGGGCAAGCTATGGAACACAACGATTTGCTCCACTCAACAGTTGGCCCGACAATGCGAATCTGGACAAGGCCCGTAGGTTGCTTTGGCCAATCAAGCAAAAGTACGGTCGCAGTATTTCGTGGGCCGACCTAATGGTCCTCACCGGCAATGTTGCGCTTGAGTCGATGGGGTTCAAGACGTTTGGGTTCGCTGGAGGTCGCGCAGATGTGTGGGAAGCTCAAGAAGACATATCCTGGGGTCCGGAGAGCGAGTGGCTGGGAGATAAACGATACTCTGGCGACCGCAAACTCGAGAATCCTCTCGCCGCAGTTCAAATGGGCTTGATCTACGTGAACCCGGAAGGACCGAACGCTAAACCGGATCCACTCGCCTCGGCTAAGGACATTCGGGAGACGTTCGGTCGTATGGCCATGAACGATGAGGAAACCGTGGCGCTGATTGCTGGCGGTCATACATTTGGCAAAGCCCACGGGGCTGCCGATGCAAGTAAGTTCGTCGGTGCCGCACCCGAAGGGGCTAGCATCGAAGAACAAGGGCTCGGGTGGAAAAATACTTTTGGAAAGGGCAATGCCGGTAGTACTATCACCAGCGGGCTGGAGGGGGCATGGACTTCCACGCCGACGGCGTGGTCGAACGGATACTTCGATAACCTTTTTGGCTTCGAATGGGAACTAGTCAAGGGTCAGGGCGGCGCGCAACAGTGGACCCCCAAGGAGGCCTCTGCCAAGGGGACCGTTCCGGATGCTCACGATCCAGCCAAACATCACGCTCCAATAATGTTCACGACGGACATGGCAATGAAATTGGATCCGATCTATGGCCCGATTTCAAAACGATTCCGTGACAACCCAAAAGAGTTTGCAAACGCTTTCGCTAAGGCTTGGTACAAACTAACCCACCGCGACATGGGGCCCGTGTCGCGGTGCCTCGGCCCACTCGTTGCCGAACCGCAGTTGTGGCAAGACCCAGTGCCAGCCGTCGACCACAAATTGATCGGCGACCAGGACATCGTCGCTCTCAAGGGCAAGGTGCTCGCATCCGGGCTTTCCGTCTCTCAATTGGTTTCGACCGCTTGGGCATCGGCGGCCACGTTTCGTGGTACCGACAAACGCGGTGGAGCAAACGGAGCACGCATTCGCCTCGCTCCACAGAAAGACTGGGAAGTCAACAACCCTGCCCAATTGGCCAAGGTCCTGCAAACACTTGAGAAAATCCAACAAGAGTTCAATAAGTCGAAGACCGACGGAAAGAAGGTATCGCTCGCAGACTTGATCGTCCTGGGTGGAAATGCTGCCGTTGAAGCTGCTGCTAAGAAGGCTGGACACAATGTTCAAGTTTCCTTCTCGCCAGGACGAACCGACGCGACACAAGAGAAAACCGACGTGGAATCATTCGCCGTGCTCGAACAGACCACGGACGGGTTCCGCAACTACTTCGGTCACTCGCACGACAGACCGGCTGAAGAGTTGCTCGTCGATCGAGCACATCTCCTCACTCTCACCGCTCCAGAGATGACGGTGCTTATCGGCGGCTTGCGGGTATTGATCACCAATACTTCGTTCCCTCAACTGGGCACCTTCACGAAGCGACCAGAGACGCTGACCAACGATTTCTTCGTAAGCCTGCTGGACATGGGCACGGATTGGAAGAAGTCTCCCGTGTGCGAGCACTTTTTCGAAGGACGAGACCGCAAGACCGGCCAGGTCAAATGGACTGGTAGTCGAGTCGATTTAGTATTCGGTTCGAACTCGCAACTGCGAGCCATCTCGGAAGTTTATGGCAGTGAGGACTCGCAGCAGAAATTTGTAAAGGACTTCGTGGGGGCCTGGAACAAGGTCATGAATCTTGACCGATTCGACCTCGATCCCGATCTGCGAAGCGGTTCGAAGACGGTACCGCTCCGTTAGCGTCAATAAGGCTTGCTGGCAATTGTCGGCTGCTCGACTTCCTGAGTCGGGCAGCCATGGTTTTGGACGCGTTTTCTACCGAGCTCTTTCGGTCTTTGGATTTTCTAGGCCGAGCTCCTGACGCTGTGACTATTTCGAAGATCACGACTCCCAATCGTAGGTTGAGTTTTCTCGGCCATCGCGAGTGGAGAGACGTTGCCATACCTTCAGGCCGATAGAATTGGAAACGGACCGAGCTGTGCCATCCAGTATTCCAACGACTACTCGACCAACATGTTCACTCCTCGACGAAATTACGCCATGCGAACGATAGGATTCTGCGGGGTTTGTACATCCTTCTGTGCAGCATGATGGACAGCAGCCGTTGCTACCGAAAGTGAACGGAAGCTGTTTATGACGCCTGCTCGAAGCAAGCAGTTGCGGAGCCGTCTCAGCGATGTTTTTTGGTGGATGCGAGCGTTGGCAGAACCGATCGCGCCATGCGAACCGTCGGGTGAATGGCAACTGTTTCGTCTCCGCACATCAACTGACAGCAACCCTCCTGAATCATCACCTGCAACCGCATCGTTCGCTGAAGCAAGCGAGTCGCAGAATCTACCTCGCCAGCGTCCAAGTCGACTACCGTCAAATTCTTCGAACGGGCCAGCGAGCTTTCTATCTTGCTCCACCAAACCTCAGCAGAATTACCGCTGTAGTTGACGAGGATCACTTGTTGGGCACGTCCACATGCTCTTCGAATGGCGGATTCGTCGGGTTGCCCAAGTTCGATCCAGCTCTCGATGTTACCAGTATCGTCACGTTGCCAAAGGTCGGGATCCTCCTCGTTGCTCAAGCCCCGACCAAATTCAAGCCGTTCGTGCGCAAACAAGGCAAACGCAATTACCCTCGCGATCAATCGCCGATCGTTCTCGGAGGGGTGCTGAGCCAACGTAAAGCTATGTGTCGCGTAGTAGCTTCGATCAATATCGCTGATTTCAAGTTCAGCCTTGTACACCGTTGCTTTGGTAGCCATAAAAAATTGCAAAGAGGATTCGATTCGTGTGGTACTCCTATCGCTATCGCTCTCGGACCTGCCACACGGACATCGTAGCTGAATTCGTGAGAAAAACCAAAAGAAAGGATTGCTAGTCGGTTTTTCATCGGAAAAGAAGAGTATTTTGTTCATCAAAAATCGCTTCGATGGGAATAGCTAGTCCATTGACAACCCGGCTCTTCAACATACCCGACCCCGATTTCAAGGCGAGCCTGTATTCACCGTTATCGAGTAGATACTGTTCGACGATCCGGGTGTCGGCATCTACGATCCAATATTCCGCCACGCAGTTGGAAGCAAAGTCCTCGAACTTCACTCCCCGATCACGGACTTTCGTCGACTGCGATAAAACCTCGACGGCCATGTCTGGAACTGGGAACTTCATCGTGTCAGGGGAAAGACTAGCTGACTTGCCTGGTCCGAAGAAAACAACGTCAGGCTCGTAGTCGTTGCGTGGAAACACACAAAGACATTTTCCGGACTTGACTTGACCTGGCCAAGTCGATGAATGACGACGTAGGTGTGAAGCAGTTTGTAAATACACCCGGTTACATCCAAATGCCAATTGCGTGCGGGCGAGTGCAGAACTACTTCACCATCGATGAACTCGATCTTTTAATCGGGCGTCATCACTCCATCACTCCATCTCTCCATCTCTCCATCTCTCCATCTCTCCATCACCGTCCTCGGCGCTGAGGCTTGACCATCGAGCGACGTACAAACCACCAGATGCCGATCGTACCCAACACGCCAATAACTACCGTGATCGTATTGGATGTTTTTGCGTTGGCGTTCGAGGGCCTCTCCTCGTTGATCGCTGTGAAGCCGAGCGTAAGCGAGTCCATGACAATCAACGGGCCGATTTGTCTCTGTTGCTCACCGAGGGATTGCGAAGTCTCTAGTGTTTTGTAGCTCCAGAATCGATAAAACCAACCCGATGCGGTAGACTTCATTCGGGGAAACCAGACCTGGTCATTGGCCGCTTCTGAATCCTTTTCTAAATTGGGTTCGTTGGGCTTCAGCCAACTCGGCACTTCAATGGAGACGCAAGTGACCGGGTACTCGTTGTGGTAAAGTATCGGTTCTTTCTCCCCTTTGATCTCGTAGGTGCGATTGCCGATATCCGCCATCGCATCCAATTGATAATAATGATTACTACCCAAGATGGCTGCCTGCACTGGGTCGTCCACTTGGACGCGTGAGACTCGTACGACGCGCATGTTCATCACCACCCGCTCCAACGCTGGCCTGTCCTTCGATTTTTTTTGTCTCAAGGCCTCAATCAGGTCGGTGACCGACATTTCGGTACCTAACTTTTGGACGACGGGACTTTTCTTTGCCAACTGCATTAACGCAAAGAAAGGTTCCATTTCTTTGGGAGACAGCGGTTTGATCGGATCGACTTGCAATGCATGAATTCGATCCATCCACGCCAAATCCCATCCTTTCTCCATCAAGAACTGCAATCGCTCAGGGATTTCAGGTTCGAATGCCGACGAGTCGACGCTAGACAATTCTTCCGACATCACCCATTTTGGGGATCGCGTCCAAGCCAGTTCGGTATCGTCGCCGCGCGTCAAGCGAACGCCATCGATGGTGCATGGCTGTCGAATCGCATCTAGCGGCGTTCCATCTGTTTGGAGCCAACCCGCAGGTACCGATGCACACAGCAAGGTGATTGGGGTATGTTCCATTTCGAGTTGACATCGATATATGTGAGATCGTTCCAGTACGTCTGATGTCTCAGCATCGATTGCAATACGGTCAATCTTGGTGACAATCCCCGCGAAACGGGATAGGGATGCAGACTCCGAAATGGGCCATTCCGACCTGCTCTTTAAAAGTAGATCGAGGTCAGGCAAGAGTCGCTCCAATTCTATAAGCGGTTTGCTGGCTGCGGACGCTTTCGATCCTCGGAAGCCCGCTTCCACTGCCGTGTCATCGAGAGTCTCCAAAGCTTTCTGTAACCTTGGTCGCACGATCGCATACGGGGTCTTGGTATCGACTGGCGGTTGCCACGTCGTGCTATCCCCGGTCGATCGATTGACGGCTCGAAATGGATTAGCGCCCGGGACGGTTTCATGGGACCCAAAGGGCTTGACATAAGCGGCCAGCAACAGCGGCGAGAATTCATTGCCTCGCTGCGACTTATAGGCGATGCGCTTGAAAAACAGTCCGGTGAGGGATATGTGGGAATCCTTCTCGAGCTTGACGTTTTGGTCAATATTTCCTTTTGGTACATAGACGCAAATCGGCTGGCTACTGGTGTCATCAGGCCTTAGCCAAAAGACTTCGTAATTCAGATTGGTGAAGCCTGCTTCGGAAACCGAAGCGCTGGGGTCGACTTGATAGATAGTTCCCTCAAAGCGTATCGGTTGCCCTCGGTAATCGTTGCCAGAAGAAAGAAGTTGTGAAACCTCAATCTTTGGAAAATGAAGCGGCAGAGCCACTTGGTTTGCGAGTAGCTCGCGAAGCATGCCGACTCGCTGCCAGCTACGAACCAACGGAAGCCAGTCGGTCGACCACCAGGTTGAGTTGTCGACAATTTGTTCAAGTAGCTTCTCATCTAGAGCGAGACTCAAACCGCGGAAAAAAACGTCTTGTCGGGTAGTCGGTTCCTTTTCTTCGGATTCCACAAACCAAGGGCTTTGATCTTGGAACGATTCCATAAAAGATGTCAGGCGTGATTCCGCTATGTCCGCTTGACCAGCAACAACGTTCGCCGCATTCTGAGCTTCGATTTCCGCCCATTGATCAAGTTGAGATTTGGAGTCGGCATACCATCGTTTCACTTCTTGCCATTGGATTACTGGAGAATCCGTCTGGTCGCCCTTTGCTCGTTGGCCATATAGCTTGCGGGCCAGGCCACCTACGACGGAAGTGGGGGCTTTTTTGAGTAAGGATTTCCATATTTGTTGGTTCGCTCGAACCGAAGGACGGGTGGCCGCCATCGTTATTTGTTCGAGGTATAGAGGGTCGGTGCTCGTTGGGTCACCGAGTTGCATCGGTGTGGATGGTTGTTCACCTGCGAGCGTTTCCGATTCCAACAGCGTTGCCGCGTTGGAGTTGGGTAATAGACCGATTGCGGTTGCCACGGTCTCGACTTTTTTCACATCGGATGTTTGCTGAATCAGAATCAGGATCAAGGCGAGCAGAATGACGAGCGAGGCCAACCGACGAGTACCACTTGATCGTTCAAGAGCACTCGTGTGAATTCGGCTTTGGCCTTCGGGGCTGTACCAACGTTGCCGTTTGTTTTTGATCATATTTAAGGTGCTCTAACGCTAGCGGCGAAGAACTTTCTTGCCGCTTGATGGTAGGCCAAACCATCCCAGTTTGCGGCTAGATCCAATGCGATCAGTCCTTCTGCAACCGGTGTACTGCTATAGATTGCATGGAGGCATTCCTCGACCAATCTGGCAGGTGCGTCCCTTCGAACGACGAGCAGGGCGGTGGTTCTAAGCGTATAGATTGGACTTTTGGTGGTGATCGCGTAGGCTTTGTCTGTGATTTCATAGAAATGGAACATCGGTTCTGCGTTGGCAAGTTCGGCCGCATTTTCGATAGAGAGCAACCGGTACCTCCCATCTTTCAACAATTCGACGATGCCTTGTTGGCCGACTTTGGTAACTGCAATCACGACATCTGCGTCCGAGAGCCGATCGGTATGCGTCCAGTCGCTATCGATGAGTTTGATTTTATCCGGCGTTACGCCAAAGTGCTTCAGCAATCTTGTGGCTGTTTGGTAGGTGCCAGAATCTCTGGTCCCCATCATGATCCGCTTGTCGGCAAGCTGGTCAATTTGCCGGATTTCTGAGTCCATTGGTACCAGGATATGAACCGCTTCGTAAAATAGGGGAGCAACCACCGCGACTTGATCCGAGCGTACCGAGGACTCCTGCATCAAAGCCATTTGCGCTTTGTTTTCGATTAGCTGTTTCAGGTTGTCTAAAGATCCATTGGTGGCGATGACATGTGGCTCCCGACCGCTGGTTGTCTGCAATCGATTCGCCAGCTTGCCAGCCAATTCAAAGTACATGCCGCCTGGAGCACCCGAGGCGATCGAGACGCTTCGGGGCATGTTGGTGTTTCGAAAGTACTCGGAGATTTGGCCGCCTGTGAGCCAGATAGTAGCAATTGCAAACATGGATGCGATGAGCACGTTCTGCGCGATCCTTTGGGATCGGGTGGGTTCGATATTTCGCGTTCCGGTGATGGCGGCAACCAACGGTACATTTGCCAGCCAATGTTTGCAGCGGCGAAACAGCGACGGAGGAAGGGCGGTAATCGGGATTCCCTGGTAAAAGCGATCGAGGTCGTCCGCTAGGTCCCCGGCGGTGGCATAGCGACGCGACGGGAGTTTTTCGAGGCACTTTGTGACGATGGTATCCAAATCGGAGTGCACGTTTGGATGACTTTGACGAACCGTAGGTGCAGGTCGATGGATGACCTGCATAATCGTTTGCAAAACCGATTCCCCTTGGAACGGCGGCTTGCCGGTCAGCAACGCATATAGAATCGCACCGATCGCATAGACATCCGTGGAAGCGTCTTGTTCCTCGCTTTTTCCGGCGGCTTGTTCGGGAGACATGTAGCTGGGAGTTCCTAAGGTTGCCCCGGTGGCGGTCAGGCCTTTGTCCGAGCCCATCTGCTTGGCCAACCCAAAGTCGGTAACGACAACCGCGTCCGCCTCATCGATGAGAACGTTGGCAGGTTTGAGGTCGCGGTGGACTACACCTTGTTGATGGGCGTAGTCGATAGCACGAGCGACATCACGCACGTAGCGGACCGCTTCTTTGGGGCTCATTGGCCCCGTCGAAATACGTTTGGCTAGATCGGTGCCGGGCACATAGTCCATCGAAAAATAATGATGGCCTTCGCATTCACCGCATTGATAGACGGTGACGATGTTGGGGTGGGTGAGGCTGGCTGCGCTGCGGGCTTCGGTGTGGAATCGGTTGACCTCGTCGTCGCTGGCTAAGCAACCGGATCGGATCATTTTGATGGCAACGCGGCGTTCCAGTTGGACTTGGAAAGCCAGGTAGACCACGCCCATTCCACCGCGCCCGAGCACCTGTTCCAGGATGTAGTCGCCAAATCGATAAGGCAAAACGGACTGAGAATTACTGGTGTTGGCGAGGCTAGCAAGGCTAAAATCCGACGGGTTCTTAGCGGGTGGCAACGTGGAGTCGAAGGGCGAGACCGGGATTCGTTCCCTCAATGACGCGTGATTAACCTGCGACGCTGGCAACGTTACGGCATTTGGATCCTGCGATTCGTTCCACGACGCGACAAATGGCTTTTTGTCCGTTGGGTTTTTATCGATTGGGGAGGAAGTTGCGGTGGAATTGGCGAGCTCACCGAGAGTTGGACCGGCCATATTCTCAATCCAATCCGCTGCATCGAGCAGTGCCCGCAATTGAGCCTCGATATCCGGATATTCCTTTAAGAAAACCTCTCGATCTTCTATTTTTCCCGCATCGAGACGACGCATGAAGTCAAGCAATGCTTGATCCAACTTCGTCTCGGTGCCGTCTTCAAACTCATCAGACATAATGGGATTAGATGCGAAGTGAGCGAAGTGCAAAAGTCCTAGGATACACGACTTCTTTCAATTTTTCAGCTATCTCTTGTCTCTGGGGTAAAATTAGACCAGCGAGTGACCACAGGCAAATCGGTTTTTGCAACTTAATCGAACTCAAATACTGAAAAACACATGACTATGTCGAATGCACCAACGTTTCGAGTTCTCCTCCAAAAGGAGCAGTTAGTTTTTTCTGCTGCCCATTTCATCACTTTTGCAGGGGACATTTGTGAATGTGTGCATGGACACAATTACGGAGTTCGAGCGGAAGTCGAGGGCTCATTAGATGAGAATCGTTATGTGATTGACTTTATCGCATTTCGCGATTCTCTGGCCGGAATCGTCAAACAGCTCGACCATCATATGCTATTGCCGACCAAGCATGCGATGATCCTCGTAGACGAGCAAAACGAGGAAGTAACCGTACGATTTCGTAAAAAGCGATGGGTTTTTCCCCGCGAGGATTGCATGCTTTTGCCAATCGTCAATACGACTGCCGAAGAAATCGCGTGGTGGATAGCAACTCAGCTTCGGGCGAAATTATTTCCGGAAATTGGACTTCGACTAACCATGCTCGAGGTCGGGATTGATGAAAACCACGGACAGTGGGGGTATTGTCGATTGCCCTGGATAGAGCAGAAATAGTCATTGGGTCAGGCAAAAGGGATTTGTTAAGCGTTGGAGCCTGCGTTGGTCGAGCATTGGAAAGGCGAGAACTACACTGAATTCTCACTAGTGCGTCTTCAATTCTTAATTCTTGGGTAGTGGATCTTGTAAAAGATCCTTGCAGCACAGGGATCTTTAACAAGATCCACTACTCCTACCACTACCACTATCCCCATCCCCATCCCCATTTTTTAGTGTTGAAGACGCACTAGTCCCGTTGGGGTAAGTTATTTTCCGCCGCCTTACCGTTCCGTTACCATAACGATCAAGAAACCAAAAAAAGAGTACCTGTGATCGAAAAACAGAATGGAATTAAAAAAGCGGCTGTGCTCCTCATGGCATTGGAGGAGGACGATGCGGCGGTTTTGCTGGGAAAGCTTCCACCAAAACAGGTGGAACTGGTTTCCTTAGCCATTGCTCAGTTGGACAACATTTCTGGCCAGATTCAAGAAGAAATTATTACCGAGTTTTTTGGTGGCAAACCAAGTTCGCTCGGTCACTCCAGCGGCGGGCTTGATCGCGCCAAGTCGCTGGTCAAGAAAGCCCTCGGCAAAGATGCTGCCGACATGCTCTCGATCCTTCAACAGACCCTGGAGTCGTTGCCGTTCGGATTCCTCCAAAAAGCTGACCCTCAAAACATATTGTCGTTCATCATGGACGAGCATCCACAAACCATTGCGGTGGTCATCTGTCACGTGCCGGCCGCGACGGGGGCTGGCATCCTCAACGGTTTGCCTCAGCAGAAGCAACTTTCTGTTATCAAAAGGATTGCGGGGATGCAGCAAACCAACCCCGAAGCGATTCGCGAAATTGAATGCGCGCTGGAAGTACGAATGTCGTTGGTGATGAGCCAGTCCTTCCGAAAAGCTGGCGGTGTCCCGGCTGTGGCTGAAATTTTGAACGTGACCGATCGCGCGACCGAACGCATTGTTTTGGAGTCGCTGTCCAAAGACAATCCCGAGTTGGTCGAAGAGATTCGCCGACTGATGTTCGTATTCGAAGACATTCAAAAGCTTGCAGACAAAGACATCCAAACGATCCTCAAGAACGTCGAAACGAATCAGTGGGCCATGGCCCTCAAGGGTGCAAGTCAGCAGTTGCAAGACAAGGTGATGAAGAACATGTCGACGCGAGCAGCCGAAATTCTCAAAGAAGAAATTGGCTTCCTGGGCCGCGTTAAGGTCAGCGACGTCGAAGGAGTTCAGCAGAAGATCGTCGATATTCTGCGAACGCTTGAGGAGTCGGGGCAGTTGCAACGACCAGGTTCGGACGGTGAGGAAGAGTTCGTCGCATAAGGACTGTTGCGGCGAAGGCCGATCGGACGGCGGGCCATTCGAAGATTCTAAGGGGTATTTGCCGCTTCTATCTTAAAGCGGAAATGAATTTCCGCACTCCAAAGGATCTGCTTCATTTAGTAGCTATACTATCGGCATAGATTTTCAACGAGTGCGTTGTCAATTCTAAAAAGTGGGGTAGGCATCCTGCCTGTCAAGTGGGGTAGGCATCCTGCCTGCCAAGTGGGGTAGGCATCCTGCCTGCCATTCAGAACGTTACGCAAAATCCGCAAGCTGGAAGCTTACGCCACGCAAAATCCGCAAGCTGGAAGCTTACGCCACATTTGCCAACGCCTAAATTAAGGCTTGAAGACCCACTAGACCTTTTTGCAACCAACAGGCCTCTTATGATTCGCCGGTCCATCGTGCTCGCCACCGTCCTCCTTTCTTGGATCAATTTCAATCGCGTTTGGAGCGATGAGGGAATGTATCCGATCAGCGAATTGGAACGACTTCATTTGTCGGAAAAAGGAATGCAACTGACCGAAAAAGAACTTTTCAATCCAGGTCAAGTTAGCCTGGTTGATGGAATCTGTCGGGTCAACGGATGCACGGGCTCCTTTGTCTCAAGCAATGGTTTGATTATTACCAACCATCATTGTGCATTCGACGCCATTCAAAAGGCGAGCACCTCCGCCAGGGACTTGTTGTCCGATGGTTTTATTGCAAACAAGTTGGGCGATGAAGTGTCCGCGCCCAACTACACGGTTCGCATTACGGAAGGTTACAAAGACGTTTCAGAACAAGTCCTTTCCGTAGTGACAGACAAGATGACGTTTTTGGAACGAACAAAAGCCATCGACAAACGCCGCAAAGAAATCGAGCAAGCGAGCGAGAAAGAAAACAAAGGTCTTCGCGTTGAGGTAGCCGAGATGTTCGCAGGCAAGACTTACGTTTTGTTTCTGTATACCTATCTCAAGGACATCCGGTTGGTGTTCGCGCCACCCGTGTCGGTCGGAGCCTTTGGTGGAGAAGCCGACAATTGGGAGTGGCCACGGCACACGGGCGATTTTTCCTTTATGCGAGCTTACACCGCCCCGGATGGCACATCGGCTGACTATTCACCGAGCAATGTACCCTACCATCCGAAACGCGTGATCCGAGTCGCACCTCAGGGAGCTAACGAAGAAGATTTTGTATTCTTGCTAGGCTACCCAGGGCGGACCGTTCGACAGAAGACAGCCAGTTTTTTGAAGTACGAACAAGATGTTAGGCTGCCTGCGATCGTGGAACTCTACGGTTGGCAGATTGGCGAAATGGACAAGGCAGGTGCATTGGATCGATCGGTTGCAATCAAGCATGCGTCACGGTCAAAGTCCCTTGCGAATGTAGAGAAGAGGTCGAGAGGCCAGTTGCTTGGCCTGCGGCGAGCGAGCATCGTTGCGACCCGAGAACGAGCCGAATCGGAACTTCAATCCTTCATTCAATCGAACAAGAGTCGCGTGGTCAAATACGGTTCGCTACTAAAGGATATCGCATCGGTTTACGACGAAACGACCGCCACCGGGCCGCTTGAGATTCATCTTCGCGAATTGAAATCGGCTTGTCGCGCCATGTCCTTTGCCTATACGATCTACGACGCTGCGGTGGAACGGGCGAAAGAAGATCTCGAGCGAGAATCGCCCTACATGAATCGCAATATGGATCTTACCGTTCAGCAGTTGAAATTGGAGGTGACAGATTGGCATTCACCTACGGATGTGATCATGCTCGAGGGCATGCTGGAACGGTTGAGTAAGATCAATAGTGCCCGCGGCATTGAGCCCTTATCGACGTTGCTAGACGACAGCCGTTCCTTTTCCAAGCGTGCCGAATCGTTGATTGGATCAAGTCGGTTGGGTGATGTCGCTTTTGTCGACGAATGCTTAAAAAAGACGCCAGCCGAGCTTGAATTGTTGCCAGACCCGGTATTGAGGTTGATGATTCAATTGTATCCGACTTACAAGTCGCTTCGCGATTTGGACAAAGAGCGAGACGGACGCTTAGGGCAGTTGTATGGCACTCTGATGGAAGCGAAGCAAGCCTTTGAGCCCACGCAGTTTGTGCCGGATGCAAACGCAACACTGAGGATTACCTATGGTCGAGTAAGGGGTTATTCGCCCGCCGATGCAATTCAAAAGACGCCGATTGCGACGCTTCGAGGGGTGATCGACAAGACGACTGGGGTCGAACCTTTTATTACTCCGAAAGCCGTCGTCGACCGCTATAACGCCAAAGACTTCGGTGGCTTTGTTCACCCGAAACTTGGTCAAGTTCCGGTGGCCATTCTGTACAATACCGACACTACCGGAGGGAACTCCGGCAGCCCAGTTTTCAATTCAAAAGGGGAACTTGTCGGGGTCAACTTTGACCGGACGTTTGAAGCAACCATCAACGACTTCGCTTGGAATGAAAGTTACAGCCGTTCGATCGGCGTCGACATTCGGTATGTGCTCTGGATCACTGGGATAGTCTACGAAGCCAAGCATTTG
>JANPNA010000358.1:0-23138 GCA_031427235.1 Pirellula sp.
GCCCCCTCGATCACATGATAGTTCGTCAAGATATGACCTTGCTGATCGATGACGCTGCCACTGCCGCTCCCCTCGACTTCCGTAACGCTAAAAATAGATTCTAGGCGAATGGAATTCGTCGATATGTTGACTACGCTTCGATTGGTTCGGTCGTAGACGGAAACATTAACGGCTTCCTCACTCGTCATGGCGACAAAGCCGTCTGGAAAGTATAGGCCCTGTGGAATTGGCGTCGGACCTGGTGCACCAGGAAGGTTAAATGGTTGAGCCTGTTGGACTCCCGCCACTTGTTGCTCCGGCTTGAACCCTGGATTGTTTTGAATCGGTCCGCCCGGCTGGAATCCGTCTCGTTGAGGCTCCGCGACCGCTGGCAAACCAATCCCGTACCCTTGAAATCCCCAGCCCACGCAGAGCCCGATCAGCAGAAGTGAAGCCGCAACGAGCGCTTTTCGTATCATGAATTTACCCAGTTTGACCCAAAACGGACAGTTAAGTTCGTCCAGCCTAACCAGCGGGACACGTGACGAATTCGAGCCACCATGTTACCTTGACGGCTGATTCGCTCCAACATGACATTGTTCCCATTTTCCAATCGATACCAGATGACGATTCGTACTCGCTTTGCTCCCAGCCCTACCGGATACCTCCATATTGGCGGCGTTCGAACTGCACTTTTCAACTACTTGCTAGCAAAGCAAGCTGGCGGCCAGTTCCTGCTGCGAATCGACGATACCGATCAAGGTCGCAACGTAGAAGCGGCGTTGCAGCCCATTTTGGACGGATTCAAATGGCTCGGACTGAACTGGGACGAAGGGCCAGAGGTCGGCGGTCCCTTTGCCCCCTACTTTCAGTCTCAACGCTCAGCCAGTTATCAAGCGGCTGCAGCCAAGCTCTTGGAATCTGGGCATGCCTACGTCGACTTTGCCAAGACCGAGGAGTTGGACGAGCAAAAAGAGCAAGCGAAAAAGGATGGCAAGGCATATATCTACGATCGACGCTTCATGGCCGATACGCCCGAAAAAAAGGCCGCATTCGAGGCCGAGGGACGCCAAGCGGTCGTGCGATTGAAGATGCCGCGAACTGGCCGATGCCAGTTTCACGACATCGTTCGCGGTGACTGTTCTTTTGAGTGGTCGGACGAACAAGACCACGTAGTACAACGTGGCGATGGCACTTGCCTGTATCACTTGGCCAGCGTGGTGGACGACTTTGATCTCCAAATCACGCACGTCGTACGGGCCGTAGAGCATTTGCCAAACACGCCTCGTCAAATTTTCATTGCGCAAAGCCTTGGCTATCCGTTACCGATATACGCTCATTTGCCATACGTGGCAGAACCGGGCGGAACGGCCAAATTGAGCAAAAGAAAATTGGACAAGTATCTTAAGCAAAAGGATTTCGCGACGCTCTGTCAAATGGGGGAGACGATCGCTGAGCGAGCCCATTTGAAAGTAACCAAGGAAACGTTCAATCCCGTTGTCGTCGACTTTTATCGAGAAACTGGCTTTTTGCCTGGCGCGGTTTTAAATTACTTGCTTTTACTAGGCTGGTCGCTCGATGATAGTACCGAACATTTTACGCTTGAGGACGCGATCAAGCACTTTACGTTGGAACGAGTCAACAAAGCACCCGCGTCGTTGGATCCTCAGAAACTGGTTGCCTTTCAGACCCGTTGGATGAACAACCTCGATCCGAAGAAAAAGGTGGCCATGGTTTTACCTTATCTGCAAAAAGCTGGCTTGATAGCTGATCCACCCCCCTGCGACGTCGTCGAACGATTGAGCAAAATTGTTCAAGTTGCAGGAGATCGTATCAAGGTGGCTGGCGATGTTTTGCAATTCGACGAACTTTTTGTCACAGCGGAGAATCTGGTTACAGACCAAGAAGCGTTTCAAAAGCGATTGGCGAGCGATCCGAATGCGATTTCGGCGCTTCGAGATTTCCGAACGGTGCTTGAGGCCGCAGATTCGATGACGCACGATGGGCTGGAGCCACAGCTTAAGCAGTTCGTGGAGCAACGTGGTATCAAACTGGGAGTTTGTATCAGCGCTTTGCGCATCGCGATCACCGGCAAATCGAACGGCCTTGGGATTTTCGATACCTTCGAAATTTTGGGCAAGCAAGAGACACTCAAACGCATCGATCGGTGCTTGACTCGGCTGGACGAAATGCAATTAGTGTAGCACGGCACTCCGTGCCGTGATTTAATGATTGTCGCTTTTTTATTGTCGCCTTTCGCTCTGCGAAAGTGCGCCTCGTTAACGCACTTTCGCGGAACGAAAGTCGACAATGTTGTCTCGACACGGACGTATCGAGCTACACTTGGACAATCGATTGACAACGGGAACTCCTCTATGAAATCCAAGCAAGATACGATGCACAGCATCCGAATCTGGATCGCGATTGGCTTGTTCGTTTTCTTTTCAATAGCCTGTGTCGAGCATGAGTGATTCGATCCCATTGTGGCACAGCGCTCCGAGTAACGCTCCGAGTGACGAATTGCATCCGGCTTGTCGGACGGAAGGGCAATTGCTGGCTCAATGCCGACTGACGTTCTCTCGAGCCAGCGGGCCAGGGGGCCAGAATCGCAACAAGGTAGAGACCAGCGTTCAAATCGAATTCGTTCCAGCAGGCATCATTGCATCGGCCAGTGAGCGTCGAACTCAAAACGAGAATCGCAAAGTTGCCATGCAGCGACTGCGATGCAAGCTCGCCGTGGAGCTTCGTCCTGCATCGGGAGCAGCTTCGACAGCGGAAAGCTCAGTCGGGGAATCTACGTCCGAAACATGGCAACAGTATTGTCGCAATGGAAGAATCGACATTGCGGAGACGAATAACGATTGGCCCGCAATTCTGGCTGAGGTCATCGGCTTGATGTGCCTTTGTGATTGGAATATCAGCCAGGTCGCTACGAAGCTCGGCACCAGTTCCTCACAGTTGGTGAAACTCCTAAAAAAGCATTCGCCAGCATTTTCCCTATTCAATCAGGAAAGAAAGGCGCGAGGCCAGCGACCATTGGATTGAATGCCGCCGAGTTTAACTTGAGTTTATCTCCGGGGATGTTTATCCGTCGTCGCGCAAAATGCCGTCGATGGGGTTGTCGTCGCTGTCCGCGTCATAGCCGTCTGTATCTCCGCCATCGCTGGCGTTCATGTCTGCCGGAAAGACACATGATCCTCGCAGCGACTTATCCGCGAAGAATCGTGGAGAAAGCCAGGCCACGTTGGCGAATGAAGCCGTGACGGTTACGGTCACCGCCTCACCTGAGACATCCACATCCTCTTTTTTTGACGGTTTAAAAACAACTTTATAGTTCGTTATGCGAGCATGTGTCATCGCATTGGCGATAATGGACGTTGCGTCGGCTTGCGTCGTGCCCTTCACACTGTAGACTCGGCATCCGGCCTGCGCCACCTCCTGCAGTGTGTGAACGACCATCACCGCCCTTGCGGCTTCGATCGCGCCGCATAACAGCAGCACAATTAACGGCAGCACCAGGGCGAATTCAATTATCTCAACACCACGACGCCTCGGATTTCGGCGAACCAATGACTTCATTGAAAAACTCCTTGAAAACGTGCGGCTCTGCAATTGCCGCATTTCTTGTACGGTTACTGAACCAACTGTGATTGCTTGATGTCACCGGCGATCCTCTTGAATGCGCTGGTGAGCGATTTTGTAAGGTCACCCTCAGAAGTTCCTGAAGCAATGAAATGTTTACCGCCTGCCAGGTCAGCAATTTGTTGCATCAGATTTTCATCTGCGGCATTACCCAGGCTAATCGTATAAACCTTGATGTTCAGCGATGCGGCATAGGACGCCATGAGAAGGGCGTAACCAGGAGCATCTCCACTTGGTTTATTGGCGTGCCCATCACTCATCAGCACGATTACTTTGTCAATTCCAGGTCGCGCGTTTGCGTTGAGGTAGTGTGCCGAGTCACGCAAAGCGGCACCGATGGGCGTCCAGCCGTTGTATTTGTTCGCAATCAGCGTACTCTGGTTCAAAACGCTGTTGCGGAGATAATCGAAGTCAAACGTAAGTCCTGCTTCAAGGACACCGCACCAATCGTCATTGCTCGGATACAGAGATGATGGAGTATTGGTATAGGAAACCCCACGGTGGCCTAACGTTGCGGGGGTATATTTGCTTTTCATGGCACCGTACCCCATGACGCCAACACGGTCGTTATCGCCAACCGTTTCAAGTACGTTCACGAATATTGGCGATGCTTTCTGCAATGCTTTAATCCTGCCCTGGGCGGTCATCGACCCTGTCAGATCCAAGGTCATCATGATATCCATGGGAGTATCACCCTTGACCGCTACGGCCGAGCGAGGCACGGAAAACTGCGATACCCCAAGCGCCCTCGCAAAAAAGAAAGGTTCCTTATCCAGGGTCCCACTCACCTGGATAGCGTCGGGTGAAATGTCACCGGGAACAAAAGCCCGCGCGGTGGCGTCCCATCTCCCAGGCTGGATGGTGATTGAATCCGCAGGAACCGTAACAAATGCGCCAACTCGGTTGAGCTGGACAAATTTTTGCGCAGCTAAAATTGCGGCTGGGACATCAGTTTGTTTGTCGCGGAGTTGCAGAGAAGCGGCCAAGGCTCCAGCGTCTACCGCAGTCTGAAGCTGAGAACGAACCAGGTACATCCGCCCAATTTCAACCGCAAACGCCAGCATCCCAATCAGCACAGGCAGAAGGACAGCAAAAAGTAACATCGACGTGCCATGTCGTTTGCGATGATCGCCTGAATTCAATAATGTCATGGTGGATTCTCGTGGAAGGAACGGCGATTGGAATACTCTCTCTCGCCTTGGTTTACTTGATGTAGAGACCTTTGTTACAAGGGCTAATTCTCGAATGAGTATTCCTTGGGAAGCGTACAACTCGACGTGTACGTTTTACCCGCGAAAAACGCTGGAATTGGTAGCCAGCTGATGTTAGCAAACGACGTATTAATTGTTACGGAAATGGGTTTCCACCGATCTTCAGCCGCGAAGTTCTCGGGCTGAATCTGCATCGTGAAAGATGATATCCCTACTGGCACAAGGATCCGACGCACTTCCGCGTCAATCTCGCTAGTTGTTGCACCCTTCAGCACGGCCACGCGGCACCCAGACCGTGCGGCCTCTTCCAGGCTATGGGTCGCCATGAGTGCCCTGCACAATTCGATACTCGCAAACACCGTCCCAAAAAATAGAGGAGCGACGATGCTGAATTCCACAACTGCGGCACCAAGGCGATTCTGTCGTTTCGAAAAAACACGGTTCATTTTTACTCCAATGCGGTTCGTATCGCACGTAACTCAAAGTCAGGGAGACAAAGTTCAATGGGTGGCTAGCGTTGCTAAGGCATCCGAGTCTACCGCAGCCGAATCTGGCCTATCCGTCACTGGCCTATCCGTCACTGGCCTATCCGACTTGGCGACGTCGCCGCGCAGTTGTTCCATCATCGCGTTGAACTCTCTTGGAACCTGTTGCCAATAGTCTCCGGAACGGAAGTTTAGGGGAGTTACCTGCTCGTTGCGAGAAATCTTTCGCATCGTGTCCCGCAGCCTGCAAATGGGGCCGACGATTCGATTGCTGAGCTTCATGGAGTCATAGATCAGTAGAGGCAGTAGGGCGAGGATTGCGTAAGAGAAGGAAACGAAGTTCCTGGTCAGGAACTCGCGAAGTAGCTGCGGGTTCATCGCGGAATTCGCCATGTACTCGTTGACGCTGGCGATAATCCCGCCGACGACCATGAATAATATGCAGTGAAGGACCATTCGTATCGCCAAGACTCGCTGCGTCTGCAGATCAGCCACTACCCTGCGACGCCGCTGCGGTGCGGCTATTGTTTTTAAGGCTCTCATCTATCGTTCCTTTACTAATCGTCGTCCCGATCAACGTTATATATGCGAGTAGCCAGCTAAAGTGTTTTCCAGAGCTGGAGGTATTTCGCATGGACGCATTTGTATGAACGATAGGTTGCCATTTCCCGTCGCACGAAAAAATCAAAAAAATACTGGTTCTTTACGGCGAGGGAGGCGAACGACGGGCGCGAAACCAAAGGCACAATCACTACAACTCTAATAGCCAACATCGCGGGTGGACACTGCTGCATCGGCTGGATCATTCGATTCGTTCCTAGCGTTTGCAACCATCCTATTTCCTGCCTGGAACGGCTGTTGTCGGATCGTCCGGCCACGAGTGTTTTGGGTAACGACGCTTGAGTTCTTTCTTTACGACCGGATAACCATTGGCCCAAAACGATTCGAGGTCATCCGTGATCTGCTGAGGGCGCATATTTGGCGAAAGCAGATGCAACAAGATCGGCACTCGTCCCATGGCGATTCGCGGCGTAGTTTTCATGGAAAACACCTCCTGTATCTTCACTGCCATCGTAGGTGGTTTTCCAACTGCATATTGAATTTTGATCCAACTGCCACTGGGAACTTGCATCTTTGCAGGGGCTTCTTTTTCAATCGACTGCCACTGTTCACTGGTAAAACGGGCTTGAATCCAATCGATCCAAGGTGCTTCCTTGAGTTCGGACAACGAACGGCGATTTCGACAAAGCTCCTTGGCTACATCTTGAATGGATGCATCGTCCAATTCCGGCAGTTTTAAACTTGGTAGCCACAAACGAAGGCAGTTGACACGTTCGACTAACCCTTGGACCCGTTCGTCCCCAACGGGAAACACTTGCTCCCAGTTCTTGACGGCCGCTTGCCAGAGAATCGCGGCGCATTGCTCAGCGTCTACAATTGAGGTCGGTGTCTCGTTGAGAACCAGATCCAACCAAAGCACTTGCCGTCTGGCTACCACTTGTTTTTGGCTTGGATGAAAGAACAACTCGTCTCGAGTAGCGATTTGATCTTTGGGCAACCAATCCAAATCGATTCGACTCGCTTGCCGGACGCTTGCGTCTCCTGCTCCTGCATCGATATCGATGCACAAAAAAAGATCCGCTTCGGTTACTCCACTTTGTGATGAAATGGCAACCCCCTTGCCTCCGACCATCAATCCGTGTGCCTTTCCGATACTTCGACGTTTTGCGAGTCGATCTGGGTAGCCCGACAACATGACTTGCATCATGGCTTCTGGCCGATCGGTTCTTTGACGTTCACGCAGGATGCTTGATCCCTTGAGAATAGAAATGCACTGTTCTTGCAGTTGCTGAGCCGCGTTGACAATGGCTCGAACGCCAATGCGATGGAGCGTTCCAAAGGGTGTATCGCCCGAACGTCCGTCCAAGAAGTCTTCCAGTGCAACAAGCCGTTCAATGCAGTCGCTATCCCAACGTTTGGCTGCTCGGGTTGGTTGGGATCGGCTTTGCTGGAAGGGGTCACGTTCGGAAAGCAAAGCCGACAGCAAGCATGTCCTCTCGAAACATCCGGATTCGAATCCCGCGATGACCAACCGTGCGAGCCGAGGGTGGGTCGGCAAACGCGACATGGCCTTTCCGATTTCTGTAATCTTCCCTTGATGAATCGCACCCAATTGTTTTAGTAGACTACGCGCACGGGACACCGAGTCCAGTCTGGGTTGTTCTAGCCAGGGAAAATCATCGCTTTCGCCTTCTCCCCACGCGTACAATTGCAGGATTGCAGAGACGATGTCCACACGCCGAATCTCAGGCTCCAAAAAAGGGGCTCGGGCACGCTCCGAGGCCTCCGTCCATAGTCGACAACAGATACCGGGCGCAACGCGTCCGGCCCGCCCCGCCCGCTGAGTAGCCGACGCTTGGCTGATATTCTCAAGCGAGAGGCGATCCAGACCAACGTCCGGTGAAAATCGCTTGACGCGAGCCAATCCACTATCAACCACAATGCGTATCCCTTCGATCGTCAGCGAAGTCTCGGCTACATTGGTCGAGAGTACGATTCGTCTTTGGGTGCCCGGTTCAATCGCTTTGGCTTGTTCATCGAGTTGCATACCGCCAAAGAGCTTGACCACTTCCACATCACGACTCAATTGAGTCTGCAGGAGCGAATCATAACATCGCTGTATTTCGCCAATGCCTGGGAAGAATGCCAAAATATCCCCAGCGTTGCTAACCGCGATATCTTGAATGGTATTGACCATACGATCCACCATATTGTCGTCTGGTTTCGAAGAACCATAACGAATCTTGACAGGGAAATTGGAGGATTCGACCCGTACGATCGGTGCGCCGCCAAGTTGCGATTGGATCAGGTTTGCGTCGATGGTGGCCGACATGATCACGATTCTCAAATCATCGCGCAATGCCTGTTGAACGCGACGGAGCATGCCTAACAATAAATCGGAATCCAGGGAGCGTTCGTGGAATTCATCCAACAAAACAATGTTGGTGTCGGAAAGGCCCGCGTCGTCTTGCAATCGTCGCAACAATACACCTTCGGTAGCAACAATGAGTTGTGTTTCTTTGGAAACTTGGGAGTCGAATCGCACTTGATAACCAATTCGCTGCCCGATGCGACTGCCGTGCTCCCATGCAATCCTCTCGCTAACGGATTTTGCGGCGATGCGCCTCGGCTGAAGCAAATAGATTCTTTGCGAGGCAGCAAACGGCATGTTCATGAGCGCCGGCGCAACGCGAGTCGTCTTACCTGATCCAGGCGGTGCCTCGACGATCGTAATTGGATTGTCTCGGACATAGTTGCATATGGCCGATAGATGAAAATCGATCGGTAGCGGCTTAAGCATATCCGTACTTGGTCGCATAGCTTTGCCATGCAGTCATGATTTCGGTTTCTTCAATAGGATCCGTTCCAAAGCGATTGGTTTTGTATTCTTTTTCCAGTAGTGTTCGATTTTGAAGCAGAGGCTCAATTTTCTCGAAGCCGGTCATCTCAAGTTGGTTGTAGATATTCTTGCAAACCGACACAGGGTCTTTGGCTAAATCTTCGTAGTGAACATCAATGAGTGAATTCTCTGCCATTCCTACACGATCCATTTCAAAAGATCGGTACATGGTTGTTAACGACTTCAGGACAAAATCTTTTAGCTGCGAATGATACTCACCTACCTGAATCGACTGAACTTGATCCAGGGAATTCCACATTTTCATGGTGGAAGGAAATAGTTTTCGAGGGTCGCGCACGATGTGCACGAATTTGGCGTCCGGGTACATCGATTTGAGGATACCCAGCCGTCCAGTGTGGGGTGGGCTTTTGAGAATCAGCGGCTTCTTTGTCTTGAATGTGAGGGCTCTCAGGAACCAATCAAACAAGGTTTTCCATTTTTCCAAATCCTTTGGACTAAAACCATCGGATGCAAGTGTGCTTTGGAATGGGTAGTCATGGCACGGAAATACTAGCCTCAGGTACGGCGTCGGAGCTCCTAAGTTCATGAGGGCAAATTCGTCTTCTTGTGGCAAAGCCCAACCTGCCTTCATATTGTCCATGGGCCGTCGATTGGGAATTAACCAATTGCCGTACTTGGACACCATCGACTCAGTTAGCAAAAAGTGTGACGGTGCAAAACATTGGTAGGTTGTGGGGGAAGCATACCGTTCATCCAAGCCTAGCAGCTCGTGGAGTAGGGTGGTACCACTCCGCCAATGCCCGAGAATAAACAGAGGTGGCCCAGCGAGTTTCGTCGCTGCAATTCGGCGACCGTAAATGGCGTGCTGCGTTAATCCCAGAAGATCGGAAACGGGCATGAACGCGGTTACACCTGAGGCGATGTGCAACCGAGATAGTGAAACGCTGAAGGAGTTCTTAAAAAGTAAGGGCAACCAAACACGCGAGGGCATTCCGTGCCAGAATCTCGGTGAAAGAAGTGGGTACTGGTTGGTTTGAGGCGATTCGTTAGAAGCCATTCGCCGAATTCGTCGTTAAAGCTAATGCCATCAATTGGATGGGTGCAAATTCCAAATCCGTTTTGGGCACCTTGTGTCCGTACATTATCGTCCGCTTTCGGAAAACGATATAGACATCAACCAAGAAACCTAGGTAGTTTTCCAAATACTTGTCGGATTTTCTAAAGTTCTCGCATCAGGACAAACCTGGATGGATTTTTGGACCAAACTTTTCTTACGACACCGACACGCAATTGTTCCGATTGGAATTATCGCATGCCTGGTCGTAATTCTGGTTCCGCTCCCCCCAGCCTTGCTCGATGTGCTGCTTTCCGCGAATATTGCGATCGCGGTTGTGATTCTTCTGACTACGATTTATATCGAATCCCCATTGGAATTCAACATTTTCCCGGCGATGCTGGTGGCTACCACGCTTTCACGGCTGGTTCTAAACCTGGCTACAACTCGATTGATTTTGACGAGGACAGGCTCCGAAGGAATCGACTCTGCTGGCCACGTCATTCAAGCCTTTGGAGAATTCGTTTCCGGTGACTCCCTCGAAGTTGGGATCGTCCTTTTCATTATTATCTTTTTAATTAACTTTATTGTGATCACCAAAGGTGCTTCGCGGATCGGGGAAGTTGCTGCACGATTTGCTTTGGACGGTATGCCGGGACGCCAAATGGCGATCGATGCCGACTTGAGCGCGGGTGCCATCGACGAGAAGGAGGCACAACGCCGTCGCGAGGAAATCACAAAACAAGCGGACTTCTACGGTTCCATGGACGGTGCTAGCAAGTTCGTTCGCGGAGACGCCATTGCAGGCATCGCGATCACACTGCTCAACATCGTTGGTGGCCTGTACATGGGCTATATGTACTCGGGAATGACACTCGCGCAGGCAGCTAATGTCTACACGAAGTTAACCATCGGCGACGGATTGGTTAGCCAAGTGCCAGCGTTTTTGATCTCGTTGGCTGCCGCCTTACTAACGACTCGAAGCACGCAGAAATCAGATTTCTCCGGCGAGTTCCTGAAGCAAATCTTTTCTCGCCCTCAAGCGCTGATTATTTCGGGCGTCTTCTTGCTTTTAATGACCTTTACACAGCTTCCTGCGGTTCCCATGGTGACCATGGGGGGTGGTTGCATTGGGCTGGCGCTCATCATGCAGCGTCAGAAAAAACAAGACGCCCAAGTCATTGAAAAGAAGGGGAGAGATGCCGACACCGCCAAAAAGGCTCCCCCTGAAAAGAAAGTCGAGGACTACTTAGAAGTCGACCCACTCCGACTTGAACTGGGTGCCAAGCTCATCGTTTTGGCAGATCCGAATCGCGGCGGTGATCTTATGAAACGGATCTCGACAGTGCGTGCAACGCTTGCGACAGAGATGGGTGTCTTGCTGCCGATGGTACGCATCAAGGACCGAATGAGCCTACCGGAGTATACCTACGAACTCGAAATGGCTGGAAACCGTATCGCCAATGGCACGCTTCGTCCTGATCGATTGCTGGCAATTGATACAGGGCTCACCAAAGGTGCTATCGTGGGTGACGAAACCACCGACCCTGCCTTTGGAAAACGAGCGGTTTGGATCGATCCAAAAAATCGTCAACAAGCTGAAATCTATGGCTACCAAGTGGTTGAGTGCGGTGCAGTCCTAGCCACTCATGTCCAAGAAACCGCCCGAAAACATGCGGATGAACTACTCACTCGCGAAGTTACGAAGCAGCTTGTCGACCAACTCAAGAAGACGTCAGCCACGGTGGTCGATGAGCTGATACCAGGGCAAATGAAATTAGCAGAAGTCCAACAAGTGCTTCAGAACCTCCTTCGCGAGGATATCCCCATTCGCCAACTCAGCATCATTCTCGAAACACTCGGCGACTACGCACACCGGATCAAGGATCCAATTTGGTTAACGGAATACGTTCGCCATCGATTGGCAAGAACCATATCCCATCGATATCGCGACAGTGCAGGAGTGCTCCGAGTGGTAACGCTTGATCCAGCCATGGAAGATCGCATCGCTGCTGGTACAGAACAAACGGACCGCGGTATCTTTATCCGTATGTCGCCCGACTCGATTGCCAAAACCTGCAATCGCATCTCCGACCAAATCAAGAAACTCGACCAACTTGGCAAACCTAGATGCGTTGTGGTCAGTCCAAAGATCCGTGTTCCGTTGCGGCAAATAACGCAAGAAGCGTTACCCGACCTTCGCGTGCTGAGCTACAACGAAATATCCAGAGATACGAGCGTAGAATCCATTGCCATGGTCAGTGACCAGTAATCCAAGTGATTGAGGTGTAAGCCGATGAACACTCCCATTCGTATCAAGACCTTTCGATCCAAGACACTGCAGGAGGCCTTTCAACAGATTCGAGAAGAATTTGGGTCCGACGCATCCATTTTAGAAACGAGGGCTGCACGCTTCGGAATCTTTGGACGTTCGCGAATCGAAGTGACTGCTAGCTCCAACACAATGGATCTTCGTCTAGATGACTCACAAGGGAACGAGAGTGATCCAACCGAACTAACCAAACAAAGCCAGATTGCATCCTCGGAAGACCCGCCAGTCGACTTTATCGATCATTCAGATCATTCAGATCCAACGATAGAAATTGCGAAGTCCGATCGAGAGAGTACCGTTGATTCGGAAGAACCAACGATGGAGTTTGTAAGGACTGACCGTGTGCTCGAACAGATCCATCAAGAGCTCATCGACGCGGGAATCGACCCAGGCATCGCAAGCCAATGGGTCGAGGCAACTCGGTTTTCCAACAATCCCAAGATGATGCAAGACGTTTGGACAGTACGTTCGGAGCTGCTCGGGTGGATTCGCGATATGGTCCATGCTGCGCCACCTATCAATCTAGAGGACGCTCGTCAGCAGATCCTTGCATTTGTTGGACCACCTGGTTCGGGCAAGACGACGTCACTTGCAAAAATCGCCGCCAATCTTTCGATGGAACGCGGGCTTTCCGTCGGAGTTCTATCTACAGACTCATTGCGGTTGGGATCGAACCATCTCTTGCAAAACTACGCGGAAGTTCTCGGTTGGCATTTCGATGTCGCCGATTCCATCGAACAAGTTCGCTCATGCTTGGAGGGTTTGGCTGGCTGCCGCTTTGTTTTCCTCGATACCAGTGGGTGCTCTCCGACCGATACGGAATCGCTCGACAAATTGAGCCAATTGATGAAGTTGACGAAGCCTACAGAAACGCATCTCGTCCTCTCAAGCACTTGCAACGTTCGGTCTTTTCTCAGGTACGAGCAAGCATTTGCACGGCTCAATCCGAACAGAATGCTCCTGACTAGACTCGATGAATCGGGCGGCCTAGGTGCCATGTTCCCATGCATTCAAAGTAGTAGCTTGCCCATCAGTTATTTGACCAACGGGCAGCAAATCCCAGCCGATCTCATTCAAGCCACCGAGAGCCGACTGGCGCAGCATATCATGGCTCTGTCATAATCATGGCACTGTCATAATCATAGCACTGTCATAATCATAGCACTGTCGGATTGAGATCGAAAATGCCGTGCTGATATCCTCGCCTAAGATCCGACTCAGAAAAACCTTGGAGCAACGCACATCAATGCTGCGATGGGAATCATTACAAACGATATTTTCCAACCGTAAAACAACACGCTAGCGAGCATCAGCAATCCAGCCAATGCGACCAAAATTATATTTTTCTCGTTGACCAACCCGCCCCAAACACACTTCGAGTTCATAGATGAGCTCTTCCAGATCCTGATATCTGTCTTCGGGTTTTTTTGCGGTCATTTTCTCGATCATGTCACCAAGCACGCTCGGCAATCCCGATATGATGCGTTCGGGCCGCACGATTTTCTCGACACGATGCTTGGTGATGACCTCCAGCATGGTGTTTCCTTCGAACGGTGGTTTTCCGGTTAGCAACGCATAAAACGTGCAACCGAGTGAGTAGATGTCGGCTCGCTTGTCAACACTCGTTGCATCGGCCGACTGTTCTGGAGACATGTACGCTGGAGTCCCCATCGACGAACCAATAGCCGTTACTTGAGATCGGGCAGACGCCAGAACCAAACTCTGGATATCCGCGTCGTCGGCGGCGGAGAGCTCGTCCGCACTCTGAGTTTTGACCAAGCCCATATCGGCGATTTTGACCATTCCATCGGCGGTCATCACAGGCTAGCTGTGTTCTATTTGGCAACCATCGCGGAGCGGAATGTCACCCGCTGCCAGCTTATTCTAATCAGTGGATGAAAAAAAGTGCAGTTCCGAACGCTACGGGCGGCAGTGCCTCCTAGGCAGGAGCCTTGGAACGAGGCGCAGAACAGTGGTGTTCGACGAGAAGTGTCTAAAGAACCAACTCACTTCTTTGCTCTCGTTTGGAGATTGAGCCATGCATACAAGTCGGGGGAGGCAAATGCCGCAGACCAGGAATTGTGGCCGATATTTTCCAACGTCGTTAACCGAATTGACTGACTTCCGGCCTGGCGGATTGCCTCAACCAAGTCCACGTTAGCCTGAAAAACGCGGTCTTGGTCACCTACAAAAACCCATATCGGCAGAGACTTTAACTGCGGTGCGTCCTTGAGATCGCCTCGTCCGCAAATGGGCACGACGGCAGCAAATCGATCCGGATGGTCTGCCGCCATGCGCCACGATCCGGAACCACCCATGCTGAGTCCAGCCAAGTAGATGCGACTCTTATCTGCGTTGGTTTTTTCGACAACGGAGTCTAGCAATTCGGCCAAGCGGGCTTGTTGTGTCGCACTACTCCACGAATCTTCCTTGGGACATTGCGGTGAAACCAGAATGAATGGCAACTTTTCGCCGCGAGCAACCATTTGAGGCGGCCCCCATTTTGCAACCGTGCTGAGCGGACCATCGCTCTCGCCGCGTCCGTGCAAAAAAAGCATGATAGGCAAACTATCTTTTCCCGTTTTCCCTTCGCTTGGCAAATAAAGCAGATAGGGCACTTCAGCCGAATCCTTTGATTTAAAACTTTGTTCCACTTGCTGACCAGCAACCGGCTGCGCTCCTTGAGTTTCAGCGCAAAAGAGACTGCAAAAAAATGCTAACGACGCACTCACGAGTTTGTGTAATTTCATGACTCTCTCCCAAAGGTGTTAATAAAACTAATTTTTCCTGTTCCTAAGCCACTGCTCCAGAAACAACAGATTCCAAAGTCGGTACGCTTGATTCCCTCTCCCTGTCATGTGCTCGTCGACCAAAGATGCAATAGCCTCCCGTCGAAAATACTCGTGACATTTCGCATCCTGGCCAAGCAGCGCATCGTAGGTTCGGTCTCGCAAGGAAGTCCGAAACCACTTAGCAATCGGGACGCCGAACCCCATCTTTGGCCTATGCCATATCTCCTTCGGCAATAGATCCTTATAAGTATCCATCAACAATCGTTTACCCTTCCTGCCTCTCAGCTTCAAATGCGAAGGCAAGGACGCAGCCCATTCCACTAGTCGATAGTCCAGTAGCGGCTGCCTTACTTCCAACGAGTGAGCCATGGAAGCGATGTCCACTTTGGTCATCAAATCACAAGGCATATACGTCTGCAGATCCGCCGTAGACGCGCAACTGACCAAGTCGCGTTTGCCAGCGTTTCGCCATGCGTCAGACAAGAAGGAGACCGGGTTGCGATCTGGCAATTGCTCAATAAAAGATTCTTGATAGAGATCTAACCGACTTGCTTCGCCGAAGATCTGAATCCAATTCATGTAACGTTCGATCGGAGGCTGGCCAAGCGCCTCGCAAAAACGTCGAACTCGACGAAGAAAGGATCGCCTCGCATTCGAGTCAGGCAATCGTTTCATAATCCAACTTTGGTTGAGCCACCCCACTGGCAACCAAGACTGCAACTGGCCGCTGAGCTTCAACGCTCGATAGCGTTCGTAGCCACCAAACAACTCATCGCCCCCATCGCCACTAAGTGCGACCGTTACGTGTTTCCGAGTCATCTCACTCAAATACCAAGTCGGTACGGCCGATGAATCGCCAAACGGTTCATCGTATTGCCTTACCAGTCGGTCGAGAATACCCATCGCATCCGGCGTCACTTCAAATCGTTCGTGTTTGGTGCCGACATGGTCTGCAACCATCTTGGCATAATGTGTTTCATCGAAATCCGCTTCCGAAAACCCGATGGAGAATGTCCGTATCGGAGTTTCCAGTTGCTGTTGCGCAATAGCGACGACCAGCGAAGAATCGATTCCGCCAGAGAGAAACGCTCCGAGCGGAACATCGCTTCGTAGACGAATGCGAATGGCATCCGCCAACATCGTCCGTAAATGTTCCGAGGCGGTTGACTGGGTGATTGCGATCTCTTTGGACCAGTCGACGCTCCAATATTTTTGAATTCTCAAACTTCCATTTTCGAATACGGCGTAGTGCCCCGGAGGCAACTTGTGGATACCTTTGTAAATCGAATGCGGGTGCGGAATGTACTGATAAGTTAAGAACAAGTCGATGGAGCCTGGATCGATCTCTTTACGAATCCCGGACAAGGTCATCAGACACTTAAGTTCACTGGCAAAAACGAGTCGTCCGTCTTGAACGGTGTAGTAAAGTGGTTTCTTGCCCATTCGATCGCGTGCCAGAACCAATCGCTCATTGCGTCGATCCCAGATCGCCATCGCGAACATGCCATTCAGATGCTCGAAGCAGTCTAGCCCAAGATCTTCATACAGGTGAACAATCGTCTCGGTGTCCGATTGGGACCGAAACGTATGCCCAGCCCCTTCCAATCGATGCCTAAGTTGCTGGTAATTGTAGATCTCGCCATTGAAAACAATTTGCACGCTGCCGTCTTCGTTGCCGAGCGGTTGGTGTCCGGTTGCCAAATCAATAATCGACAGCCGGCGAAAGCCGAGCGCGACTCCAGGCGACGGGGAGCCGTTCAAGATGGAATGGTTCATCGCCGAAGGAATAATCAAATGGCCTTGATCATCGGGCCCCCGATGAGCGATCGCCCCCGTCATTCGGCCTAACTCTTCGCGAGTCAGACCCTTTGCATCGTGCGCCCAAATTCCACCTGCGATACCGCACATTTCAAATTCGCTCGTATGTCAGTTGAAAAGGAAATGCGATTTCCCAGGTTGTTTTTCCAAGGTTATGTCTTGGTCGTCCACTCCACCGGAGTTGGCTCGATTGTTCCAGCCAACGGTGATCCGCTGTCTTTTCGACCACTTCCCTCCAAACGACTAATCACACGAACGGACATGTCGGATTCACAGAGGATCTGACAACTGAGTCGAACTCCCGAAGCACCTTTGGCGGCCAAAACTTGCTTTTCCGCCACCGTCATCTTATCAGGTTCCCCTGAAAGGAACTCCACCCGGCAGGTTGTGCAGCGGGCTTTACCGCCACATGCATGCAATTGATCCGTGCCCGCTTCTTCGCACAGAGCAGCAGCAAGCCGTTTTCCTTCTGGAACTTCAAAAGTTCCGATTCCCTCAACTGTGAGACTTGGCATCGTAGGTACTATTTCGAAATGAGTAAGCGACAAAAAACGTAGAACGTAGAAACCTAAACGCAAAGATACCCGTGATTGGATCCGCTGGACAGGTGGCGGATGCCTCGTGGCGGATGCTGCCAGCATCCGAGTCGATTCCCTCGTGCTGCATCCGAGGCGACGCTAGCAGCGTCGGTCACGACAATCGCTAGCCAGGATACTTCTTGTTTGCCCATTCGGTCAGCTTCTCACGAAAGATCTTGGAGTTGTGGCGAATGTCGGTTGGCAATTTGCCCGGATAAACAACGGCTCGCTTCACATCGTCGCTACGTGGATTTTCCTGCAACCGCTCGACAACAGCCTGTGACAATTGAGCGTCATTTAGTTTTCTGTCATGTGTCAGCTTGGGCCAAGGTTCAATGATGACCATCGGCGATTGCGAAAATCGACCACCTGTCCCTATCAAAGCAGATCGGTACACTTCGGGATGGGAGTTTGCAATCGCTTCAATTGTTTCCGTAAAAAGAACCCGAGAATTGGAAACAACTCGATGCGACTTTCGGCCGCAAAACCAGAATCGATCTTGTTCGTCCAAGTAGCCGACGTCTCCCATCCGATGCCAGACTTCATCGCCATCTCTAACTTTATGATTTGCGTTTTGGTCCTCGCGTGTAACATACTGCTTAGAAACAACCGCGCCGCAAACCATGAGTTCCCCAATTTCACCACGTGGCATTTCCTTTGCGTCATCGATATTCTTAATTGGCCGGTCATCGATGGCAATGACTCGCCAACGTATCCCGGAAAATTTGCTTCCGACACACGTCCCAGCTCCTTGCCGAGTCTTAAAAGCGGTTTCCTGTAACACGCTGCGAGATTCGATCGAGGCGATTGGCAAAGCTTCCGTTGCGCCGTAGGGCGTGTACATGTTGCCATCCGCATGCATCGAATTCCGGACTTGCTCCAATACCTTTGGAGGAACCGGTGCGCCTGCCGAAAGGACACGCTGGAGCGACTCGACTCGGCGTCCAGACTTCGCGCAAAAACCGCCTACCTTGGTCCATAAAGCCGGTGACCCAAACGACTGGTTAATCTGCCATTGATCGATTGCGTCTAGCAATCGAACCGGATCGACATCTGCAGGCCGAATTGGATTCATGTCCGGCAGGATCGTCGTCGTTCCCATGACCGCGTTGAAGAGCCCAAACAACGGAAAACAACTCAAGTCCCGACCGCCAGGCTGAATCCCGTAGTGCCCCGCCACCTGATCAATCTGAGCATTAAAAGTCCCATGCGTGTAAAGAACTCCCTTCGGAGGACCCGTGCTGCCTGTCGTGAAAATGATGGCTGCTGGATCGTCCCGTTTGGTCACTGGTAAACGTAACGCGCTTGCAGATTCCTTTTCCAGGCGGCCTAATGTCACTGAGGGAAGTCCCGGAAACCACCGACCGGCTGTCACATTTAATTTGGCACTCGGGAATCGCGATTGGAAAAAACGCAATATGGTATGCGCCATTGGAATCGCAATGAACCCATCTGGACGGGTCGCTGCTAGACAATCGATCAAGTTTTTGCGGCCCATTCCCGGATCAATAAGTACGAGCGTCGCACCCGACTTGAGAACCGCAAACACCAATGCAATAAAGTCCTCTCCAAATCGAACCAGTAACGCGATTCGTTTGCCCGGACCGATTCCCATCCCTTGTAGACCCGCTGCAATCGACGCGGATCGACCTTCCAACTCCGTCATCGTGATCGTCTCATAGCTTCGATGGTCGCGCTGTCGGTGCGACCCGCGTGGAGAAGCGATGGCGATAGCATCAGGAGCGATCACTGCTTGTATGCTGAGCCTGGCTCCGACATTGGCATTGAGTGTGCCAGCATCGTGCGTTGGAACCGTTTTGGGATTCGATTGAGGCCAATCGTTCGGATTTTCAGACAATGTGTTCACTTGATTAGGACGGGAACGTCGAGACTTACTTTGGAGTTGCTAAGCGGCTCGGTTGAATCCAATAGCATTACGACTTCGCGGAACTTGGGTGGTCCATACCCCCGCTTCGGGTTATTCGAAAATCCATAACGCTCTGTTGGAATGCCAAATGAATTTTTGTCCAGTCGCGAATTTTCGTTTTCGTCATGGTATGCACTAACGGCCAAGCGCGAGACAGCCTCACCGTCCTGTTCGGTTCCGACCGGAATCGGAACTTCGACTTGCCAAATGGCTTTCGAATCGACGATGTGAATCGACTCCTTTGCCATGGCATACTCAGGGTCGTTAAAATGTGCTTTGTCTAAATAAACAGCCACGCGGCACGATCCGTTGCTATTAGAAAAGCCTGAAATGCTAATTTTCAATGAAACTGTAATCGTACTTGCGTTGACTTGTTTCGGCGATTCGATATTAAGTTCGCGCGAGGGTTCGTAAACTTCGATTGACTCGCTCTTCTTTCGCGAAATCTTTGTTTCAATTATTTTGTACCTGTCGCAACCCAGCCCCAACGCAATCCCAAAAAACAGCCCGTATCCAAACCATTTTGATACCGGCTCCATGAACTTGCCATTGCGATTTGCGACTTCGTTTCCAGCCAAAATGCTTCCGCCTAGATCAAATAAAGACTCGACGGTTAAACACAATCCATTCGACAACCAACAGGGCTAAACCAAGGAGCAGAACCCAACGCCAAATCTCTTGGCGAGCCTGTACGATGGAACCACTTGCAGCCACTTTCTCGTATCCCATTTGGATCGCGTCGGCGACCGCCAAGTCGCTTTCGCGTGCGGAAAATAAATTGACACAAAAGGACTCCACCGGCTTCTCAACACCTTTTGCAAACACCTGGTAGATGCCAAGTTCGTCCGTTTTCGTAAACGTGTATCGACTCTCGTTGCCACGAGAGAGTTCCGTCGTATGACCGTCTGGTGCGACCACTCGAAAGTCCTTGAATCGATTTGAAAGCAACAGCCCAATCGGCCAGCCTGGTTGCACGCTCGGAGAGGATGATTCCGTGATACCACCACCTAGGTACTCGACCGAGGAGTACACGAACACCGGAAAGCTGCGTCTGTTTCCCCAATTCGTATTGACTCCAACCCCTTCGGCAGTCGCCTGTACAATCGAGAAACCGAGTACCGCATCCTGAAAAGGTCCACGCGGTGCGACTCCAAAAACGGGTCCAACGTCGCTGGTCATCAAAACCGTTCCAGACTCGCCAGGGTTAATCGTCCTTGCCTCTACGATATCGACGGAAGCCATTTCCAAATACTGTGTCATTGAATTGGTTCGGTTGACGTCTAAGATAAAAACGGGTCCCTGCGGTTGGCCAAATTCCCAACCGTCGCTAGGAGGCTCTTCGCCAGGCTTGTTCGCTGGAGTCGCTGGAGTCGCCGGAGTCGGTGGAGTCGGTGGTACGCTTCCTATAAACAACGTATTGCTTGAAGGCATTTGCGAGGGCGAACACTGATCAAAGATGACAAGGTCAAACTCCGCGTTAAGGGTTGCTGCCTGATACTTTGGATCGGCCAAGAACGCTGGCGATTCCACTTGAACCGACGCAATTTGTTGAACGCGCGGGGTTTGAAGCGCGGTTTCCAACGCAGCATTGCCGGGCGTCACCAGCAAGACGCTTATCTGTTTGGTCGGTCGAATGGCTGCGTATGCCACGTTATCCACCTTGAGCGCGTCCTCATAGTCAAGTGTCAGCTTGAGCTGGCCCTCATCCATATCGGTGAGCTCAAAAAGTAGCCCTGCTTCTTGCCCTGCGTCCACACTTCCCGTCGACGCATCGAGAAGCTTGCCGTCGAGTTCGAGCGAAGCAGTGAAGTCCACCTTTTCATCCCCTTGATTCGTGATCCGTGCAAATGCTTCCAACTTGCTCGTTTTGTCCTCATTGCGTTGTACGGCGAAACTAAGGATGCCTAGGTTTTGCGTTTTTGCTTCGCCAATCGGGATATACTCCATTTTCAGTTTGCCCAAATCGAAGTCCCCTAAGTCGCCAAATGCGCCATCACTTAAGAGGTATACCGTAGCGGGGATTGCATCCGCTACCATGATATCGCTCAGATTGTCGAAGCTAGAACGACCGGGATTGGCCAATCCCGCGGCAGCCCGGAGCGCTTCGCTAACATCGGTTCCGTGTGATGTGGCTTGAATCGAATCGACGGCGTTAAACAACCGACTGCGATCTTTGGTAAAGCCTTGCCGAACATCCGCTCGATCCGAGAACGCAATCACCATCCCAACATCGTCTGCGGACGTATCCGAAAGCAATTCCCGCACTTTCTTTTTGGCCAAGTCCAATCGGTTGGGTGAAACGTCTGTCGCTTGCATGCTAGCCGAATTGTCGATGATATAGATTCGGCGTTCACCGATTCGGTTTTGCCCACTCCATCCTGGCCTTAAACAAGCCAAAATCAAAAGAGCCAAAAAGAGCAATTGCAAATAAAGAAGTAAGTTCTTGCGAAGCTTCTGCCAAATGCTGTTAACGTGAACGTCCTCTAACGTTCTTCTCCAAAGCAAGGTGCTCGGCACGGCAAGCTCGCGGCGTTTTAACTTCAAGAAGTAGAGACTGAGAACTGCAGGCGGAACCAGCAGTAGTAATAGCCATTGCATTGGCCCGAGAGCGCTGATCCAACTCATCGCACAAGTCCTTTGCTACGAAGATACTCATTGACCAGCACATCCGCCGCATGATCACTTCGAGCCGGGACATAAGTGATGGATCGCTTGTTACAGAACGATTTGGCTTGCTCGATAAAGGCAGCGAGTGTTTGGTGGTATCGGTTGAGCAACCCTGCCGAAATCGAAACTTCGCGTTGGTCGCCGTCTTCGCAATCGACCAATTTCAAATCCCCTTGAACCGCCGGTGATAATTCCTCGGGACTCAACAAATGGATGAGGAAAATATCCATCTCCCTTGCCACAAGCATTCGCAAGGCAGATTCGTATCCGGATTTGTTCATCAAATCAGTCACTAGGACCACGATTCCTTTGCCGGTATTCTTGACGCAAAATCGCTTAATCGACTCAGCCATGGTTGTTGCAGAGGTCACACACGATAGCGACTCAAGATGCCCAAGCAAGCGATGGGTGGACGACTTGCCTCGAATGACAACCGGATTGGACGAGGTTTCAAAACTGGATACGGACACGCGGTCTCCACGGCACAAACCGATATACGCAAGACTCGCAGCGATTTGCTTGGCTACAAAAAATTTGCTCGGTTCGCCAAAATCCATCGACATGGAATCGTCGATAATCGTATAGAAATGCAGATCCTCTTCTTCGAGAAAAATCTTAAGGTAAAGTCGATCCATTCTCGCAAAAAGGTTCCAATCGATAAAACGCAAATCGTCGCCGTTGACGTAGTTGCGAAAGTCCGCAAACTCAACGCTCTGCCCCTTTCGCTTGCTTCGCCGTTCTCCCTTCATGCGTCCCCGAAATATTTTTCGACTGACAAGCTCCATGCGTTCCAATTTAGCCATGGTCTCAGCCGAAAGGATGGCCGACGACGGTTTGGACGAATAGATCGTAGAACTCTCTGCCATGAGCAACCGACAAGGTGAGGGGGCGAAATGACAACTAACTAAGTTTAACAAAAATTCGTGGCAGGTGAGTATAGACTGTTGTCCGACAGGTCAAATCCCATTCAGTTCTTGCGATTAATGTGCCTTTTGCTCCGCGAAAGTGCTCACGCAGAGCGCACTTTCGCGGATAGGCTGTGAATTGATAGCCTAGTCCTTCATTACAACGTAGAATTAGGTTTGGCCGTAGCCGTAGCCGTAGTGGGGGGGGGTTTAGATAGGCAAACACCCCGGGGGATTAACACAGAACCAAACCCAACAAAAAAAAAAACAAAACAAAAAAAAAAAAGTTAAAAAAAAAAAAAGGCCCAAAGCCGCACAAAATTTTTT
>JANPNA010000359.1:0-36170 GCA_031427235.1 Pirellula sp.
CTTAAGCTGGGCCGCGAAACACTTTCGCTAGCGTTCCCTAGTAGCGGAATGCGTCAAGCATTTCGTTGGCGTCCAGCATTCACGAAAGCTTTGACAGCTTCCGCTACGATTTAAATCGGCCCGCCTTAAGATCGACGCCAACTTTTGAGTGGCCCCTATTGGATCCGGATGAGAAAGCATTCCTCGTTAGTTGTAGAGCGTTGCGTGTTTAAAGTCTCAAGGTGCTGTGGAGCCTGGATAAATCATCTCGACGAAACCCGCCGACGTCAAAAACAATCCGATTTGGTTTTCGATATTCGAAACAAGCTCACGCTTGATTCCTTGCTTAGACGACGGTACTCGCCATTGACGCACGCCACCATCCCAACAAGTGGTTAATAATTGCGATTCGCGCAACGGGATCGGACAATCGCGTCTTTGGTGACCAAGACGATGACAACATCAAAGCGTATGCAGGTACGAGGCTCGGAATTTTTGGCGAAGAAGGCGTAGATACCATTCGCTTCTACGACGGGCAAGACGGTTTCGCGCGAGGAGGAGACTCCAGCGATGTCATGGAGATTCTCAGTGGTAATCGACTGGCGAGCTCATCCGGCTGAGGGAACTTCTCTATGTGGACCCTGCCGACTCTGAACCGGAAGCCCGCGGTTCGGATACGATCGACCTGTCTGCATTTACAACAGGCGCCGTCATTAATCTCAGCACGATCGGCCTTTTCAACAGCCAAACGGTCGGCCTGCAGTCTGTGATTGCAGGACAAGTGCAACTGATTCTTTTGGGTTCGCTCGAAAACATCATTGGCACTGCAACCGGTGATACGCTGACCGGCAGTTCCGAGTCGAATCGGATGGAAGGACGCGGTGGCAACGACACACTCATCGGCCAAGATGGCGACGATACGCTCGAAGGCGGGACCGGAGACGACACTCTCGACGGCGGCACGGGTGACGATTTGTACGTATTCAGTACGACTTCTGCCGCATCCCTCGGAGTGGATACTCTGGCCGCCTTTGCTTCGAATGGGAAACCTATTCCAAAAATAAGCGAAAAAATAGCCATCCCCGGTTACAAAATTCTGGGTAAACTCGGTCGCGGAGCGATGGGGATTGTGTACAAAGCCCATCAAACCCGTGCAGACCGGACGGTCGCTCTCAAAGTGATGCTCAACTCGGTTCAAGCACGTACCGAAGAGGTATCGCGATTTAAAACCCGCCAATATATTGGTGCCATCGGCCCGTCTCGGCAGTGGGGGCTCGAAGCGATAGCGATTCGTCAAGGAGACCTCCTGCTCGGGCAAGCCGTCTCAGATAAAAACCTAAGTGACAAGAGTGAAATAGTAGCAAGTAAGCTGCGCGACGCGATCGAACAATTTGCCAATGCAGAGCAACTTGCACAAGACGTATTTGATGGACATCCTGCGGAGGCTGGGAAAGCCGCAGCGAACTTGGCGCACGCGATTTCGAGAAAGGCAACTATCTCATCGGTTCGGGGCACACCTCAGGCTGAAATCGTACCCATTCTTAAGCGCGCTATCGAACTTAGGCGACAAGCGCTCGCAGCAGATAGCAACAGCGACGCGACCGCCACGCGAAAAGCCGAATTGGGGGTCGAACTCTTTCGCTACGCGAGTTCCTCCTAACCCTACAGGGCATAGACCCGATTCGAACGGCAACGCGAGCGCTGGAAAATGCGCAAGAAGCGACACAGCTACTGCGGCTGTCTCTCACAGAAATGTCGGCCGATGCGGTCTGCAGGCAAGGCGCAAGGCAGGACCGTGGTCTGACTCTGCGAACGGTTGCACGGGCGGCCGAGCGCTTGGGGATCGACGAGCAAGCCAAGAGTGAGACGGGCGATAACAGTGGATTGGCCGGCGGATTTCCAGCCAATCGCCTTTTTTTGCAAGCGGGTGCCGCATTTGGAATTGTCGCTGAGTTCATGCCCGCATCGGAACAACCTGCTGCCATCGCTCGAGCCATGCTCTCGATCGATCGAAACGGGTTTCAAAGACATGAACTATCTTCGCAACGACCCAGACCTAGCGCCCCTTCAAAAACACGATACATTTCAAAGACGGATATCTGCCGTTACAGTTCTATTGTGAGTGTGTGCCGTACCAAACGTACTTGGAGAAACGACCCAAAGAACGCCCCTAAGCTGAATCCATCTGCCATCTCCGCCACAAAATTCGGCAATGCAGCCCGTTAATTCAGATGCAACAATCGCGTTCACCTTGTGTCGATAGGCCTTAGCGGCCAATACGAAGTGAGAACCCATAGGAGGGAAAACCCTGCCCGAACCCTGAATTGTATTGAGGGTAGTTGTTATACGATGGGCGGTAACTGTGGTACGAACGATGGCTCAAGTCATCGTGGTACCGATCATGGTCCAGATCTTGATGCAGTTGAAAATGCTGGTATCGCGATTGTGGGAACTGATGTTGGTATGCGTGATATTGCTGACGATGGAATTCGTTGTGACGGAGATTTTGGTGCAAATTGCTATGCGAGTTGCCATGAGACCTATGGTGTGAAGAGCCGTGTTGTGCCCTCGCACTTGAGGTACCAAATAATACCATCGAAGCAACAGCAAGTGTGGTTAGAAAAGCATTGCGAAACATATCATTACTCCTATTGAGGTTCTTGCTTGTCGCCAGCATGTGCGTAATTTTCAATCCGATGAACGCGCGACAGAGGGGCTTTTCCGTTCCCACGATATTTAAGAAATGCATTGCACGTGCCAATGGCTGGTTGAAACGGGAATTAAAGGTTAAAAAAAGTGCTTGTCACAATACTCCAAAGGTTTTACGCGAAATTACTGTCCAGAAAAAACGCCAATAAGGCCCAGGGAAACTAGGATGCAGTCACTTTGAATACGCGGCCAATCCGTTTGAGTCAGTCGTGTCCACTTTGCCATCACGCTTCCGTTTGTTTCCGCAGAATCTTGTCCATTGTTTTGCCGATGTCCACATTGTTACGGTTCAACGGATGGAAGCCGCCGATGGCTGGTCGTCAACGTGAAACGAAATCTGCTGCAATGGCTCGCCGTCAGGCCGCACCAATGAATGCACTGACGCAGATCATGGCATGCGTCGGCTCATGATTGGTAATGCTTCAATGAAGTGACTCAGGCACCTAATGACGCTTAGTCTGACCGAAGGCCCATGCTTGCTCGGCGGGTCGAGGCCTTTCGAGCACGAACGAAGTTTCTCTAAATTTCTTACCAATCAGTCTTCCTACCTCTCCACGAACGCAATGGGTAGGAAAATTTACGGGTGGGAAAATGCTGAGATCGTAACGATCTCGAATGTCCCCAACAGTTTTTTGCCTCATTTCTTTGACGACTCCACAGAAACCGTTAGGATTACGTCTATTGATTCAACAAAACAATCCAGAAGGAAAAAGGAAGGCGGCTGAACACAATGGTTTGCAAGCGATTTATTCCCTTATTTGTTGCGTACGCCGACGGGTCGGCGGTTACCGTCCACGCCGAGCCGAAATGGATCTCGCTGCGGATGCAGTCAAGAAAGTGCCGGAGTCTTTGGAAGCCCCCAAGTTTGGTCCATTTAAGATTGGGGACAAGAACTGGTTGTTTGCCTTGGTGATTGTCGAGAGGCTTAAATAGGCAAGAGTGCTTCGTGCCAAATCGTTTTGTTTTTGGGAAAGACTTCGTCACGCGATCCGAGAATATGCTGAAGATGATTTGCCGTATTTCAATCCCGCAAGTTTGCGCTTTGATGGCTAGCGCATGGATCTGCGTTCCCTGCGGTTGCGGTTCCAAGACCGAACGAGCAGAAGAACGGCCCAGCCCGTTGATGCGTGAGCAAGTATTGGCTGTTCAACAAGGGGACTCACACGAAATTCGAGCCCACGAACCGATTGATGAAGCGGGCTTCGAACAACTGCGTGGATTAATAGGACTTGAAGTCCTTGCACTCACGCGGGCCGACGTTTCCGACAAAATCGCGGATGTATTGTCAAGCCTCGAAGGCCTTCGACAAATTCGACTTGAGAAAGCAGCTATTGGAGATCAGTCGGCGAAAGCGATAAGCAATTTGCCCAAATTATCGTCGATTAATTTGCCAGACTGCATCGTCTCCGACGAAGGAATAAAGGATTGGCCATTATTAAAGGAACTGGTCCTGTTACGAATAGGAAGCCCAAATTTGAGCGACTCTGCCATGGAAACGATTGCGAAAATGACATCGCTTAGGTTTTTACACCTTATCGACGTTCCAATGACAGACGTAGGGCTTAAGCATCTGTATGGTATGGAACACTTGGAATCCTTTTATCTCGATGGCGGCCGTATCACGGAAGACGGTTTGACGGCACTGCTTGAGGCAATGCCAAAACTACATTTTCATCGAGATCAACAGCATCTGCCAAACGATCCGCGTGCCAACGATCACGGGAAACATTAGTCCCCGTTCTTCCAATGCCTGAGTTCTTGTTATACTAGACTCGAACGGCACCAACCCACCTAAATCCTACGAGATTACTCCAACCTAAGAGTTTGAACATGAGTGTAAAACGATTCGTCTTCGCGTTTGCGTGCGCGGGAGTTTTGTGCGTATATCAATTCGGCCATGGCTTTACCAAAGTCGGTGGCGTATCCGAAAAGGCTGCAACTGCAGCTTCTGCTTTGCTTGCCTCGTTGGATGATTCGCAAAAAAGCAAAGCCATGATGCCCGTCGAGAGCCCGGAACGCCAAGATTGGCAAATCATCCCGAAGGACAAGCGTAAGGGTCTGCAGCTAAATGAGATGAACGATAGCCAGCGTCAAGCGGCAACGGCGTTGCTGCGAAGCGTCTTGAGCGAAATCGGTTATCGCAAATCGACCCAAATCATGAATATGGAGAATCTTTTGAAGGAACTGGAAGCGGGCAAGACCAACAGTCCCTTGCGAGATGCAACGAGATATTACTTTACTGTTTTCGGAACTCCTCAAGCTGGCAAAAAATGGGGGCTGAGCATCGAGGGACATCATCTATCGCTAAACTTCTTGATGGATGGTGATCGCGTTGTTTCGTCGACACCGCAAGCCTTTGCGGCGAATCCAGCCATCGTACGGACAGAAAACAAATCGGGAATCGCGGTTGGCACGCGTATGTTGAGACTTGAGGAGACGTTAGCGTTTGAACTTATTCAGTCGTTATCCGAACACCAACGCAGCATTGCGGTCATTGCGGAAAAAGCCCCTCGAGAAAACAGAACGCTAGGAGTCCAACAACCACCCAAGGAGTCTCCTGTTGGAATTCCTTATTCGAAGCTTTCACCGCCACAGCAATCGCTGCTAAAGGATCTAGTCAACGAATACATCAATGCAGTACCGGGCGAAGTGGCTGAAGAGCGACGTCAAACCATTCAAAGTGCGGGTGGTTGGGACGTGGTTCATTTTTCTTGGGAAGGTGCGTTGCAGGCGGGTGTTGGTCATGCCTATCGAGTTCAAGCTCCCTCGTTCTTGATCGAGTTCGTTAATACACAGCCTGACGCTGCGGGCAATATTGCCAACCATGTTCACAGCATATGGCGCGATAGTCGCGGCGATTTTGGAGTATCGCAATAAGCAGGACAAACAAAACCGGTGAATTGGGAGATGACAAAATCTTTCGATGTGATTGTTGTCGGTTTGGGTGGAGTGGGGAGCGCGGCCGCGTTTGCACTTGCCAAACGAGGCCTTCGCGTACTCGGCATTGACCAGTTTTCGCCACCGCACCATCGAGGTAGCTCGCACGGTGAAACCCGAATCATTCGTAAGTCGTACTTTGAACATCCATCGTATGTGCCGCTGCTGTGTCGCGCCTACGATCTTTGGCGCGAGCTGGAATTACAAACAGGAATTCGATTGTACCACCCGACCGGCTTGCTCGAGGTCGGACCGGCTGATGGTGTAGTCATTCCTGGCGTACTGAGAAGCGCGATTCAGTTTGATTTGCCAATCGAACAAATGACGATGGCGGAAGCGGTCTATCGCTATCCCGGGCTGCGAGGCGATGACTCTTGGTCGGTGATCCTTGAGAAAGATGCAGGGTATTTGAACGTGGAAGCCTGCGTCCAAGCTCATCTCGGTTGTGCTGCGGATCTTGGAGCCGAGTTGGTTCTGGATCAGAAAGTGATCGGTTGGGAGGCTGAACAAAATGGCGTCTCGGTGCGCACACAAAATCAAGTTTATCGAGCGGACAAACTGATTCTGACGGCGGGCTCATGGGCTGGACAGTTGCTTAGCCAATTCCGTATCCCGCTGACGGTGTTGCACAAACACCTCTATTGGTACGAGACGAACCAAGAATCGTACCGGGAGGCAGACGGCTTCCCCTGTTTCTTTTACGAAACGCCCACCGGGCATTTTTACGGTTTCCCCAAACGCGATGCTTTGGGCTTAAAGATCGCAAGGCATAGCGGCGGTGAAAAAGCAGACGCTGAAATCGACGGCATTCACGAAAGGAATGCGAGCGATCAATCGGCCGTCGAAGCGTTCCTGGGATCGAACTTGCCGGAGGTCAGTCAGCGCTTGACACGTTGGACTGGCTGCTACTACACCATGACCCCGGACGAAAATTTCATAGTCGATAGGCTGCCCAACCGTTCCCAAGTCACGATTCTTGCAGGCCTATCCGGTCATGGCTTCAAATTCACGAGTGTGTTGGGGGAATTGGCTGCGGACTTGGCAACCGATCAATGCACTCCACCCAGCTTGAGTTTTCTGCAGCTTGCAAGATTTGGAATCCTTTGAGGTCGATCTACGTAGGCCGGTTCGCTCCGCGACCGGCGGTCAGCGTAGCCAGAACCGCACGAACTCGTTCCTTTCAAAGCCCGCTCAATCTCCCTGACTAGTCACAACACGCACGCGATCGTACCAACCGAGTAAGCAGACTTCGCCGATGTTGGCCCAATGGGCATTTTTATCCCAGAGGGAAAGACTGCAATTTGGACATAACGGATCGTCCGAGTTTGGATTGCGAGGAACGCGTTGCTCCATCGACGGGTCCGTCCAGACCGCTTCGCATTCATCGCACAGAACGCAGCCTGTCAACCGCTGATTCTGGACGCAAACACGGATTCGACACAAGCCATCGCCGCAGACTGGGCACGATTCAACGTAAATTAGTGGTGAATTCATAAGAGACGATTCGGTGGTGATCACCGAGCTACATTTAGAAAGGAAATGCGGTGATCACGTTTTCGCCGCGAACGACCAATCGAATCTTTTTGGTGGATGGATTTTTTTTTCGTCCGCCAGCTTCGCCGCCGATGAATCCAATCGCCTTTTCGAACGTAACTTCGTAAACCATGGAGCCATCATCTGGCTTTTTCGTCGTTCCTTTTGCCCCTTTTTTGGCGCGTTGGTAAGCATCGTCGATGGTTACTAAAAACGCCTTCATCTTACCCTTGAAGACACCGTGCGAACCAGGTCGGTCGGGTTGGTCCTCAAGGTGGCGTGCAATGTGTTTGAGTCGATGCCCTTCTTCGGAGCCAGGACCATAAACAAGTCCGGCTGGTGATTCGTAGCGATTGCGTCCAACCTCGGTTAGAAAACCGTACAACGGGTCGGATTCGTCTTTGTTTGAATCGCCGTTGGGTTTGCTGGTTGTTTTGGTCGGAGTTCTTGTCTTGGTATCATCGTTTTGGCGGCTAGACAGACCGGCGGATTCTTTCGTTTCAACCGGCTCCGTCTGGCCAACCTTGTCCAACTGGTCTTTTGTCGATTTTCGGCTAGCTTCGCTCTTTGAGGGCGGCTTTTTAGCGACCGGTTTTTCGTCTCCGACCATGCTGCCCACGCTCGGCAAGCTCCAGCCGAACCATTGATTTAATCGAGGCTGCAAGACAACATAAGTGATAACGACGCCAAGGACCAAGACCGCCCATTTCGTAGGTATCATGCGTAGAGAACTAGCCGCCGTCTCTTTTTTTGGTTGTGTCGACATATTTAGTGGAACTGGGACTGTATACAGGGAAATCGACGAAGTTCTGAGGACAGTGTACGCGAACCCGACAGGGGACGGCAAGCGATTGTAGAAGGTATCCAAATGAGGAATCTTTTAAAGGATGCAAGGTTTTGAAGTACCGCTGCATTTAACCTTGTCCAAAGCACAGTTTTCACGAAAAAAACGAGTTACCACATGTCTCCTTGGCCTGAAACGCGAATCAGCTTGATCCGACGGCTTGCCGATCGGGAGGATGCTGACGCTTGGGCCTTTTTCGAGAACCACTACCAACAACCGGTCTATCGATTCGCGCGAAGCCATGGCCTTCAGCCCGAGGATGCAATGGACGTCGTCCAGGAGGTCCTTTTGGCGGTCCACAAGTCAGCCGCCAATTGGAAGCCGTCCGGTCGTGTCGGGAGTTTTCGAGCTTGGCTCGCTGAAGCCGCACGCCGCGTTACGTTGCAAATCACACGGCAACGCGCCCGCATCGGGCGAGGCGTCGGCGGGAGCGGATTTGCGACAGAAATCGGGAATGTGGCCGACGCCTTGAACGCAAACGAATCGCCCGGCGATTCGGAGGATGATCACCGCTGGTCTTTCTACTGTGCAGCCTCGATCGTTCAAAAGGAAGTCAATCCGACAACCTTGCTGGGTTGGAGTTCTGGTGAGCAAACACATTCAAGCCAATCCGTCGATCTATCGGTTTTAGGACCAACCGACGATCCAGCATCGATGGGTCGAATTGGAAATTATGAGATACAAGGGATCATCGGTCGCGGTGGGATGGGTATCGTGTTTCGCGCCATCGATTCGGCTCTGAGCAGGAACGTTGCTATTAAAGTACTTGATCCTGCGCTGGCAAGCGTCGCGGCGGCCCGTAAGCGTTTTGCTTTGGAGGCGCGCGCCATGGCCGCCATTTCCCATGAGCACGTTGTCCCTGTTTACACGGTGGAGGAACACCGCGGGCTTCCCTACTTTGCGATGGAATACGTTCCGGGTGGCACCCTCGAATCTCGCATTCGAAAGCAGGGGCCGTTGGATGAGCTGTCCTTGCTGCGAGTTGCCCGTCAGATTGCGATGGCCCTGTCGGCGGCACATGAGTGTGGGCTTGTGCACCGTGATATCAAACCGGCCAACGTCCTGCTGGATCGTGGAGTCGAACGAGTGCGTGTGGCAGACTTTGGACTCGCTCGCGTCAACAGCGATGCCAGTCATACGCGTAGCGGGTTCATAGCAGGCACGCCTCAATACATGGCTCCGGAGCAAGTGCGGGGCGAGACTTGTACGGCCCAATCCGATCTGTTTAGTTTAGGAACGGTCATGTATGCGATGAGCACGGGGCATTCACCGTTCCGGAGCGAGTCTATCTACGGATCGATGCAACGTATTGTTCACGAAGAACCGCGATCGATTTGCGAGCAAGTCCCGTCGATACCCGATTGGCTAGAAAAATTCATTTTCAAACTATTGGCAAAGAAGCCGAGCGATCGATTTCTGGACGCGGTCACGGTCGCAACGCTTCTTGAGAAAGAGATCGCCCATTGCGAAAACCCTTCGCAGCAACCCAAGCCTGCAAGAAGCGAATATGGCCGAGAGGAAAAGCCAAAGGCGCACCGATGGAAAGAAATGGGGGCAGGCATCGCGGTCGTAGTTTCTATCGTGTATTTAGGCGTAGTCTTTACCCAGCCAGTACCAGAAAATGAGGTGAACGCCAACGAGTCAAAAAACACTAAAGCAAGATCGACCATAACTTCCATGGAGGACCCATCGACAAAAAGAGTGCCGAACGATGTCTGGTCCAACGCTGAAGAATTGATTCGGAAACGAGCCGACAGGCTTGAACAGAGTTACCACGGGTCCGACGCACTTCCCATCACGGATCGATTCGAGAACGAGCTTCAACGCTTGAAACAGGAACTGGGTGCTTTTGAGAAGCAGTTACCGTAATGACAAAGTCGCCTTTCGCTCCGCGAAAGTGCGATTCGTACACGCATTTTCGCGGAGCGAAAGGCGACACTAATCCCCATTTTATTTCGATTTATAAACAAGGAATAACCATGAAACGCAAATTTGCATTCGCGCTCGTATGTGCTGCCGTCGGTGGGACAATGAGTTGCTTTTCGCTGGGGCAGGACCCTTTTGGTGCGGCGAGGGCCCCGAGTGAGACGGTGAAGCGGACCATCAACGCCCGTGGCGATGTTCAGACGGTTACCACCACCCCCGCCGATGTGGCAACAATCAACCTGGCCATAGTACAAGGTGAATATGCCCAACAGGCAAACGTTGCGTCGTGGGTAACGTTACTGAAAACAGCGGAAGGTGCAGAGAAGGAGAGCGTCGTTGCCAAGCTCAAAAGTGCCGTAGGCGAACAGTTTGACCAGCGACAAGATGGAAAAGCGAAGGAACTCAAGGCATTGGAAGAACAACTTGCCAAGCTTAAAGAAATTCACGCAAAACGAACTCAGCAACGCGATGTCATCATTGCCGAACGAGTCCAGCAGATCCTACGTGATTCGGAAGGATTGGGGTGGGGAACGGACTCCCGGGACTCGACGAGTATCCTAAGTACTGGTCCTTCGGGCGATTGGGGACGATTCCCGGCTGGCCCCAGATCGTTAAACACGTCCCCGCTGTCGAATCAACAATATCAACAATATACGACAACATCCCCAGCATTACCCCCGCCAGCATATTTTCCAGTCCGGCCATGATAGTCAGTGTCCTACTGTCCAGGCACTTCGGGCTGGCCGGAACGGGTGAATGGGATAAACTGTGCAAAGCCTGACTCGACTGTTTTTGACGAAACCGCCGATTCCGGCACAAAGTACACGTTTCCCCCTTTTGTCTTTTGAAGCTGATCCATGGGCCCTGCAAAAACCGCCATTTCGCCAACCCGCGCCGAAGACTACCCAGAGTGGTACCAACAGGTTATCAAGGGGGCCGACCTCGCCGAAAACTCAGCCGTCCGTGGTTGTATGGTCATCAAGCCCTGGGGCTATGCCATTTGGGAAAACATGCAACGCGTCCTCGACCAAATGTTCAAGGATACAGGTCATCAAAACGCCTATTTCCCACTCTTCATCCCAATGAGCTTTCTTGAAAAAGAAGCCAAACACGTCGAGGGATTCGCCAAGGAATGTGCCGTCGTCACGCACCATCGGCTTGAGCCAGACGGCAAGGGTGGACTGCGGCCAGCCGGCTTGCTCGAGGAACCCCTCATCGTTCGACCCACGAGTGAAACGATCATCGGCGCAACGTACGCCAAATGGGTGCAGTCGTATCGCGATTTGCCGATTCTGATCAATCAATGGGCCAACGTCGTTCGATGGGAGATGCGTACACGCTTGTTCTTGCGCACGACCGAGTTCCTTTGGCAAGAGGGGCACACCGTCCATGCGACCGCCGAAGAAGCCATGGAAGAGACCAGCAAAATGCTCGAGGTCTACGCCGACTTTGTCGAAAACTACATGGCAGTCCCGGTTATCAAAGGGGAAAAGACCGCTGGCGAACGATTCCCGGGTGCTGTCACCACTTTATCTATTGAAGCCATGATGCAAGACCGCAAGGCGTTGCAAGCTGGCACATCGCACTTCCTCGGCCAGAATTTTTCCAAGGCTCAGGAGATCAAGTTCCAAGACAAGAACGGCGAGATTTCCTATGCATGGACGACTTCCTGGGGAGTCTCCACACGCTTGGTCGGCGCGTTGATCATGACCCATTCGGATGATGACGGACTGGTACTCCCGCCTCGATTGGCACCATCGCAAATTGTCATTATTCCCATCTATCGCGATGAGACTCAAAAGACCGAAGTGCTCGAATACTGCAAGTCGCTCAAAAAAGAGTTGGCCTCGCAAATGTACTCGGATCAAAAGATACGGGTCGATATCGACGATCGCGATATGCGTGGGGGCGACAAGAAATGGTACCACATCAAACGCGGAGTTCCGGTTCGGGTCGAAGTGGGGCCTAAGGACATTGCCAACAGGGCAGCTTTTGTTGGGCGACGCGATACCAACCAAAGCCAATCCATGCCGCGCGGCGAACTGGTAAACGGCATTGCAAAATTGCTGCAAGAGATGCAAGACAATCTTTTCCAGCGAGCTCTTGTCATGCAAAAAGCGAACACGGTTGAACTAAAATCCGAGGCTGAGTTTCGAAACTTCTTCCAACCCGACGACGAACAAGGGCGATCGACGGGCGGTGGATTTGCCAAGTGCTGGTTCGCCAGCGAAGAAGCCGTTCAGCCGTTACTCGACGAGCTCAAAGTGACCATCCGCTGCATCCCGCTGGATGCGATCGCAGGGGAAGGGGCTTGTTTTGTAACCGGCCAACCGACGAAGACCCAAGCCATCTTCGCCAAGTCGTACTAAGTGTGGCCGCGCCGTGCAAAACATTGTCGCCTTTTGCTCCGCAAAAGTGCGTTAGCGAAACGCACTTTCGCGGGAGCGAAAGGCGACAATCATAAAATCACCGGGCCGCAATGCAGTTTTGCAGCGGTTTGAGAATGCTCTCGACGATGTAGTTGTCCATCAACTCTCGCAGCAATTGCTCCAAACGCATGACTTCGGTTTTAAAGTCCTCATCTGGCCCTAGCGAATCAAAGCGACGTACAGTGATGTACGCGCTCAGCAAATCTTCGCTGTACTCACCCGATTTGGCTTGAAACACCGTTGTTCGAGTTTCGAAATGAATGCGAGCATGCGTTCGAAAAACGTCGTCGAGGGACATCTGAATCACAGGCTCGTAACTCATGAGCTGCGAACCGGTGCGCTGAGCCATCGCGTCAAAACCCATCGGCAGACCAATTGCGTCGGCCAAGATCTGATTGTGATTACCGCGGCAGGCGTAGTCGAATCCGTACATCAATCCAATCGACTCGCAGTCCAGCTTGCTGATGGCCATGGTGTGGGGGACGACATCCAGCACTTCGCAATGCTGAGACATGGCTTCCTCAAGCGAGTTCGGATTGACGATTCCGCTGCACATTCGGCGCGGTTCCGCAGCGATCCAGCGGTAGGCACCGTGTTCCTTGTCCTCTTCTAAAATGAACTCGCCACGTTCCCGTTGATAAAAGTGTCGCAACTTTGGGTATCTTCGTTGCATTTGCTCAAAGAAATGTAGCACCGTCTCGCGTTGGTTCGGAAGATCCATTTCCGTATGCAGGTGCATATTGATGTAAAAATCATCGCTCAGTGAACTGTAGGGATTCATCACGTTGTTGTTTCCTCGCAACCTAGGGTGTTGTCCATCCATTTTCAGCCACGCTGTTCGGGCTCAAGTATATGGGGACGCCCAAATGTTTCAAAGGCTTGACAGATCAATGACCAAAGAATCGCTAGCGACCAAGATTTGACTTGGCGTATGTCGAGGCAATTTTGCAGTCGCCGCCGCCAACCCCAAGGGGTCCGGCTCACCCGCCAAAGGGTTGATATGCGTCAATATCAAGCGTGAAATGCCGGCTTTAGAAGCACTCTCCAAAACAGCACTTGTCCAGCTATGTCCAGTTTTGATTGCCAAATCGATCCAGTCGTCGGAAAAATTACATTCGTGGATCAGCCAGTCGACACCTTGGATCTCATTCCAGTATGCGGACTGCGGTGACGCGGTAGTATCGGTAATATAGGCAAGCGACAGGCCCGGCCAATCCATGCGATAACCGACACTGCCCCCAGGATGTTTTAGCGGAAACCAGCGACACTTGGCATCGTTCAAAGCAAATTCCGAGCCCAAGTCCTCGATCGCGTGCCACTGAAAGGGTGGCAAGACCGGAAAAAGCAGCTCGTGAAAAAGGTGCTTTTGAATCGCTTCGATCTTTGCCCGCTCCCCATAAACATGGATTTTTTGGAGCGGTGTCACCGCCACAAAGTCCAGAAAAAAAGTCAACCCGAACACGTGGTCCAGATGGCAGTGGCTCAGGAGGATAGAAATCTCCTCTTGGTCGATCAGCTTCTCCAATCGAAAGAGTCCGCTGCCCGCATCGAGCATGAGGCTAGCTTCCGGGATAAAATAACAACTGGTGTGACGCGTTGCACTGGGATGGTAACCAGCCGTTCCTAAGCAGTGCAGTTTCATGCGTTGTCAGTTCCGCAGCTTCAAACGGGGGCAATCGAACAAGGGGTAATCCGTGTTGGCTATCATAACGCATTATGAGGCAATTGGGGCGAGTGCACGCTAAGAGCCATCACTTGGCGTTTGTGTCCCGAAATGGATGGGGTATAACTTCCGCATGGCAAATACAACCAAAATAATGATCGTTGGTGTCAGCGACGACGGAGCTGAGGGATTGACCAAGCATGCGGCGGATTGCATCCAATCGGCGAGCGTGCTGGTTGGCTCGCCTGGGCTATTGGCCAAATTCCCCAATTTCACTGGCCGCAAGGAAATCATTGGGTCGGACCTGGACCGACTGGCAAATTCATTGGACCTGTCCAACAGCCCCACGGTTGTGTTGGCCAGTGGCGATCCCCTGTTCTACGGAACCGCCAGGTTTCTTTGCGACCGGCTTGGCAAAGACCGCTTTGATGTGCTGCCACATGTGAGCAGCATGCAATTGGCGTTTGCTCGCGTCAAGGAAAGCTGGGACGAAGCATATCTGACCAATCTAGCTTCGCAACCGCTCGAGCGGGTAGTCGAACGCATTCGATCGGCTGAAAAGGTCGGGGTCTTCACGTCCGAGGAGGTGCCGCCGGCAAGACTTGCGGAGGAGCTGCTCTCCAAAGGCATTTCGTATTTTACCGTTTATGTTTGCGAAAACTTGGGTTCACCTGACGAACGGGTGACGCGGAGCGCATTGGAGGACATTGTCAATCAACGCTTCGCTCCTTTAAACGTCATGGTTATGGTCAGGCAAACTGGCGTACCGGACAAGCAGTCGGAATCCGACAACCGGCGGTTGTTTGGAAATCCCGACGAGTTGTTTCGACAGAGCAAGCCGAAACGAGGCCTGTTGACTCCAAACGAAGTCCGTTCCATCGCATTGGGTGAAATGAATCTCCGATCCACCTCGATCGTGTGGGACATCGGTGCAGGGAGTGGTTCGGTGGCCATCGAAGCTGCCCAAATCGCCCGGAACGGAAAAGCCTATGCCATCGAGATGGATGCTGAAGACTATAACTTGTTGGTGGAAAATGCGAATCAGTTTGGAGTCACCAATCTCGTCCCCGTCCTAGGCGAAGCCCCTAAGGCATGGGAGTCGTTGCCAGACCCCGAGGCCATTTTCGTCGGCGGAACAGGCAGGGCCGTTACCGAACTGGTTTCACACGCTTGGCCGCGACTGCAACCTGGCGGCTGCCTGATAGCCAACATGATGAGCATGGATTACGTCGTAGCTTTGCAGCAAATGTTCGTCTCCAAAATGGGAATTGAACCGATGCTCTGGATGGTTCAAATCTCGAGAGGGAATTATCAGTTGGACAAGTTGCGCCTTGAGTCATGCAATCCGACGTTTTTGCTCAAGGCAGTCAAGCCCATGGGAGTTGGTCGATGACCCAGCACAGCGAGCGTTTGGATGTGATTGTCGTAGGGGCTCATCCAGACGATGTCGAAATCGCGTGTGGCGGAACGATTGCGGCGCTAGTCGAGCAGGGCTACCGGGTTGGAATCATCGATCTAACGGACGGTGAGCCAACGCCATGGAGTCCGCATCCAGACGTACGACGGGCTGAAGCCATGGCTGCCGCCAATGTTTTGGGAGTCCATGTTCGCAAAATTTTGGACTTCACCAATCGGCGATTGATGGATGGTTTTGAGGAACGTGTTGCGCTGGCTAAAGAGTTCCGGCGCTATCGCCCCAGAATGGTGATCGGCTTTGGCAACAAGACACCCATGGCGTCACCCGACCACTATCAAGCCATGCAAATAACCGACGCTGCGGTCTTCTATTCCCGGCTAACCAAATGGGATGATGTGTTTGAAGGGCTGCCGGTTCATGCCATCGAACGGCAGTTGTACTTTCGATTGCAATTCGAACCGACCGCCATCGTTGGTTTTGAAAATCAGATAACCGTTGATATCAGTAAGACGATCGAAAAAAAAATCGCAAGCATCGCTTGTTACGCCACTCAATTTCCTCCGGCCAAAGCCCATGTGTACGATCGGGTTCGAGGATTGGCAATAGCCGCTGGGGCTGCTGCCGGTTGCTCGGCAGGCGAAGTCTTCGCCTGCACACGCCCGCCTGCGACGCGCGACCTGGTCGAAGCCGTTGGGCTTCGCAAATAGTGTAGCACGGCACTCCGTGCCGTGGCCGACGCTGCTAACGTCGGTTCGGCTGCTAGCGTCGGTTCGGATGCTGGCAGCATCTGCCACGAAATTTCTTGAATCGCGGTCCAAAGCCCGCACGAACCAGCGAGATTTATGCGATAATCTGAAGTCATAGAAATCTACTCCTTGTTCGTTCCTGCCTAAATTCCCTCTGGTTTCGAATTGAGACCCAATCATGTTGTGTTGCCCTTCTCGTGCAATGAAGTCGATCCTTTGGACTGTAATGGTTTTTCTTGGTCCGCAGTGGCTCAAAGCTGATACCGACCAAGATGCCGCCCAGATCCTCAAACAGGCCGGCGTGTCAGGCGGATTCGTTGTTCATCTGGGGGTCGGAACGGGCGAACTGACGGCCTCCCTGCGACGCGGAGAAGGGATCCAAGTGCAAGGCCTGGATCGCGACGCTGCAATCGTACAAAAAGCCCGCGAGCGCATTCGTGCCATGGGGATTTATGGCGATGTGGCAGTGGACCAACTCGACGGAGCACTACTCCCCTATATCGATAATCTGGTCAACTTGATGGTCATCGAGGACCAAAGCAACATTTCAGAAGAAGAAGTGCTGAGAGTGTTGGTGCCAAACGGAGTTGCCTATCGCAAAGATGGGGCGGAGAAATGGGTCAAGACCGTAAAACCTCGTCCAAGCAATATCGATGAGTGGTCACACTACCTGCACGATGCAAGCGGCAATTCTGTCGCACATGACGATGTGGTGGCCCCACCCCGGCATCTGCAGTGGGTTGGCAGCCCGCGATACTCGCGCCATCACGATCGCATGGCCAGCATGAGCGCCTTGGTTTCGACTGGCGGCCGCATGTTTTACATCATGGACGAAGGAAGCCGTATATCGATTCAGCTTCCCTCAAAATGGAAACTGATCGCGCGCGATGCATTCAACGGAACCGTGCTGTGGAAGCGCGACATCGAGAATTGGCAAAGTCATCTTTGGCCACTCAAGAGCGGGCCGACCCAACTCTCACGACGTTTGGTTTCCACCGACGATACTGTCTATGTCACGTTGGGAACTGACGCTGCCGTGTCGGCCATCGACGCCGATACGGGAAAGACAAGACTGGTGTACGCGGGGACTGAAGGTACGGAAGAAATTGTCAACACCCAAGGGATTTTGTTTCTCGTGGTAAGGAAAGGTAAGGCCGAGCTCGCGGACTACGCACCGCTCAACGCAACCGTGGGCGACCAAGCCGTGGCTCGCGAAATGTTCTGGAACGAGGATCCACGCATCCTGATGGCGGTGGACGCAGAGTCAGGAAAAACCCTTTGGGCCAAACAAACCAAAATTTCGCCCCTGACCTTGGCGGCCGATCACGCGAGGATCTACTTCCACGATGGTGAGAAGTTGATCAGTGTCGAACATCGATCCGGCAAAGTCGCTTGGGAAACCAAGCCGGTCAGTCGTCGCAATCAATTCACTTTTAATTTCGGTCCGCGACTGGTCGTCCACGATGAAGTCGTGCTCTATGCGGGGGGCGACGGCAAAATGATCAGCGTCGCCAAAGAGGATGGCAACGCATTGTGGAACGCGGACCATCCCAACTCGGGTTACCAGTCCCCTCAGGACTTGTTGGTAATGGATGGGCTGGTCTGGGTTGCTCCGACGACCTCTGGTAAGGACACGGGCGTGTATACGGGGCGCGACCCCAAGACCGGCGAGGTCAAGAAACAATTCGCTCCAGATGTGGATACGTACTGGTTTCATCATCGATGTTATATCGCCAAGGCGACGGACAGTTTCTTGATTCCGTCGAGGACGGGAATTGAGTTTGTTAGCCCCGACAACAAGCACTGGGATATCAACCATTGGGTGCGCGGCGGTTGTTTGTATGGAATCATGCCCTGCAACGGCTTGACTTATGCACCACCACACAATTGCGCATGCTACCCAGAAGCGAAGTTGTTTGGTTTCAACGCACTCGCCCCATTGGCACCGACTCGACCGCTTCCTAAAACCGTTCAGGAAGAAGGGCGACTGCAAAAAGGCCCGGCTTTTTTGAAGCCACTGGACGCTATAGCCAGCGCAAAGCGGGGAGATTGGCCAACCTTTCGCCATGATGCGTCACGCAGCGGGTCCGCTTCGGAATTGATTCCTTCTGCCATCGAGAAAAAGTGGACGGTGGATCTCGGTGGACGATTGACATCCCCCGTGATCGCCAACGGAACGGTATTCGTTGCAAAAATGGATGCCCACACGTTGTTTGCGTTCGACGAAACGAGCGGCAAGGAACGCTGGTCGTTCACTGCAGGGGCACGAATCGACTCACCTCCAACCGTATACCGGGGCAAGGTTGTGTTCGGAGGAACGGACGGCTGGGTTTACTGTTTGCAAGCTACGGATGGGCAACTAGCTTGGCGTTATCGGGCAGCGCCAATGGACCGCAGAACGATGGCCTACGAGCAGTTGGAATCGCTTTGGCCAGTGCACGGTAGCGTCTTGATTCAAGACGATATCGTTAACTGCGTCTCCGGGCGATCGAACTTCCTCGACGGCGGAATTCGCATGATTCGGCTGGAGTTGGCAACCGGCAAGAAGCTGACAGAAAACATCATCGACGAAACCAATCCGGAGACCGGCAACAACATTCAAGAGAAGGTCAAGGTTTTGCAGATGCCGGTTGGATTGCCAGACATCCTTTCGTCCGACGGTAAGTTTATGTACATGAAGTCGCAGAAATTCGACCTGGAAGGAAATCGACTTGAGATTGGGCCGAACTCTGGTGATTTCGTCGGGCAAGCGTCGGTTCAACGCGGCGACAGCGCTCACTTGTTTGCACCGATGGGCTTCCTCGATGATTCGTGGTTCCATCGATCGTATTGGGTGCTCGGGCAAAGCTTTGCAGGAGGCCATGGGGGATACTTCCAAGCGGGCAGATTTGCGCCCTCCGGACGCTTGATGGTCAATGGCGACGGGTACGTATATGGATACGGGCGTAAGCCGGAGTATTTGCGGTGGACAACAACGATGGAGCATCAGTTGTTCAAAGCCGATCCTAACCCGCCAGAAATCCCTGCGGACTTCAACAAAGCTGCGAACGCTGCCATCGCAGGCTCGTACGCTCAGTTTCAAAAATCGCCGAGCTTGAATCCGGCAGGCAAGCCAATCACAATCGAAGCTTGGGTCACGGCCACCAAGCCAAACGGAGTCATCGCCGCCCGGGGTGGTCCGGCCGAAGGCTTTGCTTTGATCTTGGAAGAAGGCAGGCCTGCGTTTCTGGTCCGGTCTGAGAACAAACTCGCCAGCGTCAAAGGTCCGCGACGCGTGGTGGGAGGTTGGCATCACATCGTGGGTGTACTTACGCAAGATAAGCAGATGCGGCTGTTCGTCGACGGCGAGCGAGTCGGAGAAGACGTGGCAACGGGGTTGCTCACCAAAGACCCCGCCCAAGGCATGGAAATTGGTGCCGATGCCGCTTCTGCTGTTGGAGTATATGAAACTCCCAACTCTTTTGCGGGAATCATCGACGAAGTTCGATTGTATTTGAATGCCACCGAAGATGCAGCCATCGCAGAACGTTTCAAAAATGGTTCGGAGTTGGGAAATGATCCTAGACTTGTGATAACGTTCGACGATGGTACAGCACGCGATTTCTCAACGCATCGAAACAATGGGACTTTGGAGGGGGGGACGCTTGTCGAAGGAAAAAACGGCAATGCGATTCAGTTCACCGCCAAGAATGGAGCGACGGCTAAGAGAAATGGAGCGGCAAAAAATGCCGTAGCAGACACTGCACCGCCAACTCCGAAAGTCGGTAACAGCCTCGTCAAGCCCAAGTGGGCCAACGATGTGCCGATATACGTTCGGGCTATGGTGCTAGCAGGCAATAAGCTTTTCATCGCAGGACCGCTCGACATGATCGACGAGGAGGTAACTTTCAAGCAATTGTCCGAAAAAGACGAAGGGGTCCAGAAACTGCTTGCCGATCAAGACCAAGCCTTGGAAGGCAAGATCAGCGGTCTCCTGTTGTGCGTGAACTGCGACAGTGGCTTAGTGGAAAATAGTATTGAATTGGGAACGCTGCCAGCATGGGATGGAATGTCGGGTGCAAGCGGCAAGTTGTTCCTTGCAACAACCGATGGCAGACTGATGTGCTTCGGTAAGTGATCATTGCGACAAACGTAGGGCAGGCTTCCAGCCGGGATTATTCATTAGCCGTTTGGCGCTAGCCACGGTTGTCCGCTCCTCAACAAGTCCTCACCGCCAACTGCCGGTATTCGCCCCGCCAACTGCCGGTATTCGGCCCGCCGACGGGCGGTGTTCGGCCCAAAGGGCCAGTCGTTTACCTAGCCCAGGCCAACGGCCTGGGTAATTGAGCATTCTAAAGATTTTTTTAGGGCCAAAGGCCCGTCAGTTTACATGGACGAGCGTTATGTCTAGGATTGATCTTTGCAAACTGTCGGGCCATTGGCCCTGCCTTTCCTCGTTGTCTCGAAATCCCAGGCCGTTGGCCTGGGCTAAGCAAACGGATGGGCCTTTGGCCCAAAAAATGAAATCAAGTCTCGTTGGGTAGAACAGGCTGACAGCCTGTCCAATCCTGAAGCTTTATAAAAATCATTACGGAAACATAAATGATCCCTTATCGACTATGCATTCGAACTAGCATCGCAACGATGTTTGCATTTACGGCAACCGTTGCTATCGCGTGCAATGTTCCTGTCTTCCGTTACGCTCTGGAACGTTGGCGACCAGATCTTTGCCAAGTGATCGTCTTTCATGACGGGAAACTGTCCGACTCTCAAGAACAATTGCTGCAATCCTTGGAAAAAGAATCCACGCTCACAGGTGGCACTGCCAATGCCGAAATCGTGCGAAGTCACATCGGTAAGGACGAGGACAAAAAACGGAAGGAACTTTGGGCAACGCTTCGCGATCAACCGCAATTGACGTTGCCGTTCGTGGTGATTCGGACTTCGCTTGGCAGTGGTGAACTGGTAAATCACTGGCGTGGCCCTCTTGAGGACGCACCGAAAGCGAACTTGTTTCATTCGCCAATCCGGCAAGAATTATCCCGTCGATTGCTGGCAGGCGATTCGGTTGTATGGCTCATGCTAAAGTCAAACGACGCCAAAAAAGATCAAGCCATTCGCAATTTGCTGACCGTTGAACTGGATCGTTTGAGCAAGAAGCTGCAACTGCCCGATGGAATTGGCTTGCCCGGCTCGGAACTCTACGCGGAAGTCCCTTTATTTCTCAAGTTTACGATCCTTGAAATGGATCCCAAGGACCCCCAGGAGCAATTGTTGATTAAACTCATGAACAGTTTCGAATCCGATGCTCAAAACGAACCAGTGCTTGCACCGGTGTTCGGGCGAGGGCGAGCCTTGGAAGTGATACCAGCCAAGCAAATGAATGCGGGACTTATCGAAGACCTGACCATTTTCCTTTGCGGGGCTTGCTCATGCCAGATCAAAGAACGCAATCCTGGTTTCGACTTGCTGCTTTCGACCAACTGGAATCGGGAACTTTATGGCGAGGACGGTGAAACGCCGCCGCCGGTAACAACGTTGGAACGGGCCCCTTCGAAGCCCACACTTTTGACGATTCCTCCAGGCAGGAAAAAGTAATCATGACTCGCATGGAGTTTCAAGTATGAATCGTCAGACAGTCGTTCTGTTGGGTTCGGCGGTCGTCTTTGTTGCATTGATGTTCTTGATGAACAGTTCAACACCCAAGAGACCAGCAGGAAATGACCCTGGCGGCGAGACCGAACCGTTGATGTTGTTCTGTGCAGCCAGCAATCGAGCCGTGATGGAGTCGATCAAGGCGCAATATGAGCATGAGTTTCATCGATCCATTCAGATTCAATACGGAGCGTCGCAGACTCTGCTCTCGTCCATCGAGGTCAGTAGGACGGGGGATCTTTTCCTGCCTGCCGATGATAGCTACGTCCTCATCGGAAACCAGAAAGGTTTACTTAGCGAAGTGCTTCCATTGGCAACGATGCGAGGAGTCGTCGCCGTCCGGCGCGGCAACCCCAGAGGCATACGTGCTTTTTCTGACCTGTTGCGATCTGAAGTTCGAGTGGTGCAGGCTAGCCCAGATGCGTCCGCGATTGGCAAACGTACGCGTGAGGCCTTGACCGTGAATAAACTCTGGGATCGGCTTGAGTCCGCGACGCTTGCCTTTCAAACGACGGTTACCGACGTGGCCAACGATTTGGTGGTCGAATCCGCAGATGCTGGCATCGTCTACGATGCCATTCTGAAATCGTATCCCGATCTTGAATCGATTGAATTGCCGGAATTGGAGGGGATTGTATCGCAAGTTTCGTTGGCGGTGATTTCGGGTTCCAAGCAACCGCAAGCGGCACTTCATTTCGCGAGGTATGTTGCTGCTAGAGATCGTGGATTGAAGCATTATGCCGAACATGGGTTTCGCGTGGCCAATGGAGATGTTTGGAGCGACGTACCCGAGCTGTCTATTTTCGCTGGTTCCATGCTCCGGCCAGCCATCGAGGAGACGCTAGTTGCTTTCGAGAAACGCGAGGGGGTTCGAGTCTCTCGAGTCTACAACGGCTGCGGCATTTTGGTGGCGCAAATGAAAGCCGGACAACATCCCGATGCGTATTTTGCATGCGACACAGAATTCATGAATCAAGTCCCCGATCTATTTCCAAGGCCGATCGATGTCTCGATGAATGAGTTGGTCATCTTGGTGCAGAAAGGGAATCCGCTGGATATTAAGACGCTGCGTGACGTTGCGAAGAAAGGAATTAGAGTTGGAGTTGGGCATGAGAAGCAATGCGCCATGGGGTGGCTCACCCAGAACACGCTTCGCGAAGGGGGGGTTCAAAAGGAAGTCATGGAAAACGTTACCGTTCAGTCACCGACCGGGGATATGTTGGTCAATCAACTTCGGGCCGGTTCGCTGGATGCTGCGATCGCTTATTTGAGCAACGCGGCTGGCTCGTCGGAAACCTTGGATGCGATTCAAATCAAGGGTCTTTCGTGTGCGGTGGCGACTCAACCGTTCGCGGTAGCCGATGGGTCACCCAACTCACACTTAGCGGAGCGATTGTTTCAAAAGATTTGTTCTGCGGAGTCGCAGAAAATCTTTGAAGCCGAAGGGTTTCGCTGGCAGGAGCCGAAACCGTAGCGAGGGCAACGATTTGGAAGACGTCCCGAATGGGGCAGTAACATCCTAGCCCAGGGCAGAGCGCAGCGACGGAACGTCGCGAAGCGCCGCCCTGGGTAACCACAAAACATCCAAACATTGCCCTGAAGGGGCGTTACAATCCATTTAATGCATCACCCATCATCGGCCGCCGCCAACCCCGACGCAACCAACCATTGGAGTCCACGGCGTCGGTCGGACGCGTTGTTTTTCCTCGTAATGAGTGGGCTCTCCGCTTGCTTCATCCTGCTCATTGTTTTGCTGCTTGCGGCGGATGTCATGTTCACCACGCCGCGAGATTTTTACGAAGCCTTAGCAAAGCCTGAAATCCGTGCAGCCCTCCGATTGACGATTCTTTCGTGCACCGTTGCTGCCATTCTTTCCGTCTGGGTTGGAACGCCGCTCGGTTACTTGTTGTCGCGTTATTCTTTTCCGGGGAGATGGCTTGTCGACACCTTGGTCGACATCCCGATTGTACTCCCTCCGTTGGTATTGGGCTTAAGCTTGTTGATTCTGTTCCATCAGCCGTTTTTTGGTTTGCAAGTCGAGAGTATCTTTCGCGATAGTATCGGGTTTCCTATTACCTATCGTTGGCCCGCGGTGGTGCTCGCTCAGTTTTCGGTAGCCTGTGCGTTTTCGGTTCGCACCATGCGAGTCACGTTTGACCAAATGAATCCCCGTGCCGAAGAGGTAGCAAGAACACTTGGGTGCACACGAGGGCAAGCGTTTTGGCAAATCGCGTTGCCGCAAGCCAGACGTGGGATCGTCACTGCGTTTACGATTGCCTGGGCTCGAGCATTGGGTGAATTCGGACCGATCCTTGTGTTCGCTGGTGCTACACGCATGCGAACCGAAGTCCTATCGACGTCGGTGTACTTGGAATTAAGCACCGGCAACCTCGATGCCGCGGTCGCCGTTTCGTTGTTGATGGTGATCCTGGCGGTCGTTGTGCTTTTGGTTTTGCGTGTTTTTGGAACAGGATTGACTGCGTGATCGAGCTTCGCAATGTTACGGTCAAGAGTGGTACGTTCGTGCTCCCTCGTATTAACCTTCAGATCCAATCGGGTGAGTATGCCGTATTGATGGGGACAACGGGACGTGGCAAAACGACGCTACTGGAGAGTATTTGCGGATTGCGTCAAGTGTTGGATGGGCAGATCCTGATCCATGGACGTGACGTCACGCGATGGTCACCTCCGGACCGCGAGATTGGGTATGTCCCACAGGATTTCGCGTTGTTTCCAACGCTCACTGTGCAAGCGCATTTGGAGTTCGCGCTGCGTCTTCGAAAGCAATCGAGTAAGTTGATCGCCGAACGGACGCAAGAGCTATCGGAGGTCCTTGGGATCGGTCATCTCCTGGGTCGTTCGATTGTCGGCTTGAGCGGCGGTGAATCGCAGCGTGTGGCATTGGGCCGAGCATTGTCGTTCCGACCGTCGGTTTTGCTGTTGGATGAACCTTTGAGTGCACTCGATGAGACAACGCGGTATGAAATGCACGCGTTGCTGAAGCGGGTCAAGCAGACCACAGGCGTCACAACATTGCATGTTACGCACAGCGTGTCGGAATCCGATTCGCTGGCAGACCGCTGTTTCTGGCTGGATGCAGAAGGAATACAAGAGCGCCCAGTGTAGCACGGCACTCCGTGCCGTGACCGTCGCCACTCCGTGCCGTGACTCTCAACACGGAGTGTCTAGCTACACTTGTCGAGCTACACTTACACTAGCCGATCCAAAAGATCGCGAACCAGAGGGTGGCGGCGATCGCCCCTAAGAAGCTGAGCGTCCAGACCGCAGTTCGCCAAGCTTGGCTTAGAATCTTGTCGTTGCGTTCATGCCGAGTTGCGGCCATCACCAAGGAGACCGCCGCAAGAATCGGTAACAGCCACAGAAGGTATTCAATCGAAATCGCCATTCGCTTCGTGCTCCGTAATTTCCCCGTGCTTAGGTAAGTCGAATCCCTAGATGCTGAGCTTGGCGTTGGTATCCCGTAGGGCTTCGGTCAAATCGATTCTGGTGCTATCGGCCCACAGTCCTTCAAGATCGTAGAACTTGCGGCACTCTTCATCGAACAAATGGATCACAACACTGCCGTAGTCCAACGCGATCCAACGGCTCTCATCGTAACCAGCCACGCTAAGTCTTACTTCACCGCGAGCCTTGAACACGCGATGGATTTCCTCGGCGATGGCCTGCAGTTGCCGGCGGCTGGTCCCGGTCGCAATCACGAAGCAATCGAAAATGCTCGTCTGCTTGGACAGATCCAAAACTAGAATATCTTGTCCTTTGTTTTCGGCTGCTGCTCGCGCCGCAAGCTTCGCACATTCGATGCTGTCGGCCAGCGTTTGCTGAGAAAGGACGGTGGTGGTCGTTGCCGTATCGGGTTGTGCCATTAGTTCGCCAAATGAGTTGAGGTGTTCTTCTACTTCGAAGTTTAGTTGAATTTCAGGGAATTGTCACGCCAGAAGCCCAGTCGGTTCACACAAACCGACTCTTAACGGCGTTTTTGAATCCTCGTTTAGCTGCTATTCCACTGGCCCGGATTATTCACCGGAGATTTAACGGTCAGCCGAAAGGCGCTAGCCTCCGGTTATGGCGGAGCGGACAACCGTGGCTAGCGCCAAACGGCTAATGAATAATCCAGGCTAGCATTCGGCGAACGAAAAATGTTGGTTGGCGTCAAAAAACTGAGAGTTTTTCGTGATTCCGTGACCAAAGGTGTCCGGGAAATGTTTAACTTAAAGGTTTCTCAACTACCTTTAGATTCCCATGTCAACGAGTCGATTTGTTTCGTCCATGCGACGCGATAGCATCCGAACCTTTTTTGAAGCGTCCCCAACCGCCAGGCTGCTCCGTTCCGACAACGCACCACTTATCCTGGATTTTTTGCATCGCGTTTTCAAATCGGGGGAGCTCATTTCGATTGGTCAGACCGATTTAAGAACCCGTCTTTCGGGCTACCAGGAAGAAATCCACGAAACCGAACCGAGCCTTCTTCCAGGCCCTCCGGAACGGTATTTGGCCCAATGGTCGGACGCAGGCTGGCTGCAACGCTTTCTCGAAGCAGCCTCGATCGAAACGCAATTCCAACTCACTAGATACGCCGAAGAAGCCATTCAGTTTGTCGATGCTGCGGTTACCCGCGGTTCCAATTTGGTTGGCACCGAGAGCCGACTCCGTCTGGTCATCGATACGCTCGAGGATATCGTCCGAGGCGCTTCTGCCAATCCCGATCGCCGACTGGAATACCTCCGAGCTCAACGCGCTGTCGTCGACGCCGAGATCGAGGCCATCGAGTCCGGTAAATCGGTGCAAGTCTACCGTCCCGCTCAAATCCGCGAACGGTTTCAAACGGCGGTCGACTTATTGCGTGCCCTCCAGTCCGACTTCCGCGCCGTCGAAGAACGCTTTCAATCGATCGCACGTGAAGTTCAACAACTGCAAGCTTCGGGCAATGATTCGCGAGGACAGATCCTCGGCCATGCTTTGGATTCTGAGGACTTATTAAAGCAACAAGACGAAGGGATCAGCTTCTTTGCTTTCGTATCCTTTCTGTTTTCCCCGAACCAGCAGGCCATTCTTCGAAAGAACATCGAGGAGATACAACAGCTTGCTGCTTTGGCAGACCAACATGAATCGCTCGCACGCGTTCGACGCATGGTGCCATCGCTATTGGCCGAAGCGGAAAAGGTAATGCGAACTACGGCTAGACTCTCTGCAACCTTGCGACGACTGCTTGATGCGCGAGCCGCTGCCCATCGAGTCCGATTGGCCAACGTGTTGCGAGATATTCGTCAACATGCGCTTCGACTGCGCGGCGCACCTCAGTGCCAATCGGTTCAGCTTTTGGTCGACGCAGAAGCCGAGATCGCTTCCCCGCTGGCCCGCACCTTTTGGGTTCCGCCTCAGGACTTCGACCAGTTGCAATTGACCGAACAAGTCATCGATCCGCAGCATGCTCAAGCCATGGCGTCCGCTTTTGCCAAATTGCAGCGACTGGATATGCGCAAATTGCGGGGGCATATTCGCGAAGCGACGCTGCTGGGCCAAAATGAAACGCTTGCGAATTTGCTGGATCGTTGGCCGTTGACCGGTGGCGTTGTCGAGTTGCTTGGCTACTTGCAAATAGCGCACGATGACTCGCACCAAATCGATCGAACCCAAATCGATCGAATCATCATTGTGCAGCCAAAAGGCCGCGCTTCGGTGTTGCAAGTGTCCATTCCTCGTATCGTGTTCCAACCCAAAGCGGCCAGTCGCGAGATGGCCACGAAACCCCGATGAAAACCACCACCACCACTAACACTTCCTACGGCTTCGCCAGTTAAACCTTATTGTGGACATCTATTCTCCCGACGCAAACAACAACTTCATCCCGCCACCAGCGGACTGGAGCCCTGTGGCCGTACGGCTTTTGCAAGGTGTTGTTTACCATGACGACAACCTCGATTTATGGGAACAACTTCTCGAAAACGTTTCCCCGATTACCGAGTACTTTGGGAAATTAGGATTGTTGCTCGTCGTGGACGAACCGGATGCCATGGCCTATTTGCGTCAGCTCGACGAAGAAGAAATCCCACCTGACTTTCCAGCCGTTCCTCGGTTGTTTCGTCGAACCCCACTGGGCTACGATGCAACGTTGCTCTGCGTTTTACTTCGGGATGAACTGCGACAATACGAAGAAGAAGATGTTCAAAATGAACGCTGCGTCATTGCTCAAAGCGATTTGCTCGCGTTGTGGGAAGCGTTCTTTCCTGACCAAACCGATTCGATTCGCCTCAATCGTACCTTGACTGCTGCTTTACGCAAAATGGAAGAGCTCAAATTCGTTCGCCAATTCGAAAAAGATCCACCCTCGTGGGAAATTCGGAGAATCATTAAGGCTCGATTGCCTCTTTCGGATTTGGAACGATTGCGGCTGTCCTTGGTGGCCGCCGTTGGCAAGAAGATAGACGATAGCCCAGCGGACGAAGCATGACGTTGACACCAGCGAATTCAGACCGACCGCCGCTTCCAGGATATCGGTTGGCCAAGCTCGAAGTTTACAATTGGGGCACCTTCGATGGTGCCGTCTACTCCGTACTGCCGCGGGGTCAAACCACGTTGTTGGTTGGAGAGAACGGATCGGGCAAGTCGACGCTGGTCGACGCGCTCTTGACGCTCCTCGTTCGACCGCAAACCCGCAACTACAACGTGGCGGCAGGCGCAACCAAAAACGAACGCGATGAAAAGACGTACATTCGCGGGGCTTACGATCGTACGATTGGTGAAGGGGGAAGGCCGCAGATTCAATACTTGCGCAATGGCACTGGCCACTACACCGCCTTGCTCGCGTGTTTTTCGAACGCAGCCGCTGGAACCGTCTTTACTATTTGCCAAGTGCTTTACCTCAACAATGAAAACGCCGTCGAAAAAGTCTATGCGTACTGCGAATCGGAACGGGGCATCGTCCGGGATCTCGGCGAATTAGGAACAGGCAGCTCCATCGCTCGCACTCTCAAGGATCGAGGATTCAAAACAACGAGCAGCTACAAAGAGTATTTTCAATGGCTTCAACGCAAGACCGGCTTCCTAGCCAAGGCCATGGACATCTTCAACCAAACGGTAGCTGTGAAAGATGTTCAGCGACTCGATGATTTCATCCGCCAGCACATGCTCGAGCGCAAGCCTTGGAACGAACGCGTCGGACGTCTGCTTACCCACTTTGCAGAACTCAGCGAAGCGCACCGCATGTTGGTCCGCGTCCGACAGCAAGATGAATTGCTGCGACCTATCGTCGAAGCGGGCCAGCGCTACCAGTTGAGACTTGAGGAACTGGACCTTGCCAAACTTCGGCTGAGTGCGATTCGCTATTTCTTTGCTGACCGCACCGTTCAGCTTTTGGAGCCCATGTGTAGTCAATGGCAACAGCAGATTCAGAATCGAAACGAAGACATCGTGCGATTGGAAAAATTGCAAGATCGCCTTCGCAATGAAATGGCACGACTAGAACTGGAAATCGAAAACGCGGGCGGGGATCGATTGCGACAGTTGCCCGGACTCATTGAACAGGCGGAAGCGATCGCGAAGGTCAAAGCGAACTACCGAGCACGGTTTGAATCGCAATTGATGTCCGCGGGTATCACGGTGCAAGTGACCTCTCCAGACCAGTTTGCAAAAGTCCGCAAGGAGAGCTATGCCAGACGTGTAAAATTGCTCGAAGAGCGTCAACAAAAACGGTCGCAAGAAAGTGCCTTGCAATTTGAAATTGGTTCGCTCACCCGACAACTGGCTGAAGATCGAGCGGAAGCAGAAGCCTTAGAGAAACGCAAAGGCAACCTGGCCGAATCCTTTATCGGAGTACGCGATGCGATTTGCCGTGACTTGAAATTGGCCCCGAGCGATTTGCCGTTCGCTGCCGAATTGATTGCGGTGAATCCCAAGGAGCGAGAATGGGAATCGTCGGTCGAACAAGTGCTTCATTCCTTTGCACGTAGCTTGTTGGTATCGCCGGATTACTACGCACGCGTCGCAGGTTACGTCGATCGAACCCGCTTGATCGACGGGCGCGGTCAAGGCCAACGCTTGGTGTATTTGCGAGTTGGCTCCAAATCCAGGACAGGTCAACCCATTTCGAGTGCGCAGCCTAGCAATAAACAGGCGACGCTGATCCAAAAGCTGGAATTCCCCGATCACCCGTTAACGCCATGGATTCGATCCGAGATTCAGCAACGCTTTGACTACGTGGCTTGCGAAACGATCGAGGAGTTTCAAAAGCTGGATTCCGCAGCCATGACTAAGAACCGTCACATCAAGTCCAGCAACGCGCGTCACGAAAAAGATGATCGGCAGATGCCTGACGACCGTCGCCACTTTGTCTTGGGCTGGGACAATCGACAGAAGCGATTGAGCTTAGCCGATGCGATTCGACGAGGCAACGAAGATCTTCAGCAGTTGCAGACGCGTTCGCAAAAACTCAACGCAGAAACCGATCGCATCACCAGTGCGGTCGAAGCTTTGGACCAAGCCCTCAAGACCGAGGAGTTCGATGCGATCGATAATTCGCGGCATGAGTTCGAAGCGTCGCAATTGAAACTGGAACGCCAACGCATCGAGGAATCGGACGATCGCATTCGAGAGCTCAAGAAGCAGTCTGCGGATCGCAAAGCCGAGGCCATGGGTCATCAACAGGATCGCGATCAAGCGATCGCGCAGCGCACGATGCGTGAGCGAGAACTCAACGACGGCAATCGGTTGCTGGATAGTGCGAGGATTACACTTCGCCGGGCTGGAACGGAGGGTGTGTTGGTACATGCCGCCGAACAGTTCGACTCGCTGCAGGATGCTCTCAAAGAACCGTTGTCGATACAGAACTTGGGGACGTTGCCTGCGGATACCGAAAGGTTGCAACGGGAACAGGTCGACAGTTTGCAGGAACGGCTGGTCCCGATCGCTCGAGACATGACCAGTGGCATGACTCGATTTTTGAAAAAATTCCCGGATGAGCAAATTGACTTGGATGCCGACGTGGCTGCCCTTTCGAGTTTCGTTGCTCTTTTTGAACGCATTTCGGTCGACGATCTACCCAAACATGAGGAGCGATTCAAGCGCCGGCTCAATGAAAATGTGCTTAATGAAATCGGCCTTTTGCACGGTGGCTTGGAAGATGAACGTCAGGAGATTCGCGACAAGATCGAGCAGCTCAACACCGCGTTGAAACTGCTGGAGTGGAAGACCGGAACGTTTATGCGATTGGAACCGACCGATGTCCAGGATCGCGAAATCCAAGATTTTCGACGCGATCTAGCGGGATGTTTGACGGGTACGCTGGATGGCTCACCCGAGGCCAACGAGGCCACTTTCGTGCGCATCGAAAAATTCGTGGCGAAGCTGCGAGACGATGGCAACACGCGTTGGCGCGAGAAGGTGGTGGACGTGCGGAATTGGTTTAACTTTGCAGCCCGCGAGATTATCAAAGAGACGGGTGAACCGCGCAGCTATTACGATGGTGGGACGGGTCAATCTGGAGGCGAAAAAGGCAAGCTCGCGTTCTTGGTTTTGGTAGCGGCCATCGCCTATCAATACGATCTCGATCCGGATGCGACCCAGAGCGAACGATTTCAGTTTGTTATGGTGGATGAGATGTTTTCGAGAAGCGACGACGCGCACGCGGAGTACGCACTGGATCTTTTTGCACGTTTTGGATTGCAGCTCCTTATTGTTGCACCGTTGGATGCAAAGGCCCGTGTTACGGAGCCCTACGTTGGAACGTACCTGCACGTGGTCAAGAACAAACAAACCAATCGCAGCGAGCTGCTATCGATCACTGCCGACGAACTTAAGGATTATATCGAGGCGTAGGCATTGTCGCCTTTCGCTCCGCGAAAGTGCGGCTCGTCAACGCTGTGGACGAGCGAGTCCCTTCGCTCGTTGGGTTCGAACTAGGAAACATCGAGGAAACAAGCTGAGCCGAATGGCGACGGAGACGTTAGTGCGAATGTCGAAGAGGGGCAAGGCAGCCAAAGCAAAGCCGATTTCGTGTCGAAGTACTCCATCGCCTGCAAGGAAGCGAGGGAAACCCATTACGGACTACGATTGCTCGTGTCCTCGGAAGTGATGCCCGAATCTCGGCGGTCCGAACTCATCGAGCAGAACGTCCACCGGTTCCAACAGCCTCGCCGCCCTGTCTACTTACAACGGGCCAACCACCAGAGAAAACCGCCGCCTCGTCGAGACACCGCTCAAGTTGTCTATCGCAAAGTCGATAGCGAAGGCTTTATCAATAAACGCAGATAATCGGTACAGCGCTCCGTGGCGGTTGATCGGTCAGATGATCCCCGTTCGAATCCTCGAAAATCAGTTAGAAATCTACAACACCACCATCGATCTGGTGGCCACCCATGACTTGGCACGAGGTAGAAACGAGTATCTTGCTCAGTTCGAACCTGCCGTTTTCGAAATGGGACTTGGATTTCTTCGTTCCGGACTACTGCTTGCGGACTGAGGAAGCTGCGGCATTTGACCACGTGGCACGGAGGTCTGGGCTGTGATTGTTTCTGAGATTCCTCGGTGGGAGCATTGCAATGGAAACGCTGGGTGGGAGCAGTTGAGGACAACTGCTCTACACTGGGCCGCGCTGGCTTTCGGTTGGTCGTTAGGCGGCGGAAATGTCTTGACCATCGCGCTCTTTGACTGCAACCTTTGATTGGCCTGCAATCGTAGGAGGGAGGCTGGTACCGACGTGGGCTCTGGTCGAAGCGCATTGACGACTCTCGAAATGGCTAGAAGTATTCGCGAGACGACGGAGGAAAGTGAGGTATACAAGGCATCCTATCGATCGCCATTGCCTGAGGTTCGCATCCCACTTCGTCATGATGAAGCAGATATCCGATTGCCGCTCCAGTCTTTACTTAATCTGGCTTACGAGAATGGGCGATATGGAACGGAACTTGACTATTCGAAGCCACCTGAAATAGCGCTCGCCGCTGACGACGAAGCATGGCTGCGTCAGCAGTCGTCGCTAGAGTATCTCGGCACTCCGTGCCGAGGGTTGTGCTTCGGTAGGTGCACAACGGCACTGAGTGCCGTTCTACACTGAGTGCCGTTCTACACTGAGTGAAGACGCTTTAAGCCGCGTTGGCTTTGGGTTGGTGACGTGTGTGGCGTGGTGCGATCACTTCGGATGCGAGTCCCAACTTTTCTAACAGCTTGATCTCGTAATAGCTGATGTCGATTTCCCACCATCGATGTTGCACGCTGGCCGACGAGGGGTCTTCGTGATGGTTGTTGTGCCAGCCTTCACCGACCGTGAGCAAGGCCACCAACCAGTTGTTGCGGCTGTGTTCGCCCGTTTCGTAATTGCGGTACCCGAACATATGACTGAGCGAATTGACCGACCAAGTGATGTGCCATACGGCGATGATACGCAAGTATACGCCCCAGACGACCATGCTCAGGGCGAGTTGCATCGCGCTAGCTTGACCCCAGCCGATCCAACCGATCAAATAACCAGCCACAAAGAAGATTGGCAGTTGCGATAGACCTATGTAAAGATTCGTCAAGGGACGTTTTTCCATGTACATATAGAAAGGATCGCGCAGCAGATCCTTCGAAAACTTTTCGATCGCACTGATGGAGTGGGTTTCTCGATTGTTCACCATCAACCAGCCGAAGTGAGACCATAGGAAATTGACCAGGGGCGAATGCGGGTCGGGTTGGTGATCGGAATGAACATGATGGATACGATGGATGGCAACCCAGCGAGCTGGTGAATCCTCCAGGCAGCAGACGCCGAGAATGGCAAACGTATGTTCCACCCATCGCGGGGTCTTGAAACTGCGGTGCGTTAGTAACCGGTGGTAGCCGATCGTGATACCTTGACCGAAGACATGGATACCGATCAACATGGCGATGAAGCCGACCCACGAAAAGAAATAGGGGACTAGCGCCATCAGCCCGAGCAAGTGAACGACCAAAATAGTCCCTAGGTAAAGCCTGTTGATGGTAAAGGGCTTGACGGTTTCGGGGACGGACAGTGTCATGTAGGACGTGCTCCACAGCAAAAAAGGTTTGTTTCAGTCCTAGGATTGTGTTCAATCGAACTCCAACCGCTAGTGCCATTGTTCGAAATGCGCGGGTTTTACGCAAGGCGACAATTTTGCCATACCCGTATTCTGGGGAGTGAAGCTAACTACATGATCGAAAAGTAGTTTTCGACCGCGAAATCGAGATATTCTCGCTTCAATTCCAGTGGTTGGGTATTGAAGTAGCAATACGACCGAACTTGGAGGAGTAAATCTCGAGGGTGGCAATTTCGCATGGGGCGACCGATTGGCTTATAGTGCTTTTCGATGAGGTAGTCGATCATCTCCGGTTTGTGAGGAATTTTGGTAACTCGACACATGATCTCGAACAGCTTTCGAAAAGCCTCTTCGCTTGGATTCTCGACCTCGATTTTGTAAGGGATTCGGCGAAGAAACGCGTCATCCACTAGATCTTTGGGCTCGAGATTGGTACTGAAGATTACCAATTGGTCGAACGGAACTTGGACTTTTTTCCCATTGCTTACCGTTAAGTAGTCGTAGCGTTTTTCGAGCGGCACGATCCATCGGTTGAGTAATTCATCGACGCTCATTCGTTGTCGCCCGAAGTCATCGATTAGCAGGACGCCGCAGTTGCTTTTGAGTTGCAACGGGGAGTCGCTGACGTTGGTCTCGGGATTGCGACAAACTTCAAGCATTTCCATGGTCAGTTCACCGCCAGCCACGATGGTCGGCCTGCGAATGCGGACCCAGCGGTGGTCGATATGGCTGTCTCGCAGCATGCCATCCGATTTTTCATGTGGGCATTCTTCGTGATTGAGGGGGTCAAAAATGCGAAGCAAGTCGCCGTCAACCAATACCGCTCTAGGGATCCAAATGTACTCCCCGAAGGCCCGCGTCACCCGTTCGGCGATGCTAGTTTTGCCATTGCCAGGGAATCCGAAGAGGAACATTCCGCGACCGCTATTGACTGCCGGACCAAGCCGAGAGAGCAACTGAGGCGATACTAGCAAATCCGAAAAAGCTGTTTTGAGATCGTCGCGACTAGGGTGCTGGTGTTCCAGGGATTGCAAGCGGACCGATTCGACGTACTGGTTGAGAGGGACCGGGGCTGAGCCGAAGTACGTCGTTTTTTGCATGTGTCGACGCGCGCGGTCTCGACCAGCATCGGTGAGCGTGTGGATATAGTCGTTCATGGCTGTTGCGCCCAAATACCCCGATAATTGTTGGGATTTCAGCCTGTTCAGCGTTGGTTCGATAAAACAAAAGGGGAGTTTGAGCTGTTCCGCGATCACCCGCCCCGATGCTTCACCTCGATTGAACAAAAACCGCATGACGATCTCTTCGACGAGTTGACCGCTAAGGCCAGCCATATCGAGCGAGGTCGGTTCGATTGGGATAATGGGTTCGTTGCGGTTCTTGGTTGCTTTGAAGTGGGGGCTTTGGGGTGCGGCTTCGGCTGGTTTGGCTTGCGTTGATGCTGCGGCAGTTTGGGTTGAAGTCGGACGTACCGGACTGCCTCCATTTCCATTGGAGGATGGGGATGCTAATCGATTGATTCGCTCCAGTGCTTCCTCAAGACCGTGCGAAGTGGCTTTGGAAATGGGAACAGGGGGGCTTTGCCTCGTTTCTGCGTGGTTGGGCGTAGAAGGAATGATGTGTGTCATGGCCATTCTTTCGGCGAAAGGAAAAACCAGTTCGGAAAACTCGCTATGGCGCGGAATCGACCGAATTCCGACTGCAAAACAGGCTTTCTGGTCTCAGTTCACGAGATGTACTGGGAGACAGGTGCTCAATCAGAAAATGCGTCAAAAACGCTACTCTCACACCGAGTGGCAGGCCCTTCGCTCAGGGATAGCAGGAACGCAACGAGCGAAGGGCCTCGCTCGTCCACTGCAAAAAATTTGCTGCCTCAGGCGCAAGAAAGAAACCATGTCAAAAAACCTCTTTTGCCCCTTGCACACCTGCCAGGCTGCCACTATCTTTTCGCCTCCTCGCTGCGAGCAACTTCGGTTGACCGCTGATACCGACTTCGGTTGGTTGCGTTTTCCTGGTCCGGCTGAAAAGCCGACAAACTGGAGAATAAGAGGGACCAACAGTTGACAGGTGCCGATACCCTCGGTTACAACGTCGACCCCAACTGAACAGCGGATTGCGGGCGAAGGACACTTGAAAGAGTGTCAGGAGCTTGCGAAACGTTGGTAGGTGGAACTGATCTTTGACAATCTGGTGGATGAGTTTTTAAATTGATGTTTATAGCAAACGTCGATTACCTGATGAGTTTTATGATTGAAAATTTAGGTGACCAAATGACCAAGGTCACCGACCGGTTTCAAAAACCA
>JANPNA010000360.1:0-18677 GCA_031427235.1 Pirellula sp.
GAAATCGCTTGTTGCAGTATCGCACCGCAAGCGATGATGGCACCGTCGGTCCCCCAATGAATCACTTCGGATTTTCCAAGTTCGATCGGTTGGACGGGCCGCTCGAAGGACTGGGCCGTTGTCTTTGGATAGCGAATGGCGGTCGGTCCGGAACGCGACAACGCGAAGTGAAGCATCGGCTCGACCTCGGTAGCATCCCCCGGAGCCATCATGACAATATTCGGAAAGACTCGCATGTAACCGATATCGAATAGCCCGTGATGCGTTGGACCATCAGGACCCGTCAAGCCAGCCCGATCGATCATGAATGTCACAGGCAAGTTTTGCAGAGCGACCTCCTGAAAAATCTGATCGTAGGATCGCTGTAGGAAGGTCGAGTAGATCGCAACAATTGGCCGCAACCCAACTTTGGCGTGGCCAGCCGCAAACGCAACCGCATGGGACTCGCAGATACCGACGTCGAAAAATCGATCGCTAAAGGCATCTCGAACAGGCTCCAATTTGTTCCCTTGGCACATGGCCGCTGTCATCACCGTCACAGCGGGATTGCTCTTCATTTGGCTCATGATGGCATCGCGGGCATAGTTGGTGAAGGCAGGATTGTCGCTCGCACCAAGCGGCTTGGGGCAGCCATCTTCATCTTCAAACGCGGGTGGAGTGTGAAAGTAGACGGGGTCTTTTTCGGCAGGTTTATAGCCTCTCCCTTTTTCGGTGACCACATGCAAAAGCGTTGGGCCTTTTTGGTCCTTGACCATCTCCAAATACTTGCGGAGCAAATGAATATCATGCCCGTCGATTGGCCCAATGTATCGGAATCCAAATTCCTCAAAGAGCATGCCGCCAACCATCCCCGCTTTCACACCTTCTTTGATTTGGGCGAGCAGTCGCTCGGTTGGATCGCCAAAAAGGGGTAGTTTGTTGAGCACGCGGACTACTTCACTCTTGAAGCCGGTATAAAAAGGGTTGGTGCGAAGACGATCGAGATAGCTTGCAACGGCACCCACACGTGGGCAAATGGACATCTTATTGTCGTTCAAAACAACGATCATGTCGGCATTCAGTTCGCCCGCGTTGTTCATGGCTTCGAAAACGATGCCTGAGGGAAAGGCACCGTCACCGATCACAGCGATGCTCTTTCGGCCAGCTTGTCCGGTCAAATCATCGCCGCTTTTAAGACCGAGGGCGGTCGAAACGCTGCAGCCAGCGTGGCCTGTCATGAACAAGTCGTATTCGCTCTCGTTTGGGTTAGGGTAGCCCATCAAACCACCGCGTTCTCGGATCGATTTGAATTCGTGATAGCGGCCGGTAACCAGTTTGTGCGGGTAGATCTGGTGCCCAGTATCCCAGATCAGTCGATCCTTTCGAAAGTCAAATACACTGTGCAACGCGAGACAAAGCTCCACGACGCCCAAATTCGACGCAAAGTGTGCCGTGCGGGTCGCAAGTAGGTTGCACAGTACATCCCGGATCTCCACACCGAGCAATTCCAGCTCCTGTGTGGACATGTGTTGAAGCGGTTCGGCGGACTCTAATTTGGCTAGCATTTCGTGCATAGAGTTTCTAGTGGCTCCTATCCGTGATGTAACGTGCAAGTTGTTTCAATGGAGTCGAGGCTGGCCCAAATTCATCCACAATCGAAATCGCTTGTTCCACCAGTTCGTGGGCTCGTTCTCGACTCGCCTCAATACCATATATCCCTGGAAAGGTCAATTTGCCTCGTTGGCTGTCTTTTCCGGTACGTTTCCCAGTGTTTTCGCTCGTACCCTCCACGTCCAGTAGGTCATCTACTATTTGGAACGCAATTCCGATGCAATCTCCATAAATAGCCAGTTTTTCCAATGCGTTCGGCGATGCGTCGGCTGCCAAGCCCCCCAAAACCACCGAAGCCTGGATCATGGCTCCTGTTTTTCTAGCGTGAATTGCATGGAGCATTTCAACCCCGCCACCGTGTTTTTCCGCGCGAAGATCGTCGCATTGACCACCCACCATCCCCTCTGGACCTGCGGCCTTAGCCAAAACTAGGCAGCTTCGAACCGCAATGGCTGGATCGGTATTACCCGATAGGATCGTTTCAAAAGCCAATGCCTGCAAAGCATCACCGGCTAGAATCGCAGTCGCTTCATCAAACTGGATATGGCAAGTTGGCCGCCCACGCCGCAGGTCGTCATCGTCCATGGCTGGCAAGTCATCATGGATGAGCGAATAGCTGTGAATCATTTCGACGGCTGCCGCGTTGGCCAAAGCGTTGCAAGTCGAGCCGCCCAAAGCTTCCGCAGAAAGCAAACATAATATCGGACGGAGTCTTTTGCCCGGCGAAAGAAGGGAATATCGCATGGCTTCGCGAAGCACATCTGGGCAACTCAGAGAGAGTTTTTTCACACAACTCTCCAACTTGGCGTCAACTTCATTGGTTAACGACTGCCATCGGCCTAGCAAGGCAGTTGTTTCGTTCGTTGGATCGTTCGAGATTTGCACAATATTAATATTGGTCACAAAGCACTCGGTAGAAGCGGTTGTAAGTTAGACCGACATTGTAGGCGTAAGTGACAAAAAATGTAGTCGGCAGGAGCAAGCGTTTTCGTGAACTTGACAAATGCATAGGCCTCAGCACCTCAACTTTCGTCATCGTCCTCCCAGGTCTCGGTGATCGCCTCGCCTCGACCGGTCAAACCTCGTAGCTTTTCGATTTTCCGTCTGGCTCCAGTCAACTGCTGCTGACAAAAACGCACATATTCCACGGCTTTTGCGTACTCCGAGAGCGACGTTTCCAAGCCCAGCGAATTCCCCTCCAACTTCCGAACTATCTGCTCCAACTGGGTCATCGCAGATTCAAATGTCTGATTTTCGTCCGTATCGCCGGGTTTAATGCGCGCCATCGTGCGGTAGTTGTTGGTAAGCGATAGGATCCGTAAAACCGTCAAAGTCGGCGGCTTCCGCCCCGCAAATCGTCGTAAAAAACCCCAGGGGGCCACTCGCCATCTCGGTGCGAACTATCTGTTTAAATGAACGTTGCGATTTTTCGTCAGCGAATGTTTTCGAACCATCTTATCAATACACAGCAGCAATGGCCAACGAGAGGCGTCAACAAACCAAAAAAAGTTATCGGCAAAAAGGCCAGGCCACCATGGACTCACAGTTTGATCCGAACGGTTCTCTAGCCGGTCCGCCGGACGGTGTTGTTGCCATGGCAGCTCACAAAACCCCGCCAGACAGTTTGCCGATCTCGACTTCCAATCAAATCGACATTGGGGTACGAGCAATCCAAGCCGTTGAAATCCTGGACAATGCGATTCGCTCCAGGGAATCGTCAGCATTTGGCGTCCACACCCAGTCTGTTCAAAATGAGAATCGTCAAGAAAACGGGACCGCTTGGTCTCATGCGGTTGACACCAAACTCAACGAACTCATTGAGCGATCGAGAAGCTTTGAACGTGAGCGTCTCGAAATCGAATCCCTTCGGGAGCATCTTAGACAAGCCATTGAAACCGCCGAATCGCGTTTGAGATCGACCGACTCAAATGTAGGAAAGCCTCGCTTTCAAGAGCTGGAAACCAAGCTGATTGCGGTCCAACAAGAAAACTCAAAATTATCGTCGATGCTCTTGCATGCACGGGCCGAGTACCAAGAGCTGCTCGCGTTCATTGAGTCCGAAGCGGTCGACGACGGAGAGTCGCAAGCCGAGTTGCGAACGATTGCTCAAAAGGTTTTGGAAAAAACGGATGCTCGCGAAACGGAACTCGCCTTACAAGTTTCACAATTGAACGATCAACTGCACTTCCTACAAAGCGAACTGAAAGAAGCCAAAGGAGTCAACAAGCACTCCTCTCCGGATGAATCGGAATTGCGAATTCAAGTGGAACAACTGCGAAGTCAATTGTTGGAAACCAGGCATGAGGCTGTTGAACTGCGCATGCAAAGCAATGACCTAGGATCCCGATTAGCAAAGTTCCAAGGAGTCTCATCTGGCCAGAAATCCGAAACACTGACCTGGGAACAACGCAAGGAGGCTTTGTTGCAGCAACTGGAGGCGGAAACGCAAGCCGAAGCGCCGTGTGACCCGCGTAAGGTCCTAAATATCGAAAGGATCGTGGAACAAACCAGCATCGAAATAAAACGACGCGATCAGGAGATTTCCGATTTGAAGACCTTGATCGAACAACAGTCCATTGCCCACGACGGAATGTCGATCGGTGTTGGCGCCATTGCGGAAATGATTGAGTCAGATTCGCTTATTGTTGCCGAGAGACTGCGGCTCAAGGAACTTCGAGACGATTGGGAACAAAAGCAGCGGCAAGCGGAAATCGAGATGTCCATGGAAAGAGCCAAACTGGCGCGTGAACGTCTAGAATTGCAAGAAAAAACCCGCACTTTCCATGACAACAATCCTCCACAAACCGAAGAGGAATTGAAATCCAATAAAGCCAGCTCACGAGGACGATGGCTTGCCCGCCTTGGTTTGCGCGATGAATAGCGTTGGCCTATTGTCGCCTTTCGCTCCGCGAAAATTGCGCAACTTTCGCAGAGCGAAAGGCGACACTCTAGTAGCGACACTCTCGATCCACGGGTAGAGTATCGATAACCACTTCAACGCGATATTCAATGTAACCTGCTTATGAAACTAACTGGACACTCGGCACTCGTTACTGGTGGCACGCAAGGCGTTGGTGCGGCCATCGCTCTAAGTCTTGCAAAGGCAGGGGCGAATTTAGTATTGCACGGCCTCAAGGAAGATGAAACAGCGATTGCAACACTCGAACAATGCAGGGCATACGGCGTTCGAGTTACCCCCATCTACTGCGATCTGTGGCAGCCACTTGAAACAGTTCTACATGTACTTGCAGAACGCTCGATTGAAATCGAACCTGAACTCAGCCTTCTCATTAACAACGCGGGCGTGTTCATCGATAAACCTTTCTTGGCGATGGACGAGTTGACCTTTGATCGCACCTTCGATTTGAATGTCAAAACCGGCTACTTTCTGACCCAGTTTTTTTCAAGGCGGTGGATTCAACGACAATGCGCTGGCCGCGTCCTCTTCACCGCATCGATCAATGGCCTATTGGCGGAACCCGATCACACCGCCTACGATGCTTCCAAGGCCGCTGTTTCCAGCTTGGTCCGCTCGCTTTGCGTTGCGCTCGCTCCCGAACGCATTCGCGTCAACGCGATCGCACCTGGCTTGGTTCGAACTCCATTGACCAACGCGCTCAATCACGACTCGGATGCACTGCGTTGGATGCAACTGCATACTCCCAACGGCCAAGTCCCAGAAGCGTCGGTATGTGGCCCCATGGCTGCCTTCTTGCTCAGCGACGACGCAGAACACATCCATGGTCAAACCATATACATCGATGGTGGAATGAGCGCGTGGCAGCAGCCCAATCTGCCTGAAAATTTACGCGGGAAACTTTCGTAGGATGGGCTGCTAGGTGCTTCGTCCAGATTAGATTTTCGGGTAAATAAAGTGGCGTAAGCTTCCAGATTGCGATTTTCCAAGGTCGATTCGATGGCAGGCAAGATGCCTACCCCACTTCTTAAACTGGACAAAGAACGCGGTGCAAAACTTTGTCGCCTTTTGCTCCGCAAAAGTGCCTTAACACGGCGCACTTTCGCGGAGCGAAAGGCGACAATCATGAACTCACAGCCTACGCTACGGGAACGCTGCACCTGAATTCACTTCAATTTAATTTGCGTTTGGGATCCATCTTTGCCAAGTCGGCTTCGGACGGAATTCCTCCGAATTGCTTGTAGTACAGTTCTTGGAAGGGATTGATCGATGGGCCCACGGCCTTTTCATTTACCATCAACGGGATCGCGTCCGACCAGAATTTTTCGAAGGCGGCAGCCAGTTCCTTAACGACCTCAGGATGCAGAGCAGCCACGTCGGTCGTTTCGCTATAGTCGGCTTTAAGATCGAACAGTTCCCACTTAGGTTCTGCCGCCCCTTTTTCCGAAACCAGATGCCAACGCGCTGAGCGGACGCTGCACATCTTGAATTTCGATTCGTTTGGATCCGCCCATTTTTGCCAACGGCCTTGATGTGTGATCAGAGAACGGTCAGCCCATAGAGCGCTGGGGTTTTTTAACAATGGCACTAGGCTACGTCCTTCGACTTGTGGTTTAACTGCGTCGGGGATCGTTGCTCCCGCGAGTTCGGAGAGCGTTGGAAAGAAATCAATGTGGGCCGTGAGGGCTGCGCAGTCCGCAGGCTTGATCGTGCCGGGCCAACGCCAAAAGGAACTGGCATGCGTACCACCGATCCACGCGCTCCCTTTGGAACCACGCATCCCAGCATTAAACACCTTCACGCCAGCGGTGCCACCGTTGTCGTTCATGAAAATGACGAGCGTGTCTTTGGCGATCCCCCACGCGTCAAGTTTGGCGACGATTTTGCCGACATTCTGGTCGATGTTATGGAGCATTCCAAAGAAACTCTCCGTTTCGGGCGTCAGTCCTTTGCCTTCGTAAACGGCCTTGTCCTCTGGACGGGCGATGTAGGGACCATGCGGTGTGTTCGAAGGAATGTAGGCAAAGAAAGGTTTATCGCCCTTGCGTTGCGAGTCGATCCACTTGGTGGCTTGTTCGTAGTATAGGTCCGCGCAATAGCCTTTGGTCTTCTCGAACGTTCCATTGTGCAGGAGGGTGGGATCGAAATACTTGTTGCCCGGTGCGTCGCCGCAAGAGCCAGGATAAATCTGCCCAATTCCCCCTCCCCCATGAATAAAAACTTCGTCGAAACCACGGCGATTTGGTTGATACTCGGCTTCATCACCCAAATGCCATTTTCCGAATATGCCCGTGGTGTAACCGGTTGATTGCAGCACTTGCGCAATGGTGGTCGCGTTGAGCGTGAGTCGTTCCCGTTCTAAAATCGTGTGCGTGACCCCGTTCTTGAACTCATGTCGGCCTGTCATCAGTGCGCTTCGCGTGGGTGAACAGGTGGGGCTGACGTGAAAGTCCGTAAATCGTACCCCTTCGCTTCGGAGTTTGTCGAGATTGGGGGTCTTGAGAACGGGGTTGCCGTGCGCAGAAATGTCACCGTAGCCCTGATCGTCCGTCAGGATGAAAAGGATGTTGGGGCGCTTGCCAGTTATGCTCTGAGCGGATAACGCAACCGGCGAAACCAAGAGCCAAGCGACAGCAATCAAGAGCAAGTGTTTCATAATGTTTTTTGCCAAATAGATCTTCAAACAAGCAAAGACATGGGGGCTGAGGAATACGGGATAATAACAGATACCGAACCGAAATCCAACAGTTTGCGGCACATTTGGAGTGCTTCGATTCATCGGAGCTTTTAGATCGTCCTGCGCCAAGAATCGCTATAACTCATCGGCAAATCATCTTGCGCCCATGGGCGTTGATCTCAATCCACGGCAGAGTGATCTAAAAGCTGGGATCAATCCCAGCACTCCAAAATAAAAAAAGTCCAACTTGATGAAACGAATCTCGTCAAGCTGGACTAAATCATGGACTTGTCGGTTTGCTATCCGTCGCTACTTCTTGGAGTAGCAACCGCTCTCGCAAGTTTCTACCGTGGTGCTGACAAGTTTTGAGGACGAGTCGCCACAGCAATCGCAACCTGCATCATCGCAGCATACGCCATCGGAACAACAGTCCTGACAGCAGCAATCGTCCGGCAGACATTGGCTGCAACTGCAGTCGGAACAAGTCCCGCAATCCATAACGACGCAACATCACCCCTGTGGCATGGCAACCAAAGCGATCAAAATCAGCCTAATGAAACGGAACAGTTTCCAGAACCCTGTTTGGAAAAAAGGATAGAGGCTGGAAACCGTCAAAACAAGAGCGTCTTTCGAAGAAAATCCAGGAAAGGACGGAAAAGAACAAGCAATGTAACCTTACTTCAAAAGTTGCTTTGCCAACGAAGGGGAAGAAAGGGGGGGAAGAAAAGGATACGCAAAGCGTCTTGTTTCGCTCGGTCGCGAATTGCCGTAACGACTCCGCCAGTCTTTGGCTATACTAAGGCTTCGTCCCGATTAGATTTTTGGGTTAATAAAAGTGGCGTAAGCTTCCAGCATGCGATTTCCTAAAGTCGATTCGATGGCAGGCAAGATGCCTACCCCACTATTTAATCTGGACAAAGCACAGCAAAATGAACGAAGATGGCAATGAACCGATCGGATGCGTCCCGTGACACAATTGCAAAGAGTCTGGAATCATCGCATCAACGCACGGCAAGCTTGGCTGACTGTACTCTGTCTGTGGCTGACTGTTGTAACATCCAAGGCAAATGGAGTTGACTTCGCACAACAGATCAAGCCCTTGTTGCAACAACGCTGTTTCGCTTGCCATGGAGCATTGAAGCAAGAGGCGGGGCTGCGTCTGGATACAGTGGCCGCTATGCGAATTGGCGGTGATAGCGGTTCCATTATAGAACCAGAGAATCCCGAGTTGAGCATTCTGCTTAAGCGGCTCCGTCACAGCGATCCCAGTCAGCGCATGCCGCCGGAAGGTGAACCACTAAACGACAAACAGATCGGCTGGATCGCATCATGGATGAAGAAGGGTGCGGAGCCTCCTCAAGAGGATCAGCCTCAAGCCGACCCTCGCGATCATTGGGCCTTTAAAACCCCGAAACAAGCGGCTTTCCCGGACGATCCTACAACTCCGTCGGCTTCGTCAAAACCAAGCAGCGCCAATCCCATCGATCGATTCTTAGCCGCCAAGCATTTTCAACTGGGCATAAAACCGGTCGAATTGGCCGACAAGCAAACGTTAGTTCGACGATTATTTATCGATCTGCTGGGCATTCCGCCAACTCCTGACGAGGTTTGTCAGTTCCTGACCGACGAGTCGCCAGATGCGCACGAAAAACTAGTAGAACAATTGTTGGCTCGACCCGAATACGGTGAGCGATGGGGGCGACATTGGATGGATGTCTGGCGTTACTCGGACTGGTATGGCCGTCGCGCGGTGCCCGATGTCATGAACTCGTACCCACAAATTTGGCGCTGGCGAGACTGGATTGTCCGTTCGTTGAATGAGGATAAAGGATACGATCGAATGATCATGGAAATGTTGGCCGCAGATGAATTTTGCCCCACCGAAGATGACAATATTGTGGCTACTGGTTTCCTAGTTCGCAACTGGTACAAATGGAACTACGAAACTTGGATGAAAGACAATGTCGAGCATACGGGAAAAGCGTTCCTTGGCTTGACACTCAATTGTGCTCACTGTCACGATCACAAATACGACCCAATTTCTCACGAAGACTATTTTCGATTTCGAGCTTTCTTTGAGCCGCTCGAACTGCGGCATGATCGCGTGGCTCAACAAGCCGATCCCGGTCCCTTCAAGAAGTATGTCTATGCTGAATCGTATGGACCCATTAAGACAGGTTCGATACGCATTTTTGATGAAAAGCTAGATGCCCAGACCTTTATGTACAACGGTGGCGACGCTCGCAATCGGCTGGAAGCGAAGCCGCCTGTTGCTCCCGGTCCGCCACGATCGCTATGTGCTACGGAGTTTGTCGTCGAGCCCGTCAACTTGCCAATCGAAGCGTCACATCCTGGACTAAAAGAGTTTGTTCGGCAGGATGAATTGCGGCAAAGCACCGCCGACGTAGAGCAAGCGAAGTCTGCGATCGCAACTGCCAAGGCGGCCCTCGAACAGTCCCAAACGAAGTTGGATGAACTGCGTGCCCAAGCCACCGGGCCAGCAACCGCTGACAATCAGCCTTCGCTGGAATCCATAGTTGCTGCCGATCAAGCGGTGGTTTTAGCGCGGGTCGCGGCGAGAATTGCAGTCGCAGCATGCTCGCTCATGCAAGCCAAGCTAGATTCGCTGCGCAGCCGTATTGCCGCTGACGACGCTCGTTATCGAGGCATCGGTCACCTAGAACTTCTCGCCAAATTGGCTAGCCGAACAGAGAAACAGGTTAAATTGTCTTCGGCGGATCACGCAGTCGTGGTTGCTGAGAACGCACTGATCGGTGCAGAACAGAAGCTTGCCTCAACGGACAAATCAGATGAAGCTAAGTTGAATGCGGCTAAGCAAGAAGTTGTCAAAGTCGAACGAGCCTATCAGTCTGCTCGCAAAACGCTTGACGCGGCCCGCACGGCGCTCAATTCGGATGATGCAAACTATACACCCCTATCTCCTTCCTACCCTACGACCAGTTCAGGACGGCGATTGGCCCTCGCACGCTGGATTGCCAGTCGTGAGAATCCATTGACAGCTCGTGTCGCTATCAATCACATCTGGTTGCGACATTTTGGTCAAGCTCTGGTCGAAACTACGGACAACTTGGGAGTTCAAGGGAAACTACCGGAGCATCCCGAGATTCTCGATTGGCTAGCCGTTGAACTCATGAATCATGGCTGGAACATGAAACACATTCACCGAATCGTCCTTAACAGTCAAGCCTACCAGCGCCGCACTTCGACTCCCTCGGATCATCCAGCCCAGGCTATTGACAGCGAGAATCGTAATTACTGGCGAGCCACTGCTAGACGGATGGAGGCCGAAGTTGTACGGGATAGTGTACTGGCTTGCTCTGGCTCGTTAGACAAGACAATGGGTGGCCCCGAAATCGACCCTGCCGCTTGGCATACGACTCCCCGTCGTAGCCTCTACTTCACTATTCATGGTGAGTCGAAGATGCAGTTTTTGGATACATTTGATGGTCCCAACGTTAGCGATTGCTACCGTAGAACCAGCACCGTCCTGCCGCAACAAGCACTGGCCATGACCAATAGCGAATTATCGGTGCACTATGGTCGGCTCTTGGCCAAGCGGGTTTCCGAAGAGATTCTGTCTTCGCAAGGCAGTAGCGAAGGCACGGACCAACGATTCGTCAGCCAAGCTTTTCAGCGAGTGATCAATCGACCACCCTCCGAGAACGAAATGCAGTTTTCGCTCCAATTCATTCGACAGCAACATCAGTTGCTAACAACAACAAGCGATGATCAACTGCGGTTGGCAGGCAACAAAGCGATCGCTCCCGCTGCTTCCGAACTAGCTCAACGAGCACGAGAGAATTTGACCATCAGCTTGTTCAGCCACAATGATTTTGTTACCGTTCGTTAGGTTTGCTCCAATAGGGTTCCAATGATGACAACACCATTACGATCAGCATTCTGTGGCCGCGTCAATCGGCGCGGGATGCTGAGCGACCTAGGCATGGGGTTTGGGGGGCTGGCTTTGGGATCGCTGCTGTCTGCCGACGGGGTAGGCCGGCCGGTTCGGGCCAACGAGCAAGAGAAGCGTCCTCGCATTCCTGCGCGAGCCAAGAATGTCATTTGGGTGTTCTTGTCTGGTGGAGTAAGCCACTTGGAAACGTTTGACCCCAAACCACTTTTGAACAAGTTTGCTGGCAAGACGTTCGACGAAACGGGCCTGGCTAATCCTCAAAAGCTACCAATCTACCAAGAGCGATCGCGCAGCGTGGTAGGAATGGATCGTGAAGTGATCTCGACCATCATGCCATTGCAAGTTGGTTTCCAGCAGCATGGCCGGAACGGGACTTGGGTAAGCGACTGGCTGCCTAATTTGGCTCAAGTAGTAGACGAACTGTGCATCGTTCGTTCTATGTACACCACCGACAATGACCACAACGCCGAATTTCAATTTCAGAACGGCCGTCATTCGTTAGATGAACAGCAGCCCTGCATCGGCTCGTGGGTATCGTACGGCTTGGGGTCGTTGAATGAGGATCTTCCGCAGTTTGTTTTTCTGGGGCAATACAAAGATACTCGCGTCAAGCGTAATTTCGACGCCAATTATCTGGGGCCTCAGTATGCTGGCGTAGAATTATCGCTCGATCCAACGAGCCCTCTGCCCTACGGTCGACGATTGCCCGATGTATTGGCTGGCGAGCAAAAGGCTCAGTTTCAGTTAATCAACCAATGGAATCGACTAGCTGCGCAGCAGTACCCTGATGACCAACAATTAGCTGCAAGGATTCGAACTTACGAGCTAGCGTATCGTATGCAGATGTCGGCCCCTGAAACCCTCGAACTTGCTGGAGAAACACAAGAAACGCAAGCTCTGTATGGTATCAATGACGCCACCACAGAATTATATGGTCGTCGATTGCTAACCGCGCGACGACTTGCTGAACGCGGTGTGCGCTATACCCTGGTCTATCTGAGCGACTACGGCGAGTGGGATTCGCATTCGAATATCAAAGAGTTGCACTCGCGTTGTTGCAGTCGCGTGGACAAACCGCTATCGGGATTGATTCGCGATCTCAAACGGCGCGGCATGTTGGATGACACACTGGTGGTCTGCGCGACCGAGTTTGGTCGAACGCCCGCGTTGGAGAAAACGAGTTTGAACAAGGCTGGCACTGGTCGCGATCATCATCCTCACGGGTTCACAATTTGGATGGCTGGGGGCGGGCTAAAGTCAGGCTACGTTCATGGCGCGACCGATGAATTGGGATTTCATGCAGTAGAGCATCCGCACTACGTTACCGACATTCACGCTACAACGTTGCACCTATTGGGGATCGATTCTCGCGATCTTAACATCCCGGGTCGTAAGCGATTGGAAATTGACTACGGCAAAGTGATCGAAGATATCTTGGCCTAGTTTGGAGTGCTTCGATTCATCGGAGCTTTTAGATCGTCCTGCGTCCAGAATCGTTAAAACTCATCTCTGATGCTTCGATTCGAGTACCGAGCGATTGCTCCAGACGGCAGTGACCTGAATGGCGATGTTTATTCAGAAAGCTCCTCGGCGGCTGCACAAATACTCCAGAGCCGGGGATTGAATGTTCAGGCGATCGGACCAGGGTCGATACCAACATAGATAAAAACGATTGATGATTGCCTTACACAGCGTGGAGAAATGATTAGCTGCTGAGAAAGTTGCGGCTCCCAATCTCGGTGGTTGTGCTTTGGACCTGTTTTATGTGTTTCGGACCTCTTGTATCTCTGGTAACGAGTCTAACCTAATGTTGATCCGAAATAACGCCCGTGGATTTACCAACATCGAAGTGATGGTATCAGCTTCGCTTGTGCTCGTCGCGATTGGAGCTCTTTCGTCGATGTTACCCCGACTGGGCAACGTTTGGAAAGCCTCTCGCAACAATCAGTTGGGCAGTCAATATCTTGCCCTACGTCGAACAGGGCACTATTTACCGAAACATCAATCAAAAGCTTGGGGCCTATTCACCTTGCCCAAACCCACCCGACGTGGCGTTTACCTCCAGGAAGAAGAACCGGATCCGACGATCGTTGGGGGCTTTGGCAGTTTTCACACTGGAGGGGGAAATTTTGTCTTTGCAGACGGCTCCGTTCGATTCCTATCGGGATCCATTGAGATGGAGTTGTACCAGAATCTTGGAAACCGCAACGATGGTGCAATGATCGGTGGTACGTTTTATTAGACGAATGCTTCGCCCAGATTAAAAAGTGGGGTAGGCATCTTGCCTGCCATCGAAGCGACCTTAGAAAATCGCAAGCTGGAAGCTTACGCCACTCGTGCTTGACTTGAACGTACGATTTCTATCTCACGAGAGGTTCTCGCAAACTCCCGTCGACTAGGTTGGCCACTTCATTTCTCGAAATCAGCGGGAGGTCGCCCGAAATACTGTATTTGAGACGGGCCGTGGCAGTGGCCCATTTCAGTGACCGTTCTAAATCTTGTTCTTCCAACCAAGCGGATAAAAAACCCGCCGAAAAGGCATCGCCCCCTCCAAGTCTACCGATAGGCTCCACTGGCTCAATGGTTTGCAAAACGCACGATTCACCATCGCTGGCCATCGCTCCGCGAGTCCCCAATGTCATGACCGTTGGCTTTCCAGCTCGCATCGCTATCAGTTTCGCCATGACCGATGCATCGCTTTCGGCGACACTCATTTCCCAAAGACTATTCGCATCCCGACGCGGCAGGAATACCAGGTCCGCCGTCTCAAACAACTTGTGGCAGTAGGCGTGCGCCTGTTTTGCATTGCACAGCAGGGTCCGATGATTGACATCAAAACTAATCTGCCAACCAGCCGATCTTGCCTGCCTTACTGCTTCGGCGATGGTTCCACGAATGGTATCACCGAGCCACAGCGAAATACCAGTAATGTGCAACCACTTGGATTTGTCTGGGACGAAAAGGCCCCCTGGCAAATCTTTTGGCTCAAACCTTGAAAACGCAGAATTCGCTCGATCATAGATAACGTGGCTATTTCGGGGAGGAGTGCCAGCCTCCAAAAAATACAGCCCGACACGATCCTCGGCAGTCCAAACGATGTCCTTGGTATCCACTCCATGCGATGCGATCGCGCGCTCGATCCGTCTCCCCAAATGGTTGTCCGTCATTCTAGAAACCCATGCAACGCGCTTGCCAAGCCGAGCCAGTCCCACTGCGGTGTTGGACTCACTGCCACCCACATGCACCTGTAAGCTCTCCGCTTGCTCAAGTCGCAAAGTGCTATCAGGAGTCAGTCGCAGCATCGTTTCGCCGATAGTAACGACATCATAAGCGGTCTGGCTGACGGCATTCGACGGAACTGAAATCGTCATACTTCGCTATCCCATTGGCAGACGCACATATAGGACGATGCAGTCCTGGCTATTGATTCCCAGTCCTGATTGCGGATGGCAACTGGATCAAGCAATTGGCTGCCGATTCCAACCGCCACCGCACCAGCCGCAAAGTAGGATGCCATGTTGTTCAAGTCGACTCCGCCAGTTGGCATGAGCTTGAGGTATGGCATGGGTGCAAGTACGTCACGAATGTAGTTTGCCCCCAAGTTCCTGGCTGGGAACACCTTCACCATATCTGCGCCGGCATCCCAACTCATCGCGATCTCAGTGGGTGTGTAAGCTCCTGGGCAGACGACGATCTTATTCTTTCGGCAATAGTCGATAATCGGAACAGAAGTGATGGGCGAGACCACAAACTGAGCCCCAGAATCAATCGCGAGTTTTGCCTCTTCCAAATTCCGAACCGATCCTATTCCAAGCACCGCATCGCCGGATTGAATCGTTTTATTTTCATTTCGCAAGGCCCTGACAACCTTTGGGGTCATCGCATTGGTGAGCGTAAACTCCAGCGCTCGAATACCACCTTGGAAAAGGGCTTCAGCAATCGGTGTGGCTGTCGACAAATCGTCAAGCCTCAGAATCGCAACCAATCGCGATTGAAGGATGGTTTCTATAGTCATCGGGTGGCTCGAATTCCTATCGCTCGAAATTGCTAGCGTTTAAAGACTGGAAAGATTTGCTGATTGTATCGATTGTACTGGCCGATACAAACCAACAGAAGGACGGTTTGCTCTCGGGGGCAACGAATCCATTGGTTGTGCAGATGAGCAAATCTTCAGGGGCGCATGGAAATGAAATCTGTCTTGTTCGGTTGGCTGGTTGGATTGGGATTTTTGGCAAGCCATATTGGCTGCTGCACGATACGCATGGTTGGCGACGGATGCGAAACGGGTTCATGCGGCGGAGGCATTGGTTGCGAAGGAATCGGGGCATGCGGCACACTCCGTTCGCGAATCGCGGACCGAATTCGCGGCATGAACTGTGGTTCGGGTTGCGGAGAGATTTACTGGGATGAGCATATCAATGAGCCACCGGTGTGTGATCCCTGTGGCTGCGACGGCGAATTTGAATGCGGTGGCAACGGAAGTTGCCCGACGGCCCTTGGGCGATTACGGAACCTCTGGGGTTATCGCTACGTACCGTCGAACTGCGGCGAATGCACTTCCTGCGAAACGACGCCCTCGCGATGCAGTTCGGGCTCGTGCTCAACCTGCGCGGGGAACACCCATGCTGACGATACGACCGAAGTTCACGCGGCAATGCCGACAAGAACGATGGCCCCAAGAACAATGGACACCAGAACAATGACCACCCAACCTGCAACCGAACCCGTTCCCGAGAGGTCACCAACTCCAGCGTCAAAACCAAGACCACAACGAGTTCCCCCCACTACACCGAGCACTGCACCAACGCCGGTCCCCGACGCAAACGCCACGTATCGAAACGAGGCTGCCCCCGAACGACTTGTTATCGGAAGCGGTGTATCTGCGCCACCAAAAAAGACCGTCGCCAGACCGGTAACAGCCAATACCAAGCAGTCCATACAAGGCAAGCCTCGATTGGTGACGAACCCTCGCTAAGACGAATTTACATCGTAAACGAGCAAGGCCCTTCGCTCGTTGGGCACCTATCAAACCTGAACGAGGGCTTTGCTCAGCCACAACAACTAACCTTTTCTCGCCGGTCGAGCGATGAATTGAGCCATAACCAAACCGATCAACAGTCCGGCGGTGAGGAACAAAACGAAGGGCAGAGGGTAATGTGACCAGCTCCAATTGTCCGTTAAGGTTGTTCCGAAGATTGCGCCGAGAGTCGCAAACGGAAAGAACATGGCCGCTAACATGTTGAGTCGGTGCGATGCCACAGTCATTTGGTGGGTTGCGTTAGCTTGTTCATCCGCTCGACGAATCACGGCGACATCCATTGAGTTTTTGGCGTCCTCGTAGAGCAATTCGGCTTGCCGCGATAGATCGTAGGCTCGGTCGCGATGATCGATCAGGGTTCGATCATTTGGCAGGGCTTTCCTTGCTTCCTCCAAAGCCTCCAGCAGATTGCGACTGGACCGAACGAGGGGGGCCAGTCCCTCAAGTAATGGCAAATAGTCATCGGCTCGGACGGCGGCGGTTTCTTGATGTTCGTAGAGGTCGACTCGTTTTGCGTAGCGATCTAAATGCATCGCTAAGGCAACTTTCCCAGGGTCACCATTGCTGCATCGCCATTCGCCTTGACCATCCCGCCAAAAAAGCACGCCGCGTCGTCCCGCTTCGTCGTGCTCTGGGACCACGTGCGCAACAACCAGCAAATCATCATCCGCCTTCATAACTCGTTGTCGTCCCACGTTGGTACCTAATCGCGATCGAAATTCCTCTGGAAACGAAGACCAATTCGATGGAATGAGCGGCGTGATAGGCATTGCGCGGTAACTTAGTAAACGAGCGATTCGGTTATTGCAAACACAGGTGTACAAACGGAATCTCCATTATGCACACGCCACCGCGAGTGACACAGATACAAAAACGAACCGAATCCGTTTTGTTCTCGGGAATTCCAAGGGGATTGTATACCTCAAAGAGCTTTCTTTGAGTGCAAAGTGACAAGTCACTTGAGCGCTGGCCACTTCCCGAAACGAAGCGATTTTTATGGTGGCGACACTTGCACCAAGGATTCAGAAGTGTCGTCGAAAAAATGAAAAGTCGGAAGAAATTCAGAATTCTTTCGAATTGCTGATTATTACCAGGTTTTGGTATTGCAACTAACGTTGCTATTCTCGCGCCAGGTGGTTAAAGTTTGTATCGTTGGCCGAGGATTTGGGAGCTGCAAAGAGCCCTTCAAAGTCAACAAGATGTAAGCAACAGGTTTCTCGAAGACGTCGCGTAGTTTTAGTCTCGTCCGCCAGTGAGTTGTTCTGCCGCATGCATCGGATGGCCTGTCCGAGTGGTTTCCGCGGATTGGTCTAGTCGCGATTTGTTTAAAATGCTGCCGTTGTGGTAGCGATCGGTGATTTGGAAACAGGTTAAGTTCAAGGGTTATTTGATGGGTAAGAACATTTTTGTGGGTAGCCTTGCATGGGCCACTACGTCCGAGAGTCTCGAACGAGCGTTTGCTCAGTACGGGGTGGTTACATCCGCCAAGGTCGTCAACGACCGTGAAACGGGTCGTTCCAAAGGTTTTGCGTTTGTTGAAATGGAATCGGGTGCTGACGAAGCAATCCGTGCATTGAACGGCGCTGAACTCGATGGTCGTCAAATCGTTGTCAACGAAGCTCGTCCTCGCGAAGGCGGCGGCGGCGGTGGTGGCGGTGGCGGAAGTCGTGGCGGCGGTGGTGGCGGCTACGGCGGTGGTGGCGGCGGCGGCGGCAGTCGTGGCGGCGGCGGCGGTTACGGTGGTGGTGGCGGTGGCGGTGGTGGCGGCGGTGGCCGACGCGATCGATACTAAGCCTCCAAAATCGGCTTGGCGTTCCTACTCTGCTCAGTGTTAGGAGTAGCCAAATTGTTAAACGAAGGGACGCTCGGTGCTTTGTGCCGAGCGTCCCTTTTTTATTGTGTCGCCTTGAACGAGTTTTGTTGATGCTCGGCGTAGGGCCATCGCATGAAGGAAGGAGAATTTCGAAACCGATGGCTGTGAAGATAATGACCAGCGAATTCCCGTCACGCACCACGCTTTTTTGTATTTTGCCAAGTCGGCTGCTGGGAGTCGCCCCAGTTCGCCCAACATGGGCGTGATCTTATGGGGTGCAAGTCCCCTGTACTCAGTTCTGGAAACTTTCAGCTTCTCACACAACAAGAAAGGACATAGAAAGGAACAAGAAAGAACAAGAAAGGACACGCACAGGAAAAGAACAAGAAAGGACACGCACAGCAATTTGGTTTGCTGGCCAAACTCTCGCTGATACTTTCGTTGTTTATCGAGCGTTAGGCCAACTAAAGCCCACTCAACTCCAGAAAGTAATTGCCGTGGACGCTAAGCATCCGTCATTTTGAAGACGTTGAGGCACACCGAAACGTTAGAGCGTTTTGGCACTCGATGCTCAACTTGTTGTCCCAGGTCACAACTTCCGTCTAGCCGACATTTGCTAAGTGACGCACTTGTAGCTTGCTCGCCAATTGCCGCAACCGCTCCCGACTAGCGGCCAGAAACCGGCCAAGCAACCGACCCCCGGTGAGT
>JANPNA010000361.1:0-6971 GCA_031427235.1 Pirellula sp.
AAAGATCCGAATCCTGCCGGATCTTTAACAAGATCCACTACCCTAAAATCAAGCGGTCACAAAGCACTCGGAGCGAAAGGATACAATCGATGAACTGATTCAATTCTCCTCTCGTAGCATGTCCATTGAAACGGCAATCCGCGTAAATCCGTCCCCTAAATCGTTTTACTCAGCAAGGTGAAGCATGCAAAGGCTCAATGTTGATCAGAAAAACACATCTACTTGCTTGTTGGGGATCGTACTGGCATTCCTAACCATTTTCTCGATCGGCTGTGACGACTCAAGTTCCAAGAATGCTACTGTTGCTGCGCGGTCCAGCGCCACCAAGGAAGTGTTGCGTCTCGAAGCGACCGGTGCAACCGTTGAAAACCGGGAAGCTTACGACCCAATCGAAGAAAACGGGTTTTTTCAGACGCTCGCCCAGCCCCAGTCGACATTTGCTATCGATGTGGATACGGCTTCGTATTCCAACATCCGACGTTTGCTTCGCAGTGGAGTCAAACCACCCAAGGGAGCGGTTCGACTCGAGGAGTTAGTAAATTATTTCCCCTACGAATATAGCCAGCCTAACGGCGATACGCCCTTTTCGGTAACGACAGAAATTGCGGATTGCCCCTGGACTACTGGCCACCAGTTGCTGCGGGTCGCCTTGCGTGGTCGTTCGATAGACTTGACCAGTCGAAAACCTTGCAACATCGTGTTTCTGCTCGACGTATCTGGATCTATGCAGACTGTCGATAAACTTCCTCTCGTGAAATCTGCCCTGAAAATGCTTGTCGGTGAGTTGAAAAAGGACGACCGAATCGCCTTGGTTGTTTATGCCGGTAGCAGTGGATTGGTTCTAGATAGCACTCCTGTTGCTCAATCGAACAAGATACTTGCGGCGTTGGATAGCTTGGAGGCAGGCGGTTCGACCAACGGTGGGGCTGGCATTGAACTGGCGTACAAAGTAGCACGATCGAACCAAATAGATGGGGGCGTCAACCGAGTCATTTTATGTACCGACGGGGATTTCAATGTTGGAGTATCCAGCGACAGTGCGTTGGTGGATCTCATTCAGACGGAAGCCAAAAAAGGTGTCTTTCTAAGTGTGCTGGGATTCGGCCAAGGGAACATCCGAGATAGTACGATGGAGAAATTGGCGGACAAGGGGAATGGAAATTACGCCTTTATCGATTCCATGCTCGAAGCTCGCAAAGTTTTAGTGGATCAAGTTGGCGGAACGCTGGTGACCATTGCCAAAGACGTTAAGATCCAAGTCGACTTCAACCCGAGCCATGTTTCAGCCTATCGATTGCTCGGCTATGAGAATCGCAAGCTTGAGAATGAAGACTTCCGTGATGATCAAAAGGACGCGGGCGAGATTGGTGCTGGTCATACCGTCACTGCCTTTTACGAACTGATTCCGGTCGGCGTCGAGACACCAATGGAAAAAGGTCGAAGTTCGGAATTTGTGGAACAGAAACCGTCGGCAGCTTCGGCCTCGGGCACCATGTTGACGGTCAATTTGCGTTACAAGCAACCCGATTCGGATAATAGCCAAGAATTTCAAGTACGACTGGACAAAAAGAGCGTCACGGAACAAGCCTCAAACGACTTTCGGTTTGCAAGTAGCGTACTTGCTTATGGCATGTTGCTGCGTGACAGTCAGTACGCTGGCAAGGCAAATTGGGAATGGGTCATATCGACCGCGCAAAACAGTTTGGGAAAGGACCCGTCCGGATTGCGAGCGGAGTTCGTTCAATTGGCCATGACCGCCAGCCGCATGACCAAGTAGTAAACTCCGAGACTCGACAATTTTTCTAAGGCGAGCGGCTTCTAGGTGTGTTTCCAGCCCCGGCCGATTCTTGACATGAGTTTAGATCATCGTAGTCTCGACAATCGTTGTGCCATCAACCGCGACAACACAAGGAGCAGCGATGCCAGAATCTCCACTTAGCCTTAGCGCCGAATCGTTCTCGGAAGTTCTCTCAACCGGTACCGTCAACACATCATTCCTCGAGTGTAGCACGGCACTCCGTGCCGTGATTCCTCGACCCACGAAACCAATCCCAGCGGCGCATTCCTCTCCGGCGCATTCCTCTCCGGCGCATTCCTCCCCAACCGATCCAGCGGACTAACCACTCGAATTGTCGGTCGGCGGACCGGAGCAACTGCGACTCGTCCGACGGCTACATCGGCTTTCGTCCTGTGCTCAGTTCGAACGAACTGGGATTGAAACAACCATTCCATCGTCGCGAATGAATAATCTTTGATAGACGCCGTAATTCAACAGCTCGGACGAATTGACTTGCAGTGTACTGATCGTGAGTTGCGATTAATACGGAACACTCCGTGTCGAGAATCGCGGCACAGAATGCCGTGACAAGCGATCTGTTTCTCGGAGGCGGATTTCTGCGTCTCGGACCGACGTAGCTATATAGGCGGATTCCTATGACTCGGCGTGATGTATCTACGCGAACAAATTACGGCATCGAGTACCGCGCTCCACCGGACCTTATCGGCGAATCGTCACTTGGGAGCCGCGGCTAAGCATACCGAAGATGTCGTTTGCATCCATTGGTGAAAGGCTGATACACCCGAGTTTCGAGTCGGCTTGCCCGCTGCTAGACGAACCGTGAATACATAGGTCCTGTCCTAAATCGATCCAATAACCGCCAAAGGGATTTCTAGGATCGGTGTGTTGGATTTGGACACCGTTACCGTAATAGCTTCGATTCTTCTGCTTATCGATGACTTGAAAGACACCTGCCGACGGTGACGGCTCCGCCCCAAAGGTGACTGGGTATCGGCCAGCGTAAAGGTCTCCCAAAAACATAGTGAGTTCGTTTTTGGCCAAATCGACCTCGGCTCGGAATGGCCCCGGAACAACCTTGAGCTTTTCGCCACTTCGGAGTGACGTCGTGGTGTCGATCGCGTTGATACGAGCGAGAATCTCAGGTGGTAAGTCGTATCGTTTGGCTACTTGCTCAAGCGTTTCGCCGGGAGCAACAACATAAGGCATGTCTAAGAAGTGTTGGCGAGAGAAGACCACTTCCCGCGACAACGCGTCCAGCAGGTCCAGCAAATCCTGACGTTGTTCGGTGGTGATTTCCGGAGCATTGTAGAAGACAGAGAGCGTTGCGAGTGCGTCCTTTAAATTTCGACGATCAATCTGTTCCATGGCCAGGTCCTTGGCGTTCTCATAGGACTTGCTGGCGGATGATTTGATCGACAAGGGACTGGAACCAATCAAATTCGATTTGGAGCTAGGATCGTTCGGCAAGTCCAGTGGAGCAAGCGACTTGGCGGATGACGGGAATTCGGTCGCGGATGAGGGGAAGTCCCCAAGATATTTGGAATCGGCAATGTTCATGCCGAAATTTGGCGTGTTGGTCGAAACCGGGATCGACGATTCGTGCAAGCTCGGCGGGAATTTTTCATCATTGCTCTGAGGAATGCCAGGATTGAATGCGGACGACGGTGTGTTGGCCAGAGGTGGCAGCGTGCTGGGAAGCGAATTACCCAGTGCTGAGATGCCGCTTGGCGGGGTCAGAAGGGGGGCTGGCTGCAATGAAGGGTTGGTCGAGGCTGGGAATGCGGGAGGTAGGGACGACTCGGAAGTGCTTGAGTTTACAAAGGGAGAAGCCTTCGTGTTGGATGCGAATCCTTTGGATGGGGTGCTAGTAAACATGTCGAAAGCACTTGACGTGTTTCCAGAACCAGAATGGGAAGGCGCGTTGGGGCCAGGGCCAGAGACGTCCGGCAGGGTTTGGTCCAGAAGGGCGAAATCCAATTCCGCTTTGAGGGGCGTATTGGTCCCATTCATAGCGATGTAGCCTCCGTATAGAACGAACAGCAACAAGACAACGACGATGGCGGTTTTGATAGTTTGCACTGCGGTCCTCCCTGACCGATGTCCATTCATTAACACAATTAATCCGGTTTGGATCGATTGATTCACTAACGAGCGAATTGTTGCCAAGAGATTTTTGGCAATGGCACTCAAACAAATCAATCTTTCGTCAAGACCGAGTGGAATGCTAGGAAGTGTTAGATAGGCAAGTCAATCTCAATTTTCCCGTCAGATTCCCGGATTTTGTAAGTTTTCAGCATCGGTTTGCAGGTTGGGGCATGATTTCCCGTCGCAAGTTCATACTGCCATCCGTGCCAAGGACAGGTGACGGTTCCATTGGCCAATCGTCCGCGAGCCAACGGGCCTCCTTGGTGCATGCAGACTCCGTCGATCGCGTAAAGAACATTGCCGTGACGATAAACGGCAATAACATCCCCGCAGAAAACGACTTCAATAGACTGATCTTCGGCGAGGTCACTCGACTCGCAGACAGTTTGCCACGCCATTCTAATACCCAACCTGTTTATTCTGTTACTTCGATGGATGTCCAATCTACGAACCCAGCAAATTGTATTACAATAATGCCCTTCAAAGAATCGACCGCGAACCTTCGCGAGCCTCAGGACCATTTCACGATGCGATTAGTCTACCCACGCGTGGTATTCCTAGCCTGCCTGCTTTTGGCTTGCAACGGCCTGTTTGGCCCTTTTCATTATTCTGACGCAGGCGAAAAAATGCCTGCCAAGATTTGTTCAGTAGAAGGAATGAATGAATTTGTCCTTGATAATGGCCTCAAAATCCTTTTCTTTGCAGACAAGAGCCAGCCAAAAGTAACGGTAAACTGCACGGTTTTTGTAGGTTCACGCCACGAAGGTTACGGCGAAACAGGGATGGCACATCTCTTGGAGCACATGCTGTTCAAAGGGACGGAGTTGCACCCGAAAATTCCTGACGTTTTGCGTGACCATGGAGCGGACTTTAATGGTTCAACTGGTCTAGACCAAACCAGATACTACGAGACTCTAGCGGCATCGGATGAAAACTTAGAATTCGCTATTCGACTTGAAGCCGACCGCATGGTGAATAGTAAAATTCTAAATGACGATTTGCAAAAAGAGTTTACGGTCGTTCGAAGCGAATTTGACAGAGCCGAAAGCAGCCCAATTCGAGTTTTGCAGCAGCGCATGTTTTCGGCAGCATATCAATGGCACAACTATCGTAACTCGACCATTGGAAACCGCAATGATATAGAACGCGTGCCAATCGATAGCTTGCGAGCGTTTTATCGCAAGTTTTATCGACCTGATAATGCGATGCTCGTGATAGCCGGTAGCTTTGACGAAAAGAAGGCGCTCGGCTACATTCGAAAGTACTTTGGAGTACTCGAAAAGCCAAAGGCTTCCTTGGTTCAAACCTACACATTCGAGCCGCCACAGGATGGAGAGCGCACGACCGTCGTACGTCGGGTAGGTGATGTCCAAGTCGTTGGATCGATGTATCACATTCCATGTGGTAGCGATTCGGAGTTTGCGTCCGTAGATCTACTGGCGTCGATCCTTACGGATGAACCGAGTGGTCGACTTTATAAATCGTTGATTGAAACGAAAAAGGCGACCGAAGTGTTCGGCGGTGCGTTTGGACAGCATGATCCGGGAACCATTTTTTTCTTTGCTGAAGTCCCTAAGGATAGGGCAATTGATGATGCAAAATCTGCCATGATCGATACTCTTGAAAACATGATCAACACTCCCGTCAATAGCGAAGAAGTAAATCGAGCACGGCAACAGATTCTTAATGCTCGGGAAATGGCAGCGTCCAAAACGGATAGCCTCGTCTCGAAACTTAGCTATTGGGCTTCCCAAGGTGATTGGCGTCTGTATTTCCTGTATCGCGACGGAATCGAAAGTGTGACGCCAGAACAAGTGCAGCGAGTTGCGCAAAAGTACTTAGTCAGGAACAACCGTACGGTTGGGCTTTATCTGCCTACCGAGATATCGGAACGCGTTAACATTCCAGATCGAGCAAGTGTTGCTGCATTGGTAAAGGACTATGTGGGACGAGAATCAATCAGTGAAGGTGAACAATTCGATCCCACGCCAAAAAATATCGAAGAGCGACTAATACGCGGCGAACTGACGACAGGAATCCCCTTTGCGTTTTTGCCCAAAAAGACACGGGGCAACACCGTCAACTTGAGTCTCAACCTCCGCTTCGGTGACGAAAAGTCATTGATGGGTAAGACTGCGGCTTGCGAGATGCTGGGGAGCTTAATGGAACGAGGAACCAAGTTACTCACATTGCAGCAAGTCAATGATCGAAAGAACCAACTCAAGGCTGATATTCGTATCAGCTCAATTCCGCAAATCCTCAGAATTTCCGTCGAAACAAAAAGAGAAAAGTTGATTGAAGTTCTGGCTTTGATCGAAGATATTCTCCGCAATCCTCTATTGGACGAAACGGAGTTCTCGCTTTTGAAGGATCAAACTTATACCCGATTAGAAAACCAAAAACGGGAGCCAAGTATCCTAGTTGAGAAACGCGTAAATAGAATCCTTAGTCCTTACAAGCGAGGAGATGTGCGATACGTGCCGACTACTGAGGAAGAGTTGGAGGACTATCGCAATCTTAAGCTTGGCGATGTCAAAGAGATCCATGCGAAGTTCTTGTCGGGCACAGAAGGCGAAGTCACCGTCGTTGGCGATTTCAACGCAAAAGAAGTCGAGGATAAACTGTCCGAAATGCTCTCAAAGTGGAAATCGAAAATTGCTTATCAGCGTATTGCTACATCCGCGACTTCTGACGTAAAGGTACCAATGCAATCTATCGAGACTCCGGACAAGGCAAATTCCAATTACTACGCAAGTCAGCAATACGCCATTCGAGACGATCATCCAAAGTACCCTGCATTGCTCTTGGCAAATAATATTTTTGGAGGCGACTCACTGGCGTCTCGACTTGGCAACCGCGTGCGACAGGACGAAGGACTTTCCTATGGAGTTTCGAGCGCATTCGAAGCTAGTCCAATCGACGAGCGAGCATCGCTTTCGATTAGCGCGATAACCAACCCAGCAAACCGTGAAAAGCTCGTCAAAGTCATTGATGAAGAAATTCAAAAATTCGTAAAAGACGGCGTGAC
>JANPNA010000362.1:0-19405 GCA_031427235.1 Pirellula sp.
TCCGGTCATTCCGGTTGCCCCTCCGATCAATAGCGCATGGCCAAACGTGCCCTTGTGTGCAGTCGGTTCACGCGGCGGAAGCATTGGGATTTTTTGATGGGACACGGAAGTTGAGGGTTGAGGGTTGAGGGTTGAGGGTTGAGGGTTGAGGGTTGAGGGTTGAGGGTTGTAGTGGGCTGTGAGATTCTTTGGGCCTCCAGCCTCCATCTGAGCAAGGGTTTAGTTGCTTTCACTGGAAACTAGAAACTAGTGCTTGGACCAGATTGAAAAGTGGGGTAGGCATCTTGCCTGCCATCGAATCGACCTTGGGAAATCGCAAGCTGGAAGCTTACGCCACTTGAAAATCGCAAGCTGGAAGCTTACGCCACTTTATTGACCCAAAAATCTAATCTGGACGATGCACTAGCCACTTTTTTAAATTCTACGTCTAGAGACTTATAAGGGGCGTGGCAAAATCGGATTGGCGACTACAATCTGTGAAAATCCATTCCATCCGCCCCCCTTGAACACCTACTCTGAAATCCAAAATTCCATTATGCAAGTTTCGGACCTGTCTATCCCTGATCCTGCCATTGTCCTCGACCTTCTCGAAGCGTTCCGAAGATCGAAAACCATGTTTGCGGCCGTCGAACTCGGTGTCTTTGATGTGCTCAAGACTCCTAAAGCATTAGGCGATCTGGCGATTGAACTCCATTGCGATCGCACCGCGTTAATGACGCTGCTTGATAGCTGTGTCGCCTTTGGATTGCTTTCGCGAAGCGAAGATCGGTATACCAATACGCCAGTCGCCGAGACCTATTTGACACAGGATAGCCCGCGTCGCATGACAGGCTACATCCACTACTCGAACCGCGTCATGTGGAAGATGTGGGGCAACCTTGAGGATGCCGTGCGCGAAGGATCGAATCGATGGAAGCAAACGTTTGACTTCGACGGCCCTATCTTTTCGCATTTCTTTCGGACCGACGAAGCCATGCAAGAATTCCTGATGGGCATGCATGGTTTTGGCATGATCACTTCACCACACGTCGTCAACGCTTTTGATCTAAGTCGCTTCAAAGTCATGGCCGACTTGGGCGGTGCGACAGGGCACTTGGCCATCGCCGCGTGCCAACGCTATTCCCAATTGCGAGGCATCGTATTCGACCTCCCTCACGCGTTGGACCTGGCAAATAGTATGGTGGCGCGGTCCGGCATATCGACGCGAATCGAAGTGCTCGGCGGTGACTTCTTTAACGATGATTTGCCAAAGGCTGATCTTTATGCGTTAGGCAGGATTGTCCACGATTGGAGCGAACCAAAGATCCAGATACTGCTGCGACGCATTTTCGAAGCACTACCATCGGGTGGCGGACTCTTGATTGGCGAAAAGATCCTTTGGGAGGACCGCACCGGTCCTCGTTGGGCTTTGATGCAGAGTCTCAACATGATTGTGTGTACAGAAGGACGCGAGCGAACCTTATCGGAATACGCAGCACTACTGCAAGACGTTGGCTTCCATTCTGTCGACGGCTTTCGGACGTCCGTTCCGTTGGATGCCATCCTGGCGATCAAGTCTTAATATGTCCGCCTCGGAAATGCGGACCTACTCTTTACGTGGCCACCAATAGTTGCGAAGTCGCTTAACCGGTCTCAGCTTAGCTTCGCTCCCCTTTGGTTCGCCGTTCCATTCCGCAGGTTCCCGAGTCTCGACCGGGAGCGATTTGGAGCCTTCTGATTCCCTGCGGTTATCACGGATCGACACCATTACTTTTGGTGGATTTACCGAAGAATCCACCCACTGGAGCAGCCTGCCACTTGGTGAAGCGAGCATGGCTACGGCGGCGCTGGAATCCCCTTGTTGCAAAGATGTTCTTGCAAGGAAGAGTTCGGCGCGCAGATCGCGACGCTCGTTGTCGCGCAGAAAACTTGTGGATAGAGATACATCGTCCAGCCATAGTCGCCCTTGACCTTTTGCTTCAAACTGCAGTCGAAAGAGCGATGCGTCGTTTCCTTGACTCGCCTCTTGGAATTCACTCGAAAGATCCAAACCGACAATTCCCCAATTGGGCGTATCCTTGGGCCGTGGAATTCGATCCGCAAAGTCGCGGACCGCAATGGTTTCAAATCGCTCGGTTTTGGGATCGAACTTCGAAAGAGACAGGGTCACTTGATGGGGACTTGGTTGTGCTGCACTTTGAAACGAAACGAACAATCGATCGGACTGCGTCAACGCAAATGGATCACTTTGTATCCAAGCGATCGACGACGAGTTGTTCGACTCGATTTTGATGGACGATTTGCCGTCTGTGGCTGAGCGAGAATCGATTTCAACCGACGCATTGGGATCGATGGAGGTTGTCCAACCGGACAATCGGCCACGGCGAGTTGAGTTGTTTTGGGATTCAAAACTGGGATTGCTGATCGTGGCCATGGCGGGTTGTGGAGTACTCAAACGACTTACAGCTTGTTCGAGGGCTTGCAATGCGGCATCCAGTGACTGGAGGGTCCTGGTTTCCTGGCAATACCAGTATATTGGCCAGCCAGCACCATCCGGCAAATCGATTCGAATCAGCTCGCCTGCTGCGACTCTTAGCTGCCATTCCATTGTCGCCGAGTCGATTTCTAGTCGAACCGCAGAGTTCGCTTCCCCACTATCAAGCGTTGACAAAAACGGATAGTTGTGAGGCAGGTTTCCCCAACCCAAATAGATGGACTCCGAGACGGCTCCAGAGTTGGAGACGAGCAATGAATTGCTGGCATCTTTGGAAATCCAAATTCGTACTTTCGAAACTGTTCTCGAGTTGTCGCGATATGCTAAAGACTTGGCGTTCTGAAACAGAATTGGCTTAGCCACGCTTGCCAAACGCGCAAACGAGCCATCAAAACGGTTGACAGGTTTGTCCATGGCGACATGAATCGGCGTTGGCCCGCCCAAATTCCATCGCTGACCAATGATCGCTGGCAGTTCAGCCGGGTCCACGCTTTTGGGTCCTACTTGAATAGGCGAAACGAGGAATGGGAGTTGGCCCGATGGGCTAACCGAAGGATTATTTTCGACCGAGACCCATCTCAGTTTTGTTTTCAATTTCCCAAAAAATCCGACCATAGATTCCTTTAGCCACTGTGAATAAGCACTTTGAAGGCGTTGGGAAATCAGGAGTTCCCGTTGTTTCAAGTCCTTGGGCAAATTGCCGCCAGCCGCGCCTGCGAACCGCTCCAAAATGGAGGCGTTTGTCTGGTCGATTGGAACGGAAACATCGAGGTGGGATGAACCGATGGCTCTCAATGCATAGCCACGATAGTTGGGATGCGAACGGTAACGACTCTCGAATTCATCCAATGCTATTGCGATGGCTTGTTGCACGCGAGCAGAAAGTGGATTGTAGAGATGGCTATAAGGATTCAGGGCTGTGCGTGAACCGTCGCGCTGTTGGAACAGATCGTTATCTGCCACGTTGGAAAAGGCTTCTTCTACCTCCCGAATCGGACTATCCAATTCCATCATCGGCACAAACTCAAGTCCATACCTGGACATGACTCGGTACATCAACTCAAGAATGTCCTTTTGAAACGGGTCACGCCCCAAAGCGCTAAAGGTGCCGGTGTCAAAACGCGAATTGGAGCTAAGTTTGGAACACGGGAATAGAGTGCTTCCCTCCGAATGTACCGTCATCGCAAGTGTATCGTAACCGTTGGCCTTGCAATAGTTTCCTAGTTGCTTTGCGATCCGCAAGAAGAGTCTCCAATCGTCGTAGACCGGAGAGCCATTGCCGGTGATCGCAAGTGCATCCGAGCCAAACATGCTTCGAACATTCGCCGAGTTGAGTTCCAGGACACAACTCGCTTGGCTCGACTCGTGTTGGAGTGTATTGCGAACGTCTGCAGAATCATTCCAAACATCGACAAGAGTCGCTCTGATGTTTAGATTGTTAGTCGCGTTTAAGTTGGTGATTTCTAACCGAGCATTGCGAGAATTCGGCCAGAATAGAATTGCAAATTCTTCTTGAATGGTTGCGGTGGTGGGATGGATGACGCGATCGATAAAGCGGGTCGACGAAACTTCGAAAACTTGGTTTGCTAAAGTTTCCTCACTCGATTTCGACTCAGGAGACGAAACGATCACTCGAAAAGCCGCATGGTTGTACGAGGTACCATTCGACGTACCAAGCGTCAGTCGATGCATTTGCCCCGGCAACAAACCTGTGATGGACGTCCTTGCCAAGGCTCCCGGTGCGATTTGAAGGATCGATCCATTTGAGTCGGGGCTAGAATCGCTCGTGAACTCGCGAGGAAAGACCGAAATCGACTTGGCAAGGTCGAAGAACGGAAAAGGTTTCGAACTATCAACTTGGCCTGCCAATCGACTTGTAAAGGAGTGTGCATCGAATGCCTTCGATGGGATATTGGGCTGTGGTTGCCAGCCGGATGCTACTTCTTGGCTGTGTTGTGGGCGCGCTATTGCAAGTTGGCTTGACGGCGTTGCTGAGTTGTTGTTGTAGACGACAAACTGCACAACTCGTTCGGTGCTTGGATGCCGAATGAGGATACCAGGCAAAACACGCTTGGGTTCGAATTTGAATCGAAGCTCATAGACACCTTCCTCCTTCGGGGCCGCCCAGAGCACATCGAATGGTTCCCCATGTCCTCGGCTGTCCAACGCTATCGTCCTTGATTTCCGAAAGACTTGGTGGTCATCGTCAACTCGAACCAGTGAGCACTCGAGGTTACCGGTGGTCGAAAACCATGCGAGCCCATAGGGTTGGATTTGAATGTTCAGCGGTTCGTCCGCATTGTAGACGAGATGGCTTCGACTGGTCACGACCCGCAATCGATCACCTGGAACACGATCGATGGAGAGTCGGCAATCTTGGAACCCCATTTCCTGCAAATCGGAATTATCGCAAAGGGATTTCAACGTCCAAATGTATTGTTTGATGATCGATTGACCGGTCTCCGGATCTGTGATTTGAAGTTGCATTTTTAACCGGCTGGTCGATTTCGCTTGAACTCGAATATCGCAGCCCCCGAATCGCGTTTCAGAATCGTCAATGACAAGTCGTCCGTCCGCGTCTTTAAGCAGGAAGCTTGGATCGTATGGGTCGATGCCGAGTTGCCGTGTACTGGATATCGCTCCGCTATCGAGTTCGATCGTTCCAACGTAGCTTGCAGATTTGGTGCCACCCCAAACGATTCGCAGATTCAATTCGATCGGAAAAACGTCCATTTGCGGATCTGCTGGGTCGGGACGAGGTTGCTGTGCTTGGACCTTGCCAACATCCATGGATGCAACCAAAACGGAAAACGCGACCAAGAAACAGAGTTTGCAAAAAATCAACGTACGACAATGCGGTCCGCGGAACGCGAGGTTTGGATGAACAAAGGGAATAATAGGGATCATGCGCGGGAGGATATCAATTTTGGCCGCGCGATGCCTACGCCACTTTTGGCCACAGTGTAGAACGGCACTCCGTGCCGTTTTTCTCGGCACGGAGTGCCGAGCTACTCTTTATTGCAAATCCGGCGTTTAACCGTAATGAGCACTAGTGCGTCTTCAACACTAAAAAGTGGGGCGGACGTAGTGGATCTTGCTAAAGATCCCGGTGCTGCAGGATCTTTGACAAGATCCACTACCCAATAGTCAATTGCTAGCTATCGGCACAGCGTTTGTATCAGCGACTTGAGAGAGATTTAAGATTTGGCGAAGAATCGCCGAAGCGAGTAATTCCTGGATGACTCTTCCGTGTACATCGGTGAGTCGGCGATCGATCCCGTTGTTTCTAAATGTCAGCTTCGTGTGATCCAATCCCAACTGATGCAGGATCGTCGCATGGATGTCATAGACTTGCGTTGGATTGCTTCGGTCCAGTGGCTTGTAGCCCCATGCGTCGCTTTCGCCATAAGTTATTCCGCCTTGGATGCCACCACCGCATAGCCAGTTCGTAAAGACAAACGGATTGTGATCGCGCCCCTTCCCACCTTGCGAAGATGGCATACGGCCGAACTCCGTTGTCCAAAGAATGAGTGTGTCCTCCAACATCCCGCGTTGCTTTAGATCTTGTATAAAAGCGGAACAGCCTCTCGCCATACCCATCGCCAGCGGACCGTGATCGCGATGGACATCTTCGTGCGAATCCCAATTCCGTCGCGGAAATCCATTATCGTTTCCACTCCAAATCTGCACGAAGCGTACCCCGCGCTCCAACAGTCTTCTCGCAGCCAAACATTTTTGCCCGAAGTGATAGGTCTCTTCCTCGGCGTTGATCTCTTTTTCCCAAGCCTGCGGACCACGCTCCAAGCCATACAGTTTCATCGCAGTTGCTGACTCGTTGGTGAAGTCCAACGCCTCCGGCGCAGCGAGCTGCATTTTGGCCGCAAGCTCATAACTGCGTATCCGACCCTCCAATCTTGAGTCCCCCGTCCGCGTTGCTGCATGCTCTCGATTGAGCTCTACCATCAACTCCTGAGATCGCCGTTCGCCCTGTTGGTTGACAAACGTTCCCGTTTTGTGAGGAAACAGGTCGGCAATCGGTTCCGATCTGCCGGGATAAATAATGGTTCCAGCGTGCTGTGCCGGTAAAAACGCGGAATCCCAATTCTTAACGCCATTCGATCCAAAGCCTCGATGGTCTGGCAACACCACGAACGCCGGCAGATTCTCATTGACCGTCCCTAGTCCATAACTGATCCAACAGCCTGCCCCAGGATATCCCGGGACTAAGAATCCGGTGGCTTGCAGCAAAGTCGCAGCGCTGTGAACGCCGGATTTGCTGACCATGTTATGAACGAATGCGATATCATCTACGACCAAGCCCAATGGCGCAACGGTGTCGCTCAGCATCTTCCCGCAATCCCCATAGGGTTTGAAGTCCCAAACCGGTTTCAACCAAGGGCCAAGACCGTTCTGAAAGGCTTCGACAGGCTCCCCAAAGTCGCTCGCCTGTCCATGCCGTTTTACGAGTTCTGGCTTGAAGTCAAACAAATCGATGTGACTAGCTGCCCCGGACATAAAGAAGTGAACGACACGCTTGGCTTTGGCCGGATGATGAAGCCCAATCGCTTCCCGATTCTTGGCCGGCGAATCGCTCGCATGCAATTCCCCATCGCTGGCCAAAAGTGATGCCAATGCGATGCTGCCAAGTCCACCTCCGGAATCCATCAGAAAGGAACGTCGCGATTGCATATTCAATCCACTCAATCCACAAAAGTAAAAGCGTTTAAGTTGAAGAGAACACGACACAAATAAGGCATCCCATTCAATCTAGCAAAATCGATAAGCTGAATCCGCGTCGACTCCGATGGAGCAACGCCAAAAGCCAATCGATGTGCCATATCGACCTGTACGGCAACATCATCCGATTCTCGCATCACACGTTTCGCAAAGTGCTTGGCTTGCGTCAACATGAATCCATTGTTGAGCAATGCCAAAGCCTGAATTGCAGAAAGGCTCTCATTGCGTTTGTCGACTCGCATGGATGGATCAGCGCAGTCCAACGAGGTCATCCAAGGCTGTGTCTGCGAACGCACAATAAATCGATAGACAGATCGCCTCCATGTCTTCGCGTCCTCGGGATCGGCCAAGTCATATTCATAGTGGGGCGAATGTTCGGGATGCTCGACGACAAAATCTTGCCAACCTGGCCCACCCATGGCCTTGTCCAACGTACCACTCACGGCAAGAACGGAATCGCGAATGGCTTCTGCCTCCAATCGTCGCCGATTCTGTCGCCACAACAGCGCATTGCTGGAATCTAGCTTCTCACCATCCGCATTGCTCATAGACGATTGCTTATACGTTGCGCTCGTAACAATCATGCGGTGCAATCGCTTGAGCGAACCACCTCCATCGCGAAAATCCACGGCCAGCCAATCGAGCAACTCAGGATGAGTTGGCAAACTACCGTTGTGCCCGAGATCATTCGGCGTATCGACAAAGCCGCGACCAAAGTGATACTGCCAAACTCGGTTGACGATGCTCCGCCACGTGAGCGGATTCGCTGGATCGGTTATCCACTGAGCCAATGCAACTCTGCGATCACCTTCCAGATGCTCGGGCGGAAGCGAGAAGACGGATGGACGAAATGGAAGTGCCGAAAGTGTTCCTGGAAACATCTCGGCTGCTGGCTGAGTCACTTGTCCACGGACGAGCAGAAAGATGGGCCTCGGTTTACCACCCATTGCACCCGTTCCCACAAAGGTGCCGCTACCACTGTGGATACCGCCGGAGTAAACCAAACTAGGTTCCGGCAGTTTTCTCAAGTCGGCTTCGATTTGCTTCTTGGTCGCAAGCAGTTGCTGTCGTCTGTTTTTGGTGGCATCGTCAGCAAGCTTCAAGATAAGTACCTCACGTTCTTGAACGAGCGTTTCTTTCCCATCGCCAGTGGTCTGTCCTGGAAAGATTCCGTCGGTCAAGTTGGTTTTTCGCCAGCGCGGCGCTGCCTCAATGGAGTCCAGCGCCGTCACTTCACGACCCAAAGCAACGTTGGTGTTCGAACGATCGAACACTTGAAGCTCCGCTAAGGCGAAAATAAAATCATTGCTGCGAGAAGCGAGTTTAATGGCGGTAATACGTACAAAACGTCCAGCCTCGCCACCTATTTTGTCTCCCTGAATCGAAATAGGCAACAGGCCTGGGTTCTTTACGTCCACCGTAGTCGTATCGTACGATCTATTCAAAAATGGAATCACTCCATTCTCAAACTCGGGGTCGTCACTTACCTCCACCCTAAAACGAACGGGAAAACCAAAGCCTGCACCGACAGAGTTGAATTCATCGTAACATGGCAATAAGGAGACTCGATGGATGTCTCCCTTTTTCCCAAGGTCCACTTGCACCCACTTTTCGTCGTTCTGGTTCGACGAAATCGCACTGTGGTAACCGAACTCGGCACCCCTGTTAGCATTCTTATCGGCTGCCTTGGTCACATTTTCGATTCGCTTGGTAAGCGTGGAATACTCCTCGCCAGCCAGACGTTTTAGCGGTTCTTCGATTTGACTCAATGCCAGATCTGTCTCTGTTTTCACTCGTTCGAGCGCTAAGAACTGCGTTTGATCGGCTTCGTCACGATGGTACTTGCGATCGGTTCGATCCAAAGCAGAAAAGACGGCATGAAGGCGATAGTAATCCTCTTGGGAGATCGGGTCGAACTTATGTTGATGGCACTGTGCGCAATGAACGGTCACACTACAAAACGAACCGATGGTATTCGAAACCATGTCGTCCCTATCTAGATGCCTTGCGATTTTGCCGTCCGTTTTCGATTCGGCAACTTCGGCGTGACCGATGAAATCCCAGGGGCCTGCAGCCAAAAAGCCCAGAGCTTCTATCCCATCCCTCGTGTCCGGCCAAAGGACATCACCTGCAATCTGCTCTTCGATGAATCGAGCGTAGGGTTTGTCTTCATTGAGCGCACGGATCACATAGTCGCGATAGGGCCACGCGTTCGGTCGAGGCTTGTCCTTGTCGTATCCGTGTGTGTCACCATAGTGAACCACATCCAGCCAGTGCCTTGCCCATCGCTCTCCATATTGCGGCATATTAAGGAGTTTTTCGACAAGCTGATCCCATGCCGCTTCAGCGTCGACTTGCGAACTCCTTTCAAACACGTCCAATTCCTCTGGAGTCGGTGGCAACCCGATCAAATCAAAGTGGAGCCGACGGGCCAAAGTACGAGCGTCGGCCGCAGGTGACATCGACAAGCCGTTGTCGGAGAGTTTTGCCTTAACGAATGCATCGATAGGATTGGATTCCGTGTTGGGAAGCGTCGCTTTGTGAATCGGCTGAAAGCTCCACCAATCCAACAGATTCTCTATGGCTGAACTGGCAGAATCTGGCCAAACCGCGCCCGCCGAAATCCATTCCGCCAAACTTGCGACCTCCGCCTCGGTCAGTCTCGGTTGCTGGCTATCCTTCGGAGGCATGGCCAACTCGGAATTCAAATCCGAAACGTATTTCATTATCAGACTTGCATCGGTTCTGCCCGGTACAATGGGTGGCTCACCTTGATCGCCACCTGCAAATGCAATCGAGCGCACGTCGAGTCGATAGCTGCTCTTTTGTACTTTGGGGCCGTGGCATGACCAGCATTTGGCCGCAAGGATCGGTTGGATTCTCTCCTGAAAGAATCCTTCGGAATGATCGAGTTGTCCTAAACAAGGAGTGTTTCGAGCGGAACAACCAATGGCCACGATGATCCAACAAATCAGTTGCGTTAAATTCGCTGGACTTTGGTTGACCCTCCAGTTTCGGCGCGCGATGGTATGCCGATTATTTTGGTGCGACATGAATTGCATGGGTCTTCATTTTGTACGTTTCAATTCTTGGACAATTGAGACATTGCCTGAATGGATTGGAAGCCTGCTTTTGCGACCTTGATCATGGCCCCGTGGTGGTGTGCAGTCAAGCAGCAGGATCGAGTAGGTCGCGACTCCATCATCCTTCGATCGCTGGCAATGGAATGGTATTGTAGTCCCTGGTGCGTCGTCCAGATTAGATTTTTGGGTTTTTTAAAGTAGCGTAAGCTTCCAGCTTGCGATCTTCCTAAGGACGTTTTGATGGCAAGCAAGATGCTTACCCCACTTTAGGGACCGAGGAAAAATTAGGCAGCTGATCTGTCTTGTTTTGATGGATTTCTGCTATATTACGTTTGTATTCGATAACGGTTTATTTTTGGCCTCAAGGTAAAGGAGACGACCATGGGAAAAGGCAATAACAGTCAAAAGAACGACAAAAAGGGTATGAAACCAAAGCAGGACAAGAAAAAAGGAACACCAAAGCCGGAAGCCAAGAAGTAATTTCGGCCAATGGCATTTCCTATTCCTAGTTTTTGTCATTTGATGGTGTCCAATCGTTTAACCGTTAGCCGTAGGCGTACGTGAATCGTAGCGAGTACGCCTACGGCTGACTGTTAAACGATTCATTGCGGGTAAATAACACGGGGCAATTGACCTGCCAACCCGATGACGGTCAGCTTCGAATTGCTGACCTCAACTTCGCCGAGCTTGAACGCGAGTTGGAACTGAGTTCCAATGCTGATGGGCGGACAACGTCGTGAGTGATTGAGCTGTACAATCCCTTCTGAAAACCTTCCTTGAACGAGGTTTTGACTCGTCGATCTTCCCCGGAATGGAATGTAAGGATCGCTATGCGCCCCCCCTTTTTCATGTACAAAGGAAGCTGCTTTAGGAACCTGTCCAGGCAGCGAAGCTCCTCGTTGACGGCGATGCGAAGCGATTGAAAAACACGTCGAATCGCCAAGCCCGATTCGCCAGTCGTTTGTCCTTGAACCGCCGATCGAACGGCACTTACCAAGGCGAATGTCGTCTTGAGTGGCGTCTTGGCATGGGCGATGAGAATCGCTTTGGCAATCCTCTGTGCATTCGGCTCGTCCGAGTTTTCAATCAACATCGCTTGCAGGTTTGTGCAATCCAGGGTCGACAATAAATCGGACGCCGACAATCCTCGATTTGGGTTCATACGCATGTCGAGCGGGCCGTCCACTTTGAAGCTGAAGCCGCGCTTTGGATCATCGAGTTGCATTGATGACACCCCGAGGTCCGCCAGCAATGCGTCCACGCCATCGGCCGCTTCTACGGCTAAAAACTGAGAGACGCCCGAAAAATTCATGCGTCGAAGTACAATCGAAGCCTCAGGGGCACCGAGGGCTCGAAGCCGTGCCTCGGTTTTCGGAAGTTCGATCGGGTCTGCATCCACACCGAGCAAACGACCACCCGGCTGAACGGCGGCGAGCAATTCGCAAGCGTGCCCGCCGTACCCCAATGTGCAATCTACTACGACATTGCCCGGTTTCAAAGCAAGGGCAGTCAGGATTTCGGAAACCATGATTGGGCGGTGCATTCCCGCTGGCGTCTTGCCACTACTGATAATTTTAGCGATGTCGTCGGGATAATTATCAGGCTGATGCTCTTTGTACTTATCGACGAAGCTTCGTGGATTTCGACCCGCATAACGATGGCGGCGCGGCGGCTTGTGCGGGGCATCATCCATCTATTGACCCTTGGTAATCGTTTTAAGCAATCGAAAAAAGCCTCGCTTGCGGTCGCTGCTGATCGTCCAGTCCACCGGCACACTCTGGTACCCATCCGCAAAGGTCTCGTCCTTCATTCGAAAGTCAAAGTAACCCCATGATGCGTACTCATCGATAGCCGCGATGAAATTGTTTTCAGGTTTGTCAAATTGGAAGTGATCGTCTTCGTTGAACAGGATGGGCATCTTGCGATATCCCTCCACGCGTCGCGTTTCCTTGACCATTTCTCGAATACGATTCGGATCGGCAACACCATTGCCGTGAAGGAGCACAAAATCCGAAACCGCGATGACGTTGTGCTTGGGAACCGTCCCCCCACCGTAACTTGTACCGACCAGGAGTTGTCGGCCTTTTGCGTTTCGAGCGCGAACGCGGTGGATCAATTCGTGGACGCGGTCGGATTTTAAAATCGCGTGATCGTATGCCTTGACGTCGCATTCGTTGTTCACTTCGACGACAACGTTGGTATAGCCTTGATCGAGGATCCATTGGGTCGCGGCATCGGTCGCGGCAATCACCGCCGATTCGTTTTCCAAGCGTTGATCTTGACCAAAATAGAAGTAACCGAGAATCACAACCATACCCAGTTCGTCCGCCCGATCGATTACTTTTGCCATTCGGCTCATGTAATCGGGACGCAACGCACCCGACTCCGAAAAACTGGAGTTGTGCCAAGGCTGTTTATTGGAGTAACCTTGTGGACTTCCTCCTTGCAAGTTGAGAGTCACTGCAAGGAGTCCGTGCTCATGCCATGCTGGCATGGCGTCCAAAAATTCTCGAGTGTTGCGATCCGCATCCCAAACTTTAGTGTCGGGATAAGCCCATTGCTGGCGAGTTTCGGGATTTAGGTCGTCGAAGTTGGATTGCACCATCCTGCTGTTCATGAGCAAGCCTTCGATTTTCTTCCCGTTCCAAACTCGGCCCGCATACGTAGGCTGGCCGTTGATCCAGAATTGGTCGCCATGGATGGTTACGCTCGTCTTGCGTGAAACGAATGCACTTGGCGCGAATTCATTTGCAATTAGTTCCTGCGAAGCGAGTGCGAGCAAGGCAGCAACCAACAACGTTTTAACCATTTTTGTGTTTCGAGACGTATTTCGAGAGGTGGGAGAGGATATAAGGCCAGCGGCAGTTTGGAGTATTCGAACCCGAAGTATAAACGAGGGACAATTCCGCAGGTCCCTCACTTACGTTTCGGGTTATGACTGGGAGTTTTCACATCGCCGCTCGCCTAAGAAAGGATGTCGAGTAGACTTGATCTGGTAGATTGTAATCGGTTTGGATGGTTTGCAGAATCGATTTAACAGGAAGAAGCCACGCGAAAAAACAGATGACTAAATCCACTCGGCCCTGGAACAAATGGAATGCGGGACGAATTCCGTCACCCATACAATCATGGGGACGCGAGCACTATATTCCACTGAAAACTCATGAGTTGATTGCCCATTTGACTGGCATCGATCCGTACGATGAACAACGTACGCAGGTGTTAGACAGGCTCTTCAAACAACTTGTAGCCTTAATCAATCAGCACTATGAGAGCCATCATGAGCAATTGGTTTTGTTGTATCACGAGTTCGATCCAGACTTAGACATAACGCCGACGCAACTGAGCAATCCATCATCGATGGATGCCGCTCAAAGGGATATTCTTGGCCGACAGCTATTCTCAGAAATCGCGGATTCCCTGGAATATGCGAATTACAGAAGGCTCAAGCCACGTGAAATCCAGCTAGCGCTGAATGTAGCAAGCCATTGGGGGGTTCGATTAAAGATCCGGTTTTCTTCCTTTCGAAGGCTTGAAGTTTACGCCCGCGGTGACATCATCGCCAAACGATGGAAACGAGACTGGCATCACTTTTTTCGACTTCGAGAGGTGGACGTACCCGTTTACCAACGGCTTGTGGTTGTTTTTCGAACCAAAGAGCTTCAAAACATGCCGGAGTTGCTGGATCCAGATTGTGTCCATGTACGCATGTTCAAAAACATACCCAAGCTGGATGTGGACATGATGCTGCCTGGATCTCAAGTCAAGATGAATTGGATGGATACCGGTAAGATTGGAGTGCCGACCTTGTGGGGATTGATGATGTTGGCGACTAGGCTTGCAAAGAGCATTTGGCTGCTGGCGATCCTTGGGGCGGTCAAGTTCTTCTCGTCATTTCTTTTGATCATTGCTATCGTAATCGCATCCTTGTTTTACGGCATCAAGTCCGTTTTTTCCTACACCAGCACTAAGCAGCGCTACCAGTTGAGCGTGGCGAGAAACCTGTATTACCAGAACTTGGACAATAACTTAGGTGCATTGTTAAGGTTGATGGAAGAAGCCAAGCAGCAAGAGTCGTGTGAGGCAATTCTGGCCTACTACGTGTTGAGTAATTCAAAAAGTGTCCACCTAGCCGTGGAACAGATCGACGAACAAGCGGAGTTGATCCTCCGATCCATCACTGGAATCGAGGTGGATTTTGACGTCGAAGACGCACTTCGCGATCTATTGGGCTTTGGGCTTGTGCGAATGACTGCAAAAGGATGGACGGCTGTTGGGATCGCGGTAGCGACAGAAAGGACTACTATTAATCGCAGTTACCATGAGTGAAGCAGAGAGCTTTTCCTAATACATGGATCACCCGACAGGATAGTATTTTTTTGTTAGAAAAAATGTTCTAGAAATGTCGCATTTCAGTCTCCGTTTGCGTCTTTGAAGTTGGGACCTTTGTTTTTTGCTTTTGAAAAACCTTGGCGGTCACTGGAGAGGCACTATGCAAATCTGGGAAAGCAAGTATTTCGATCCTGCAGCAGGATCCGATGATTTCAAATCGAACGTCAAATGGACGATTGGTTTTAACGATTTAGAAAAGCCAATTGAGAACGGTATTGCGGAGTTTCTCGAAGTCGAGGTGGAGCCAGGTCAATCTGGTCTTCATGTCGTGAGCGTTAGTAAAGAGAGTCCGCTTTGTCAGCTTTGGCCTTTGGGCCGTTGTGGCTCCATGCAGGGGCTGGTCGAAAGCGGTGATCGTATCGTTGCGATCGATGGAATATTTGCCAGAAATTTGACGGATCTCGCTAGGCTGGTTGGCAGTCCTCGGTATTGCGAAATCACGATTTTTGACCATCGGACACGGCTGACGGTATCTTGGCAATTTCAAGTTCGCTGCACTTTGAGAGTCGCATGAGAAAGCATTGTTGCCTTTAAATAGTTGGGTAGGCATCTTGCCTGCCATCGAATCGCCCTTAGAAAATCGCAAGCTGGAAGCTTACTCCACTTTTGCAAATCGCAAGCTGGAAGCTTACGCCACTTTTTCGGAGTAAAAGGCGAAAATCTACATATCGTCGGTATCTGAGGACAGCGGCTCCATGACTTTCGTGTTGCGTTCGACGGCAATCACCACCGTTTGCTCGTCGACTCCATCTCGGCTCTTGGCGGTAGCAGGAAGTACTTGTCGGCGATCTGGGAACGGCAGTCGGATCGAAAAGCTCCCATCGGTTCGGACTTTTACTGGTTCCGCACCAACGGATACGTGAGCTTCAGGGTGTGTAGAGCCGAAAACCACAAGCTCAGCATTGACATCGAAATGGAATTGTTTATGACGCTTGAGCGAACCCTCCGCACCGCTTCCGAATTGCGAAAGGACATCCGCGTCCATGGTGCGTTTTAGTCGTTCTTCAAAAACCTCTGTCAAATCGCCGGTCTGAGTATCATCGCCGTAGCCACCGCTCATCGAATAGATGTGTTCGGCATCCGTGGCGACATCCGCCCAATGGTCATCGGTAGCTTCTTTTCCGCCTGGTGCTGGCGTAGTGACGATGTTGCTTCGAGCCAGTTCGTAGAATCGACTGTTTGCACACAGGTAGCCCATTAGCATTTTAAAGCGACTTGGGGGGCTATCGACATCGACGTACCAATTCCGAACGCCACCATGAATCTCGACGTCCTTAAAAATGACCTCGGAATTATTCGTTGTTCCGGAGTCATCCAGTTTAAGGAGCCGCAGGATGGGTTTGACTGTATGCCAGTTCTCTGCCAGAGCTGCTTTGGCTCTGTCGACGGAGTGCCTCATGATGTCCCAATGAGCGTGGATCCAGTACGGATCTCGCACCATCAAGATCAGCCTATCCTTGCCCTTTACCATAGGCGGAACCGTGTTTAGCGGGGTCAGTGAGGTCTTGGGAGCTGGCTGTGCTAAGTCTTTTCGGAGTTCTTTTCCCGCCTGCGCGCTTCGAATCTTTGCGACTATTTCTGGCTTCGTGTTGGATGGTGGCGGCGCCGGTTCATGTGGCTTGGCAACCGATACAGGCTTGGCACTGGTGGGGGCTGCAGCTTTGCCATTGATTGGAGTTACAGATTTTTGGGCCTGACTTTTGATTTCGCCTGCGGTTTTGTTCGAGATGATCGATTTGGATTTGGCTTTTTCGGCCGCTTTGTGAAGCTTTGAATCGATTGGTTTTCCTTTGGAAGGAGTTAGTTTGCTGGCCGCAGTTGGTTTGCTGGCCGCGGCTAGTTTGCCGGTAGCCGCTGGCTTGCTGGCAACCGGTTTCATGGCTGGTTTTGGCGCGGCAACCGATTTGACTGGCCTTTCTACGGTTTTGGGTGTTGACGCCCTCTTTACGGGTGTGTGGCTTTCCTTGTTCGATGGGATCTTGGCTGTCTGTTTCTTTGGAGATTTAGCAGGACTTGAAACAACTTTTGCGACTTTGGCTGCGTTCGACGATGGCTTGGCCAAGTTGGCTTCGCGTGCTTTTCCTTTGATATTACTGGGTTTTTTCGACGTTGCTTTCGGTTTAGAGGCCCCCTTTTCCAATTTTGGTCGGGTTGCAACGCCAGCCGGGGATTTTCCCTTTGTCTTAACAGTTGCCTTATGAGAAGCAGTGTCTTTTCTTTTGGTCGCCAGCTTTTTGGCTGTTGGCTGGTTCTTTTTCGGGGCGTTCAAGGGAAACTCCTAGGGGCCATGGAAAGGATCGCTACCTTCCATGGCAGAGTACGAGGTCGCTTTTAGCGGCATCGAACTGTTCGGTAGTAGGGAACAATGAATAAAATCTCGGGCCAAGCCCGAAATCGCTGAAACCTAGTATGCTTTGAGAGTATCGCCATTTCTAGTCCGAACGCATCGGAATGATACCATTGCAGGGCACTTTTGTTTCGTTTTTCAACGCACTATTTCTGACTCGGGTTTAACGCAGGCGACCATGGATAAAACGAGTGGCGGAAATTCCAAGCCTGCGTCAGGGGAGAATTTGGACGGAAGCGATGCAGACCGGCTTGAGGCACAAGCAAATACCAATGCTGCCTCGCGAGCCATAGCGGTTATGATTTTGATGGTTATTCCTGGCGTCGCGGGTACCTATTTGGACAAATGGATGGGCACGCAGTTCTTCGTCGTGATTGGATTTGTGCTCGGCATTGGAATCGCAATCTTCGGCTTGCTCTATGTCGCCCGCATCGCAGATCTGGCCGCCAAGAAAAGTCGAGAACTTCGCAAGAGCACACAGTCCAGGTCAGATGGAGGAAAACCCGCAGGCAGTGGACATGAGTGAAAAACGAGGAGCAAGGGAATTCTTTTTGCGTTCTGGGGTCGTGGAACTTGCGGCCTACTGTGGGCTTGCAGTTGCTTGCTGGGGAACGACTTGGTTCTTGATTGGCGGCGGAGCTTTCGAAGAATACTCGATACTCGCGTTGGCGGTTTGCCTTTCCTCTTGCGTTGGATCGGTGGCCTGGCAGTTCGGAAAGAAAAACATTGCGCAGTCTGATTTATCGATACTGCTTACCATGGGATTTCGCTTTTCGGTGTTGCTTGGAGCGCTGGCCATTTCAACTGCGACAAAATGGCAACACCACAATTCTTTTTGCAATTGTTTGCTGGGCTATTATTTTCCATTCTTGTTACTACAATCCGCGTTACTAATTCGTAATCAGTCATTTTCAAATCCTCCCCAGAGCTAGCCTGAGCAATGGCTTCAGATATTCTCCATATTAAAGATGGTTACTTCTTTGAGGTCCCTCGGATACTCTGGAGAAGCCATCGCGAGAAGGCCACGGATTTTCCAGCTTGGTATGTGCGACTGGATTCGGACTACCAATCTTGGGAAGCCGACACGATCGTTGCAGGGCTTTCTCAGCTTGGAGTCCGTTCGGAAATATTGTCTGGCCTCAAACATAGCTGGGAAGAGTGGCAGCATCAGGGGCCCAAAAACGCTGGCTGGCCCTTGGACGCTTATCTAGAAAAACAAGCGGCGACAGCCTTGGCTACGGCTGGTACCTGGGCGTCCGAAAACTCTCCCAAGGCCACCGACAAATACCAAGTATACTTAGCTTCGAACTCTCGACCGGAAATCGATTGGTTCATTCAAATTCAAAAGTCGCCGGAGAAGTTGGCGAAATGGAATGAACTCAAAGCCAAGGTAAATAGTGATTCATTCCTTGATGCTTATCATTACGAGGCACCAAACCGCGACTGGTCCAAGGACAAGATCACTCAATATAACAAGTCCCTTGACGGCAAACTCCTCATCCCGCAGCCCTTTGGTGTTCCGCGAAATGCCTACGAGGCTGAGTCAGGCTTTTGTCTTTCTCGCTACATGATCATCGAATTGGTGGTCGCTGTGTTGGCGTTGGCGATGTTTGGCTGGTTGGCTAAAAGGGTCGCTACGGGACAGTCGCCGAAAGGCAAGCGTTGGAATGCTCTTGAGTCGATGGTTCAGTGGGTTCGTAGCGATGTTGCAGTCCCAGCTATGGGTGAACATGATGCGGACAAATTCATGCCGTTGCTTTGGACGTTTTTCTTCTTCATTCTTGGCTGCAACCTGATGGGGATGTTGCCGTGGGTGGGATCGCCGACTGCAGCCTTTGGGACAACACTAGCCTTGGCTGGAATCGTTTTTGTGATCGGTGTGACGATGGGGATCAAAACGTTTGGCCCTATAGGTTTCTTGAAGAATATTTGTCCGGAGTTGGGTCTGCCCTGGTATTTGGCCTTTTGGATCGTGCCGTTGATGTGGGTGATCGAGTTTGCGTCCCTGTTTATTAAGCACATGGTTTTGGCAGTTCGCTTGTTGATGAACATGGGTGCTGGCCACTTGGTGTTGCTTGGAATTCTGGGAATTGGAATCAGCGTACCCGCCGCCATGATGAGTACTCCGGCCTGGGGTGCCGTGGCCATCGTTTCGGTTCTCGGGACCACCGTGCTTAGTTTATTGGAATTGCTTGTGGCCTTTTTGCAGGCGTATTTGTTCACGTTCCTGGCAGCGATGTTCATCGGTAGTTCGATGCATCACCACTAGGTGATTTGTTGGTGCGGATCCAATGTGTGTTTCGCAAAATTTTTGCTTCCATGCGTATTTTGTAGCGTTAAGAATAGCTAGGAGATTTTGAAAGTGATTAATTC
>JANPNA010000363.1:0-1727 GCA_031427235.1 Pirellula sp.
CAGCTTGATAATTGGGACTAAGTCGTAACAAGGTAGCCGTAGGGGAACCTGCGGCTGGATCACCTCCTTTCTAAGGATAATTACAGCTTGGAACGCTTGTCGTTCCTCGCACATAAGTGAGCATGAATCTTGTTTCAGGAAGAACTCATCTAGCTTTGGCTGTGTCTAACGGCCAGTGTGGCAACCACCAGATTTCAAAATAGAGAAGCCCGGCTTAGTGCAAACTAAGTCGGGTTTTTTTGCCTTCAGTGTAGAACAGTTTTCCAAACTGTTCCCGCCCTGCGTATCAGCATCTGCACCTCGTCGCGTTGTCCTTGCTAACCCGACCTGCGGGCCGGCGTGCATCTTCCGACGCACAACCGCCCGAATCACGGTTCGGAGAACCGTGCTACACTGTTTTCGCGCTGCCCTTGCTGTGCTATCCGCGAACTCCACAAGTCGCTGCGATCGGTATAATGTTAAGATGGAGAACCATGTGGAAGTCAGCCCCGGCTGGTTACGGAGTCGTTGGGTCTCGATTTCGAAAATTCCTTCCCACACGAAAAATACGTCATGTATTACCAGCATCATATCCGTTGGCATTGGATTTCAGCCGTATTGGTCGTTCTGATTTTCGGAAGTTGCAAGGTGAATTCCAACCAAGATAAATTTCCAGTCGATCCAAAGGTAACGCGATCGCTTTTTATCGAATGGCGTTCGCCCCGATTTGGCCATTCGAATCCACAATCGATGAACAACCCCGTCTGGGAATGGCTGATCCAATCCAAAGTGAGCGCCTATCAAGCGAACAAGAGACTGTACCAGGGTCGCGATGCGAACGGCCCTGGATGGTGTTTCAGTCGATTTGGTCAGAGCTCGAGCGAACTCCCCGACGGCAGAGTCGTCTTGATCGCCGGTGAACACGAGGATTATTACGATTCAGATTTCTACATTTACAACGATGTCGTCGTCCAGCATCCCGATGGCCGGATAGAAATCTTGGGTTATCCTCGGGATGTCTTTCCTCCTACAGACTCGCATTCCGCCACCGTCGTTGGAGATCAAATTGTGTTAATCGGAAACATAGGCTATCCCGACCAGCGCAGGTCCGGAGTCACTCAAGTCATGATTCTGAATCTGAAAACTTTCGCAATGTCTCGTCAAGAAACCAGTGGTACGCCGCCTGGATGGATTAGTCGTCACACGGCAACACTAGCCGAAGATGGCGGCTCGATCCAAATTGAACGCGGTAATGTTTGTTCGGGTGACAAGGGTCGGAAGTGGGAAGAAAATATCGACGACTGGCGATTGCGACTCGACGATTGGAGTTGGGAGCGACTGACGGATCGCCAATGGCCTCGTTGGGAAGTCTGTCGCAATGACAAAGAGCCACTGCATCTTTTTGCGTACCAAACAGAAACCTGGTCCAAGCAATCACCAGCTTTGCTTGGGGCACTGCAACCCAGTGATGGCGAGTCGCTTGAAAAGCAAATTGGGAAAAAGCCAGACCTCGATGCGTTCGCTACACTGTTCAAGCCCCCTTTGCAGCACGAGGAAGTACCTGCCACGGACGAAAATAAGTATGGTACGCATCGTATTCGAATCGACGGGACAATCGTCCGTTATGTCGAAGAATCGAACAGTATTCAGTTAACCATCGAGGGTGAGGTACCGCAATCGTCATTAGAAGTTCTCTCACGGGATCTGCAAGAAAAATTATCGAGGATGGAGAATGTTCCTTGCGAGTT
>JANPNA010000364.1:0-3121 GCA_031427235.1 Pirellula sp.
CGTTAGCTTCTTACCGGGCAGCGGTGCCGCCGGAAATTCGGTCGCGAGATTCCCCATATCCTTGACACGATCCATTTGAATTGGATTCGTGGTGGATTGGCGTATGGAATCGGGATAGCAGGGGTATTTCTCGCCAGTGCTCACTCCGCCTCCTCCAATTCCTCTGAGTCCAAGTGGATCTTGGATTCCAGAATGAGGGGAGCATGTTCGGGCACCGCTTCTACTCTTAACTGTTTTGGCCAAGTCTGTCGAGCAATGGAGTCCTGAATGAATCGCACTTTTTGCTCATTGCAGGTAATGACTGCCATCACGAATCGCTGACGTCTGACATAGTCGGCGATGGCTGGATTGGCTACCAAGCATTCAAGGTCGGTGCGACATTTGCGCACCACATGCGGCGGTGGCCCACCGTGGTCAACTCGCATACAAGCCAATCGTGAAACACCGTCTTGGATGTCGATGTAAAACGTTGCGGGTCGAAGCTTCTTTCCGGCGATGTTACCAATCTCATCCAGCAGCTCGGATACAAGCAGCCTTTCGCGAGGGATCGACGAGAGACAGCAGTACTGAAGCATTCCGTACTCAGAGATGATGGCTTGCTCGCCTATTTCCCTGCATTTCTTGGCAGCGAAACCGTACATTCTGGCTGAGTTGGGGCCGACTGAAAAGTACGACTTACCGGAGTGGAGGTCATAGCGGTTAAGAAAGCCGTTTTTGACCAATCGCGATGTAACTTTGGTAACGGCGTTTAGTTCGGAATCGGAAAAGAACAGCTTGTGAAGGATTTCAGGCGTAGACATGCGGTAGCGGACGATATGCTCCAGAATATCGCTGTCTCGGTCATTGAATCGAGGTGAAAGTCTACGCTTAGTCATGCTTACCAAATTTCGTATGGCACTGCGCGTTGCTCGCAGTCACGATGGAATTCCGTTACGCGTTCTTTGTCGTATGCACCGCCGAATTCAACGACCAGCTTTGGTGTGGCCGTCGTTGAATTGGCGATTATCGCATCAGGTAGTTTTTGTTGTTTCCGGTAAGGAGCCAGTTGATCTTCGCCGACCCAAAACGGAATCAACTGCGGTCGCGTCTCACGTATTCGTAGGTAAACCTGCGATACGCCGAGATCGTGAGAGGCATGGAATTGATTCTTGATGCGGCCACAAGCTTTGCCACCCAACAGGTTCGATGTTTGGGTGGTTGCAAGATAGACACGCACTGGCTTTGGCTGGGTTTTCCATCGGCTTTGCAATTGCCAAGCAATGGACCCCAAATCCGGTTCTACTTGACCAGGAAACCAGGAAGCGACTGGAGCATCGATCGTGGGTAAATCCGCTGCGAGGACTCTTGCCGTTGCCAACAGCCCTTGATTCAGAAGGGTGGTCAATCGACGCTCAGAAATCTTCGATGGGTTCCTGCAAGTAGTCCACCAGTGAGACGAAATCTGGCCTAGGGACATCATTCGAACCGAGCAACTGAGTGCCGTAAGGATCTCAGTATCTCTCTCGGTTAGCGGCATGTTCCATTAGTCTTAAAGCAGATTCGTACCAGCGGTGTTGGTTAGGCATTCTAATGGTAATTGGTGGACCAAGGTGTCGGTAGATACCCAGGGGTGACACGTGAGGAAAAAGAATCGGCGTTAAGCCTAGTCGTAGCAAGTATTTGCGAGGTGCCGCTGTGGCACCTCGCAAAGCACCCGCCACCCCGATTACGGGTGCCACTTCCTTTTCCTTTGAGTAAGCGTCGCGCAGCGACGCAACCCCCCGGGCTGGCGTACAGCCAGCCCGGGAAGGCCGTAGCGTCCAGCGGAGGCCAAACTGTCCGCATCCGGCCCCAGCCGGATTGGACAGGGGCAAGCCCCTAGGCGAGCCCAAGCGGTCGTTCAGACCGCCAGCGTGCATCGGCCCCAAAGGCCGATCACGCAAAGCCGTTCAGGCGCAAGCCGCGTACAGCGGCGCGCGAAACCGCGAGCCCGTTGTCGGAATTACAAGCTCCGGAAAAGTTGCGTTTCGTTATGAAGCGCGTTAGCTATTTAAGTGGATGCGAAGCAACGCACGATGTCAGCAAAGTGCACCTCCAGTTGCTTCGCATCTTTTTTTACGACCAGAGTCGTCTTCTATTTATTCTCCGATCTGTTTTCTTGATCCATCTCCTCGCTTGGTTGAGGCCTTCCATCGCATCGGTCAGTTGATCGGGATAAAAGGACTTGCACGCTGCACCACCAACACCATCCGAGCGATACCGCCTTTGATCGACACTCCAAGAGACGTGGCCGAGTACGTTCGCTCGTCCCCATATCCGAGTGACTACCGCACCGCTGGTAACGGTATGCACCGGCGGATCTCGCGGTTCATCTGATAGGGGCTGCGGCTTGGCTGCCTCCACCAGTTTTTCTTTTTTTGGTTCCGGCTGCCGTTGGGTTTTTGCATCTCGAATGATTTTGGTCAGTAGTTGTTTGTCGATTCCATTAACGTTGCTTTTCATATCTGCACCTTAGGTTGATTGATTTGACGAGGACGAAAAACCCCGAGGGCCGCTACTCGCAGCACCTCCGGGTTAGTTGTTAGTATTCCATTGGGAGAAGCAGGGTGGTTGAACTGCGATCGGCCTCGGTAATCATCCAAACCTTCTCGCCACCATTGGCGGTGTAGACCGAGAAAATCCTGGTGCCTTCATAAAGGGCGGTAACGTTGCTATCCCAATCTTCTTCGCAACAGTCGCCCCAATCGCATGACGCGTGACGTTGTAGGAGCGTCTCAACTTCTTCAATTGTCACCGCATCCCGCGCACCCGGCGTGATAAAAAACTTACCGAGTTTAAACCGTCCTAAATCAATTGATAATAGTTTCGAGCCAGCTTGGTTTTGTTCCATTGTCGCATCTCCAAATGCATTGGGATTTCCCCGTTTGTTTCAATGCCGCCCGGCGGCATGTTTTTTCCTCCGAGTGGCCTTTCACAAACCGGGGAAGGCTACTCGGAGGAGAAAACAGAAGACAAAAACAACGAACGGGAAGACGGACGTCGGAAGTCGAAGCGCACAGCGAGAGACATGACAGCTCAAGGCTGGCGTGGCTCTTGCCAAGCGCAGGCGCCCATAGTCCGGCTTACTGGGCGACCTTGTTGG
>JANPNA010000365.1:0-2849 GCA_031427235.1 Pirellula sp.
TCGGCGCGTTTCTGGGCAGTTTTCCAATTCAATTTCTTGGCAAATAGACGGCACGGATCACTGCAGAAGACTTGGGCGGGATGATTGGGCGTAAAAATCCGATTGCAGGACTTGAGCAAGCAACTGCATTGGGTGGAAGAATGCTTCGAGACTTGCGAATCGAAGTGAATGGAATCAGGATTTGACATGGGCAAGCGGGATGTGGTCCCGTGAGTCAAGTCTCGCTGTCGAGTTGAAGCTCTTCAGCGAGGCGTTTTTATAGAAGTGGAAAAGAGCCCCATTACTCTAATTGGCACGCAACCGACCCGCGAACAAAAAATCGCAGCCACCCAAAGCCACTCCGCGAAATTGGCTCAATTCTCAACCGCGATTGATACTTTGCGTTCGACTAAGGCGCCACGGATTCCGACTGTCATGAGTTGCGTGGGTAGAACTTTTTTGGTTTAGGATTGTCGTGACTTCGGCAGTGCCATCTAAAAGCTGGGATGAATCCCAGCACTCCGCGTGAGCCGCGGGGATAGTTAACCTAGTCTCAAACGGTGAGGAAATAATCATGACATGATGACAGATTGATTCCAAATCCTACCTGGGCGGGTCCGTGCTTGTCCAGAATGAACGTCTCGAACTCGCAAGAGCTATGTGCCGGCCTTGGGCAGGTAACCAACGGGGAAAGGGGCCAGGACGTTCTAGCGTGGGGGGAATCACGTTTCAGCCGAGCGATGACGCCAACTTCTGGAGTGTGGCGAAGCGTTGGCATTGAGTCTCAAAAACTCAGTGTTCTCGAACTCGATGTACGGGTATGGGTTTGAGCGTCGTGAGGTGTCTGGTGGTTTCACCTAAGCACAATGGGTAACTATTCTGACCGGTGAATGTCCTACGTCGTCCGTAATCGGGGCTCCCCTTTACGGTAGCAACGCTTATAAGGCTTGTCCGAAATAGCCGCGTGATACGATGGCGAAAGGGTCCCTTCCTGAGAGGGCGCTTTCTTGAGGATAGCAGCAATCCCGTAGTAGTGTGCGACCCAACGGCCGAGCATGAAAGGGAGAACCTAAAGAAAGGACTTTGTCAATCGAAGGAACATGGGATGAGTTAGCTCAGTCTGGACAGACCGACCGAAGGTCTGCAAGGCGCCTCTGGCCTTGCTCTAGAAAGCGCTAAGAAACCATCTCTACGAGACTGCATGCGATCGAGTCCTCACACAAACAAGCATCAGGAAAATACATGAACGGAACTGAGCCACTCAAGATTAAGCACCATTCGCTGACTGGACGCATCACCCCAGAACTGATGAGCAAAGCGTTCAAATCGGTCCGAAAGAACCGAGGGGCAGCGGGAATTGATCGGCAAAGCATCGAAATGTTCGAGAGCAATCTTGAACAGAACCTTGTTGCGCTGATGAAGGATCTTAAAACGGGAACCTTCACTCCCAAACCTGCTTTGCGCAAACACATCGACAAAGGGGGAGGAAAGACCAGACCTCTGGGAATTCCATGCGTTCGTGATCGAGTAGCACAAGAAGTGCTACGTCAATTGCTGACGCCTCTGTTCGAACTGCTTTTCCACGACAACTCCTATGGTTTTAGGCCCGGACGGTCCTGCCACGACGCTCTAACGGAGGTCGATCGACTTCACGAACTAGGTTATCGTTTTGTATTCGATGCCGACATTCAAGGGTTCTTCGACAATATTCCGCACCCAGTGATTATGAAGGGATTGACCAACGTTGTTGCGGATGGAAATATCTTAAATCTAATTGAAAAGTTTCTCTTAGCTGGCGTTATGGAGAATGGACTCCGAACTCCAACGACGGTAGGAACGCCGCAAGGAGGCGTACTTTCGCCACTTCTGGCGAATATAGCGTTGAACTTCCTAGACTGGCGACTGGACAAAGCGGGCTTCCACTTTGCTCGGTACGCGGATGACTTTGTCATCCTCTGCCAATCAGAACGTCAGGCCCAAGAGGCATGGGAAGTGGCCCGACAATGCGTCGAAGAACTTGGACTGAAATTCAGCCCCGAGAAAACCAAGATAGCAAAGTTTAAGGAGGGTTTTGCCTTCCTGGGTTTTACGATAACCCACAAGGCTCGTAAGATCCGGCCAAAATCCCTGGAGAGATTCAAAGATCGGATGCGAGATTTGACCATTCGTAGCCACAACCTGGATGCCAAGGTGGTGTCAAAGATCAACGCAGTGATTCGCGGATACGCGAATTACTATGCGACTCCGTTTGCAACCGTCCAAACGCAATTTCGCTACTTGGATAGTTGGCTTCGTACTCGTCTGCGATGTATGAAGCACAAACGATTCAGCCGCATGGATAACTGCCGGTTCACCAACAAGCACATCAAGAAACTAGGTGTTTTCTCACTGAGTGATTACGTCACCGCTGTAGGCTGCTTGCCGTGTACCCCTCGCGGGGCAATTCTTCGGGGGTCGCCCATACGAGAAAGACGTATCGTGGTAAATACAGGGAATTGACCCTGTTGCGACAACGGGGAGCGCGAGGGACGCCTCGCGCTTACCCACTAAATTTGGCAATGCCCCCGAGTTTTACTCGGGGGATGCTTACCATATCTCTAGAACAGAAGGTCAAGACCCTCGGCATAAAGCCGACGGCATGACAATGACCAACCACTTGCGACCGAGGCGCAGAATCTTAAAGCTGGGATGAATCCCAGCACTCCGCGAATTTGGAAACTCTCTGCGGGATCATGACGTTTAGAGTTCGCAGCATTGTCGCCTTTTGCTCTGCAAAAGTGCGTTTGCGAGGCGCACTTTCGCTGAGCGAAAGGCGACAATGCGAAAGGCGACAATAATCAATGCGTTCTATTCCTGCCCGCGCTGCCACG
>JANPNA010000366.1:0-2386 GCA_031427235.1 Pirellula sp.
GGCGATTCCTGAAAGAGGACTCATACTCACATCGGCTCGCTCGCTAACGATCTCAAAACAAGGATTGCGGTTGGAACAGCCGTAGCGATGCCCGAATTGGTCAAACGAAAGTCCGAACTGAGTTGGGCCAGCGATGCACTCGATACGTCCGGTGAGCATGTGGACTCGAAGATCGCCACCGGTCAAATCGAGGATTTCCGGTGACGGGGTACCAAACGGAAGTGTTGCTTTGATCTTGCCGCCGCGAAGACCGCTTGCAATGTAAAGCCAACCGTCGGAATGAATGACAGGATGGTTGGCTCGCAACTGGGGATTGTCAGTCGCAAACCCGTCGAGCCAAACTTCCCTCGAATCGGACCGCAAGTCCCCATCGGTATCGCGCAGCATCAGCAACTGCCCTTGAGCAGTCACGATCGCACCGTTTTGCCAGGGCTGAACCCCTGTTGCAAATAGAAGCTTATCGGCGAACACGGTCGATGATTCAAAAAACCCATCGTCGTCTTTGTCTTGAAGTACCACGATGCGGCTCTTGGGTGCGTTGTCCGCAGTTGGATAGTCACCCATCTCAACGACCCACATGCGGCCCTGGGCATCGATCTGCATTGAAACCGGATCGACGATTTGCGGTTCGGATGCGACGAGCTCCACTTGGAAACCAGGTTCGGTCTCCAACCACTTAAGGCTTTCTTTTGGGCTGACGGGGGACTGAGGTTTCGATTGGAGCGAAACTGGCTTGGGTGCAGCTTGCCGCGCGTGCAAAGTTTGCATAACACGGGTCAAGCCCTCGACCAATTTCGGCTCGGCTTGTTCCTCCAAGCAACTGGTTCGGCATCGCCAAGTCGTATAGCCTCCCAGTTGGAACAGTTCAGGTGGTGGAATGTAGCCTGCGTGGCCATTGGCCAGCCCGATATTCATGGTCAATCGAAACGGACTTGCTTGACGGAGCTTTAGGCCTGTCTCGTTGTACGATTCGCAAGGGTTAGCCACGATGACGAAATCATTGAGCCGGATGGCTTGCAAATTGAGCTTGCGGGTCGGTGGCATTTCACTAAGCAGTACGGTCTCTCGCGCGTAGTTTTCATCCAGCGTCTTGGGCAATCGATCTTGGAGGTGTGTTTCGATATAACGTTTTGCAGTTGTGACTTCGGCTGCACTCGGCATACGAACGGCGAGGTCGATTGAGTCGAGTTCGACGTCGAGACTTACCCGCGCGGAGTATTGGATCGATGGCAGTGCGGAAAGGATCTTGTCGGAGACGTAGGTTCCTACTTCGGTATAGGTAAAGGGTGCGGCTGGTTTGCTGAAGTCGACGCAGTTTGCATTGCCACTGGTTGCATTGGCCATGAGCCCCACGAACGAGTCGGGCGCGTCAGGGCGAAGCGATTTTCCGAGTCGTTCGCAAACGACGCCAAAGTAGTCGGCGGAGAGATTTGGTGCTCCAGCATAATGAGTGCAGAACGATGCGAGTAGCGAGATTGGCTTGCCCTGCATGTCTTGGATGGCAAGGATCGGGACGAGGGTGTCGACTGGACCTATGGGTGCCATTTTGTTTGGGTTGTCATGACCCGGGTTCATATTGACCGAATCGCTGGTCCTGCCTGAAAACGGAGATGAATTTGCTTTACCAGGTTTCATAAGCCAGTCGCGACAATAGATATACTGCTCGCAGACCACGGTTGCGGTCCCCCATTGAGCAGGCACCATGCGCCTTTGGGCTTCTGCGATTCCCTCTGCGATCCAAACTGGGAGCGACTCGGCATAATCCTGTTGCTCGGGAGTTCCATGTGCACCTGACACCGAGACAGCAGAATGTGTATGCGTTGCGGCAATCAGAATGTGGTTAATCGCAATCCCGGTTTTGGATTGTGTTAGCTCCTTGGTTTTGTCGACCAACGGCAACGGAAGAATGCAATTGTCGACGATGCAGATTGCGATCTCCGTTTTGCCATCACTCAGAACCAAACAGCGCGCATGCAGAGGGTCGTTGATCCGATCTACTTGCTTGCCAGAGATGCCGCCATTGACCCATACGGGCAAATTGACTGGATTGATGTTCTTTGCGAAAACACCAGCCAAAAGGTTGCCGCCCGCTTGTGTTGAGGGTTCTGTTGCCCTCGCGAAAACAGTCGCGGTGCACGCAAGGAACAAAGCGACACTAAGTCGCGAACACGTGCCGAAGATGGTCCAAGAAATCTGCATCGGAGGGAGCCTATTAAAAGCGTTTCGAGGTGGGACTTAGGTGCAACATTTTGCTTATAGCCGCAATGGCCTTTCGTACAAATGCTAGCATCCCATAAAAATATTTTAGCGAAACTGGCAACGCATCGCTGTTGTTTTCGTGGAGTTTGCTATACTTCCAAAAATAGTTGGCATCATGCTGGGAAGT
>JANPNA010000367.1:0-9199 GCA_031427235.1 Pirellula sp.
GTTGATTTTTCAAACCGCGGTATCCAGCACTTGCAGGAACGGTGCAAGGTTCGGAGTCCGCCGTCGCCTTAGTCGTTCTCGCTGCCATCTCTGGTAGCGCTAATCGCGTCTCCTTGTCAAAATCCTTAGCCGCAAGATGACAGAGATCGAACGCTGGATGGTGGGGGAATTGAGGCCACTGTGCGAGACCAGTATTGGCTACTTGTCCTAGATGTTGCGCCAGACGAGTCTTGGTAGCGAACAAACTTCATTGTGTTTTGCTTTCGATTGCAAAGGAAAGGCTCAGGATGCACTACGAGCGGCGGGTATAACTTACACTAGCGGGATGTGCGAGAATTCAGTGCCTTTAAGAATTCTCACGAATTCAGCTTTGTCGCATTAATTCAACAGGAACGGATAGCCAGTCGCCAAGCCATCCATAGGCATCACGCGATCTGGAAATGGCGACTTCCGTTGTTATGCCGATAATGCAAGCTCGCAAAGCGCGTTGTGGACGAGCGAGGGCCTCGCTCAGCGTCGAAAACGATCCCAATCGATTCCGAGTTTTCGCATCTTGGCCCGAAGCGTATGAGGGTTGATCCTTAACAATTTCGCCGCACCTTTGCTTCCTTCGATTTGCCCACTCGTGGCTAACAAGGCTTGTTTGATGTGCCGCGCGATCGCAATGTCGAGTGAGTCGAGTGGTCCATCGTCAGTGGGTGGTTGCGATGCCTGACTCTTCGCGATGGTAGTGAAGGATTCAGGAATCACCTCATAGAAAGTCGGTTCGTCGTTTTGCTGCTTACTTAACATCGGTTGCATGAACGTATTGCCAAGCGACTTAGTAACTTCAAGGCTTGTTCCGCCCCCAAGAATAACCGCTCTGTCGACGACCGCTTGCAGTTCCCGGATATTACCTGGCCATCGGTAATCCATTAACTGTTTTAACTCTATCGGTCCGGGTTCCACGTAAGTCAAACCAAATCGATGAGCGGCTTTCCTCGCAAATTGCCTAGTCAAAGCAGGGATGTCGTCGGTGCGTTCGCAAAGCCGTGGCAAGAGAATAGGGAACATATTGATTCGATACCAAAGGTCTTCGCGAAACATTTTTTGATGGACCATGGCAGACAAATCGCGATGCGTTGCGGCAACGATGCGAACGTCCACATGCATGCTATCCTGGCCACCGACCCGTTCAATCTGATGATCCTGCAAAACGCGGAGCAATCGCACTTGGGCTGCCAAAGGCAGTTCCCCGATTTCGTCCAAAAAAAGTGTGCCCCCATCGGCGCGTTCAAACCAGCCCTTTCGCTGGTCCGATGCGCCCGTGAAGCTTCCGCGTTCGTGACCGAAGAGTTGCGAATCGATCAGCTCCGAAGGAATGGCCCCGCAATTCACTCGAATAAATGGTTTCGCCGCTCGCGGCGAGCGTTGATGTATAGCGCGAGCAGCTACTTCCTTCCCAGTGCCCGTTTCACCAAGAATCAGGACTGGCATGTCGGACGGTGCAACAATGTGGATTCGTTCCATGACGGAACGAAGGCCTGTTTCCGATCCGACAATGGCTTCCCGCGCGTCGTCAACCCTCCCGAACTCGGATTCTACTTTGTAAGCCCCTTCGCGATGCACCCGAGGATCGCCAACGTCCGGCAGACTGAAGCGTTCCACCAGCAACCATAGCGGGGAACTCCATCGCTCAAGAAACAGGATTTGTTCGTCTGCCAAGCTCCGACTGGACTCAATTTCAAAAACCAATGCTCCTACTGTTCTTGTTGACTTACGCAACAGGAGGTTTGGGCGAACCGGAATCGCGACGACTTCATTTCGGATTGCGATCGGTGTCAACGTGTTCAGTTTTCCAGAGCGTTTGGAACTCAATTGTCGAAGCGTTGAACCCGTTCGGGTCCATGAATCCAAACCTGTCCATTTCGCTTCCGTGCAGATCATTGGAGCCAGTGAATGCGAAACAAGCGATACGCTACCGGCAACAGCAATGCTTTCAAGGGATTTGCTTTTGTATTGAAGCGACCGCAAAACCATGGACTCGATCGGGGCTACCCTCCGAACGAGCTTGAGAATTCGTTCCAGGTCGTCGGTTGGATTGCCTCCATGTGCAACCACTTCCCAGCCTTCCAGCAACACTCTGGCTATTTCTAGTTCCGAAATCATTGAAGCCTCAGGGTAAAGTGGACCAGCAAATAACAAGGGCTGTCCGTATCATAACACGGTCTTGCCAGCAAATAAGACGGTATGATTAATAATTCTCGTTAAAGTGTATGTTTTAAAGAGACTTTGGTGCCTTTTTTTGTCGCGAATCAATTGGCATTGGGATTGCATTGATTGGATTGTGCTAATGGGGACTCAAGTGTGGTTCCAATCGACAAACGGGTTTTTGGGCTGGAGCTTGCCATGTTTTTACTAGGGTTTCGCGTCTTTCCAATCGTTCTCATAGGCCTTTTGACCGGCTGCAGTTCCGAATCCGTGGAAACTTCCCAGCTAAAAACCGTCCGGTTGTTAAACGTCTCCTATGATCCTACGCGCGAGTTTTACGTCGAGTTCAATCAAGCCTTTGCAAAACACTGGAAAGAACGGACGGGTGTCGTTGTCGACATCGACCAGTCGCATGGCGGCTCAGGAAAACAAGCTCGCGCGGTAATTGAAGGTCTGAAGGCCGACGTCGTTTCGCTCGCCCTAGCTGGCGACATCGCGACGATTTCGAAACAATCCGGCTTGCTGGAAAGCGACTGGCAAACCAAGTATCCAAACAACAGTTCTCCCTACACTTCGACCGTTGTTTTCTTGGTTCGCAAAGGGAATCCAAAAGGGATCAAGAATTGGAATGATCTCATCCGCGATGGAGTCGAAGTGATTACGCCCAACCCAAAAACGGGTGGAGGTGCACGTTGGAATTACATGGCTGCCTGGGGCTACGCCCTCCATCATGAATTGGGCGACCTCGCAGCCCTTAAAGATCCCTCAAAGAAAAAAGCAGTCGACGCCGCCGTGATCAAAGCAAAAGAGTATATGTCGAGCCTGTACAAGCATGTGCCGGTGTTGGACTCGGCGGCTCGTGCGGCCACCAATACCTTCGTTCAGAGGCAGATCGGGGATGTGCTGTTGACTTGGGAGAATGAAGCGTTCTTGGCGATCAAGGAACTTGGAACCGATCAAGTCGAATTGGTAGTCCCGTCGCTAAGCATTCGCGCGGAGCCGCCGGTGGCAGTTGTCTCCAAGAACGCTCAGGCCAACGGTACTACCCAAGTTGCATCAGCCTATCTTGCGTTCCTTTACTCACCCGAAGGCCAGCGTCTGGCAGCCAAACACTACTATCGTCCGCTCTCAGGAGATCCTGTCTTGGCCGAAAAAACTGTGACTTTTGCAAAACTAAGTCTGTTTGAGCTTTCGGATCTTGTATCGGGTTGGGATGAGGCCCAAGCGATGCATTTCCAAGATCGAACGGGCGTCTTCGACCAAATCTACCAATCCAACCATCGCTGATGCAAGATCGCGCAGCGACGGACGTCCACCATTGATGCAAGCGGCTGCGCGGGTAGTCATTTTAAGGCTTATTTACACTTCGCATGGATTGCGGTTTTAAGAATGTTCAAGAAAAAGCACAATGACACACTACCAGGCTTTGGCTTGACGATGGGCTGTACATTGCTATACCTTTCGTTGGTGGTCTTGATTCCGCTGTCGGCATTGTTTCTTAAGGCCGGAATGATCGATCGGAACGAGTTCTATGCGACGGTTACTTCCCCGCGAGTGATGGCTGCATACCGACTTACGTTTGGTGCATCCTTGTTTGCGGCGTTGATCAACACGGTTTTCGGTTCACTCATCGCTTGGGCAATCGTTCGGTATCGATTCGTTGGAAGACGATTTTTGGATGCGATTATAGACTTGCCCTTTGCAATGCCGACGGCGGTTTCCGGGATTGCTTTAATGGCCATCTATGCTCCGACCGGTCTGATCGGAAAGCAATTACATCCCTATGGAATCAAGACGGCGATCTCACCGCTCGGCATTTTGATCGCGTTAACTTTCATCGGTCTCCCTTTTGTCGTCCGAACACTGCAACCAGTTCTTGAGGAATTAGACGGCGAGGCAGAACAAGCATCGGCTAGCTTAGGAGCCAGCCGATGGCAAACATTTTGGCGAATCATTGTCCCATCGCTCATTCCATCGTTGCTAACTGGGTTCACGCTTGCATTCGCTCGTGCCCTTGGTGAGTACGGAAGTGTCATCTTCGTCGCAGGAAACATTCCGATGAAGACCGAAATCATTTCGTTGTTGATCGTAAGCAAACTGGATGAAGCGGATGTACCAGGCGCCGCAGCGATCGCAGTCGTCATGCTTGTTGCAACGTTGTTGATTCTCTTGTTCGTCCAAGCCATCCAATGGTGGTCTGGTCGTAGGACTGGGAGGGCATGACACCATGTCAAACGATGCCATTCGGGCTGAAAACAATGACCCCTGGTGGGTGCGGGTGATCGTCATCTCATTATCCGTTGGCTTCGTGGCGCTCATGCTGGTGCTGCCACTAGGAGTGATTTTTTGGGAAGCATTTCGAAAAGGAATGTCAGTCTACTTGAACGCATTCCGCGATCGCAATGCGATTCGAGCCATCCTCATGACTTGCTTGGCGGCAGGGATTGCGGTGCCACTGAATTTAGTCTTCGGAGTAACAGCTTCTTGGGCGATTGCCAAGTTTACCTTTCGAGGAAAAGGGCTGCTTATTGCCTTGATCGACCTACCATTTGCGATTTCACCCATCGTCTCTGGCTTGATCTATATCCTAGTTTTTGGAATGCAAGGATGGTTCGGCAAATGGCTCGATGGGCAAGGCATTCAAATCATCTTTGCCGTACCCGGAATCGTGCTCGCAACCATTTTTGTGACCTTTCCCTTTGTGGCCAGAGAATTGATCCCGCTGATGCAAGAGCAAGGGAGCGAGGAGGAATGGGCGGCCTTGTCGTTGGGCGCAAACGGATGGCAAACGTTTTGGCGTGTGACGCTCCCAAACATCAAATGGGGAGTGATGTACGGAGTACTGCTATGCAACGCTCGAGCCATGGGCGAGTTCGGAGCCGTCTCTGTTGTCTCGTCGAATATCCGAGGAGGCACGAATACACTGCCTTTGCATATTGATGCACTTTACAACGACTACAACTCGGTCGCAGCATTTGCCATGGCGTCAGTCCTCGCTCTGCTGGGTGTCATTACGCTCGCGGGCAAAACACTGCTTGAAAAGAAAGTCGAACAATCCGTAAACCATTCACTTGAGTCGACATCGACAGGAGCGCATCGTGAGCATTGAAGTTCGCCATATATCGAAGACGTTCGGAGACTTTACCGCATTAAACGATATCTCGCTGAAAATTAAAAAAGGTGAGTTGATCTCCCTTTTGGGACCGTCCGGATCTGGAAAAACAACCTTATTGAGAATCATTGCAGGTATGGAGGCGCCTGATCCACAGGTCGAAAGCCAAGTGCTTTTTGATGATGAAGATGTCGCCGGAAAATCGGTTGGGGACAGGTGCGTTGGATTCGTATTTCAGCATTATGCCCTCTTCAAGCACATGACTGTCTTTGAAAACATCGCCTTTGGATTACGCGTGCGACCTCGATCCTCCCGGCCCAAGGAAACAGCGATTCGCGAAAAAGTTCACTCTCTGCTTAACCTGATCCAACTCGACGGATTTGGCCAACGATTTCCGAAGCAATTATCGGGAGGGCAGCGACAAAGGGTTGCCCTCGCGAGAGCCCTCGCGATCGAACCTAGAGTTTTGTTGCTTGACGAGCCCTTTGGCGCACTAGATGCCAAGGTCCGGCAGGGGCTACGCGAATGGCTGAGAGGACTTCACGACGAACTCAACACCACAACCATCTTGGTCACGCATGACCAAGAAGAGGCGTTGGAAGTTTCCGACCGAGTCGTGGTGATGAATCAAGCAAGAATCGAACAAGTCGGTGCGCCTGCAGATGTTTTTCACCATCCATCCTCGGAATTTGTGATGGACTTTCTGGGGAACGTCAACGTTTTTCATGGTCGGATCAGTAATTCCCAGCCCATGCTGGAAAGTCCCCTCGTGAGCCAGCATTCGCAATCCTCGCGTAGCGACGCGCAGACGAAGATGTACGTGCGGCCGCACGACATCTTAATGGACAAGTCGCCGATTGGGGAAAGCAGTTTGAAAGCGGTAGTGGCTCGCATCAATCGCGCTGGCGCACAAGTCAAAGTGTCGCTCAAGTTGGAAAGTCAGGAAGAAATACGAGTGGATGTTTCACTGGAACGACTTATGGAACTCAATTTGCAATTGAATGATTTCGTATTCGTTCATCCCACGAAGGCCCGAGTCTTTGTCCCTGACTATTCCATCTAATGACAGTTTCATTTCCTAGATCGCTGACGAAGTAGTCCGCGACAACCCTAGAAGATTATGATCAGCTTTCAGAAAAAATTCTCACGAACAATGGAGTTTCAAATGACGTTTCGTAAACAAACCCGTCGCGCTTTCACCTTGGTCGAACTGCTAGTGGTTATCGCCATCATTGGCATTTTGGTAGGCCTACTTTTGCCTGCTGTGCAATCCGCAAGAGAAGCAGCCAGGCGAATGTCCTGCGCCAATAACATACGCCAAATTGAGTTAGCGTTTCACAATCATCATAGTGCACTCAAGAGTTTTCCCAACAATCTCAGGCCTTCTGCAGTCAGTACGGTACGAGTGCGATGGCTCACTCACTTGTTGCCTTACGTGGAGCAAACCAGCCTATACCAACAAATCGACTTAAACCAGAATTGGTCATCGGTTGTCACGAATGCAAACGGAACCAAGAACCTCGAGCTCTTTTCGAACAGGGTCCCGATTTTTGAGTGCCCTGCCAGTCCTGTTGCGGGCCAGCAACTCGATGGCGTTGCTCCACCTGACGTGCCGACTTGGGCGCCCCGCCTTGGAAGTAGTGACTATGCCGGTTTCTACGGAGTAGACCCTCAGCTATTCACTCTCGGTCTTGTCGACCAACCGTCCGCGAACGTTTCCAATGGAGCCATTTCAAAAACGATTTCACTCAAGTTCTCTAGCTTTACCGATGGCGCGAGCAATACGATCCGGTTAGTCGAATCGTCCGGGCGTCCGAATATCTACAGAAATGGAAAGCTGGTTGTTACTGCCGCTGCGGGCAGCAACAATAGAATCAATGGCGGTGGCTGGTGCCGTCCCGCTTCGGACTTGAATATTCTGCGAGGGTCGACATCAGACGGGTTGACCTTCCCAGGTCCACGGGCGATTAATGTAACGAACGGAGAGATCCTTGGAACCTATCCGCATCCTTACTACAACACCGACGGTACAGGACAGATTTATGCTTTCCACACCGGTGGCGTCTCAGCCACATTCGTGGATGGCAGTACTCGCTTCCTTTCGCAATCGACGGACATACGGCTGTTGGCGAGACTCATTTCTCGCGACGGCGGCGAAGTTGGCGCTGAGTCGGAATAACTATCCTTAGAACGCGATCCCATTTTTCTTCACGGGCCTAACGGAGTCGAATCCGTTGCCCGTTACGACGTCCAGCATTGCCAGACCGTCCAACTTTATCGACACAAATCTGCTTGAGTGCAAACTCCGGGAGATTTGAGCGAGCTCGACAATAATCCCCCGTATCGGATGTCGGTGGCATTTTTCTGACTCGCATCAAGTACGAAGCAATCCTTGCTACGGCCGATTGGCGTTAACCATTCGTGCCTGGCAACTACATCCATAAGTTATCGCAGACAAGCACTCCTTCCCAACCGATTCCTATCGCAAGCTAAATGTTCGCCACGCGAGTGCAACCCTGGCTGCTATCATAATGCTTTTGCTCGCCTGAGTTTGCTGTGCCAAAAACCGTACAAAAAGTAGATGCTTAGCCCGATAAGTAACCAAACGACCAAACGCATCCAGTTTTCACTTGGCAGTGAAAGCATCAACAAGACACAAAGGATGATGCCAAGCGATGGAAACACCGGAGAAAAAGGGCATCGGAATGGGCGAGGCCGATCGGGATCCGTGTACCGCAGGATCAAAACTGAGGTGCAAACCAGGGCGAACGCAAAAAGAGTTCCAATGTTCGTCAGGTCAGCCAAAATGCTCAACGGCAGAAGGCTTGCCGCCGTGGCAACAATCACCCCGGTTAGTATCGTCGACTTGTACGGTGTTTTGAATTTGGAGTGAATCGAACCAAAAAAACTATAGGGGAGTAATCCATCTCGCGCCATTGCTAGGAAAATCCTGGGTTGCCCCATCATCATCACAAGCAACACCGAGGTAATTCCCGCTATGGCACCAACCGTTACGATAAATTGTGCCGATGCAAATCCTACTTGTTCGAACGCACTCGCTACTGGAGCGTTAATGTCGATGTCTTTGTAGTTTACCATCCCGGTCAGAACGGCAGCGACTGCGATATAGAGGACTGTGCAGATCAGTAGAGAGCCAATGATTCCGATAGGCAAATCACGTTTTGGATTTTTGGCTTCTTCGGCTTGGGTGGAAACGGCATCAAATCCTAGATAGGCGAAAATCACACCGGCGGCTCCTGCCATCATACCTTTGTCTGTTCCCCCAAAAAACGGCGAACCAAAAAACGTGATCCCACCGTAGCCGTATGGTGCGAAATCTCTCGTCCAATTCTCAACGTTTACGTAGGAAATTCCCGCTACGATCACAAACAGCACAACGCTCACTTTGATTGCAACCATAATTGCGTTGGTGAAAGCACTCTCCGTTACACCGCGAACTAATATGCAAGTGACGACAGCGGTAATGAGAATTGCAGGCAGATCAAAGAAAAAGCCCGTTGGGAAAAACGATCCCGCACTGACGGCCAACTTCTCGCCAGTTGCGAGTGTGTAGTCGATGGCACTGCTCTTGCCATTGTAATCAAAAGGTGCATCTGAGAATCGATGCAATGAGCCACCGGAATCGAAGACATCCAACCCAAGCCAACGTAACTGAGGAAGATCCGCTAGTTGATCGAGCAATTTTTGAAGGTATTTGGACCAACCATGCGCAACCGTCGAAGACGCGACTGCGTACTCTAGGATCAGATCCCAACCGATGATCCAGGCCATCAACTCACCCATGGTTGCATACGCGTAGTTGTATGCGGATCCAGCCACCGGAGCCATGGAAGCGAACTCTGCGTAACAAAGCGCTGCGAATACGCAAGCGAGCCC
>JANPNA010000368.1:0-16092 GCA_031427235.1 Pirellula sp.
GCGATTCGTCGCAGATTTCGGTGTACGTATCCCAGTCTCCGGCTGTAATGGCGACCAAAAGCTTCTGAGTCAGTTCAAGCACCGCATCGCGATCGGATTCTAATGACATTCTGGCCCGTTCTCTTTCTGTTGGATTTCTACGTCGAATTCTCGTTTGAGCGAGCGGCAGACTGGATTTTCCCACCCCGAAGCGTAAGCGAGGGACAATTTCGCAGGTCCCTCACTTACGTATCGGGTTAGGATGGGTCGTTTTCAAATCACTGCTCGCCTGACGACGGACTTCATTCTAACTTGCGACCCAGTTATGTGACACTCCGGCTACCGATTCACGGCTTTCCCATCGCCAAATCGAGGGGGCTGAGGTAAAAATGGGGCGAAATGACAAGTCCAAACCGTAAAAAGGGAAAACGAACGCTATGCCATTGAAGACTGGGCCCGAAGATAAACAAGAAAAAGTGTCTCCCGGCGAAATCGACTCGGACGCCAAGCCTGAATTTCTCGAAACGACATCCGGCCTAAAGTACCGAATCCTGCGAAGCACGGACGGAAAGAAACCTACAGCAGCCAACAAGGTCACGGTTCACTACAAAGGTTGGCTGGACAACGATACGATCTTCGACAGTTCGTACCGTCGCAACGAAACGATTTCGTTTGGATTGAATCAGGTCATCAAGGGCTGGACCGAGGGTATGCAATTGGTCGGTGTTGGTGGCATGATCGAGCTCGATATTCCTTATCCACTCGGCTATGGCGAGCGGGGTAGTCCTGGCGCCATTCCGCCGAAAGCCAATCTTCACTTCATTGTGGAACTCTTTGACGTAAAGTAGTTTTGACGTGAAGTAGTTCGTTGGACGTGGCGTAGGTTAATTCGCCGCTTCGCGAGTTGGAAAATCCAATTTCCATTTCGTTCGAGTGTAAGCGAGGGACCTCACGCAATAAATCTCATAGTCCCTCGCTTACGCGTCGGGTTGTGATCACACGAAACCGGTTACTTGCCCGCTTCGGTTCCCTGGCTGAAGGCGGCTTTTGCCAACTTCGAAAGACGACCCACTACGTCTTGTTCTTCGAATAGAACAAAAGAATACTCTCGGAACTTTAAGACTTTGTTCTGCTGAATATCATGTTGCATGATCTCACGCCTTGCGTAGGCTGCTTGCTTTTTTGGTTCAATGGCTGCAGTGATCTGCTGTTTTATCAAGGCAATCTCATGGTGCCATTTTCGTTTACGGCCGCGTTGTGGGATGTCGGTGATATGCCGCGCGTGCAAATCAAAGAGGGCTCGTTGCGAGTCAATCGATGTATCCAAGAATCGTTCAGGCACCGAACGCATCAGTTGTAATTCGCGTTGAATCGATTGATCGCTAGCGGAAGGATTGATTTGTTCGATACCTGCATTAGCCCGTAAGGGCAAGTGTAATGAGGCTGAACTCGTTAGGTATGTTGGAGGATCCATTCCGAGCCAATCCCTCACAATGTCATCTGTGAGCTCGTCATAAGTTCCACCGCCAATTCCATGCACGAATAGATCGGCCACGAAACATCGCAAATACATGGTGGTCATCAATGCCCGCGGTCGAATACAAATGCCATTTTGAACGAGCGCATCCCATGCGGCAGGCAGTGCTTGCTCACTCATCGGCAGTTCGACTGAGACCGTTCTCAAGTTAGGGTCGACATGATCGGTTAAAAGCATAGGGTCCTTTTGATAGCGGACCCAAAGCCGTTTGCGTTCAACGAAGCGTTCGCCCTTCGCACGATAAATCCAAAACGGCAGTTCCAACCATTCATTCGATCTTTGCAATTCAAGCACCGGCTGGGCTTGATTTCGAATCCTGTGCCGCTGGCGATAGGCTTCTCGGCATCGATTGTAGGATCCCCAAAGGGACTCGGCATTCTGAACACAGTGCAAGACAAAGAACCCAAAGGCAGAACGATCGCACAATAAGCCAATAGGAACCTCGAGATTGAAAATGCCGTTGTCCATCTCAATGCGATGCCGAAACTGCGAAAATGCATCTCCGATGTTCTTGTTTTCTTGAATGCTTTGGGTGAGCATTTTGTAGTGACTCTGAATCAGTGGTTGGCCAAGTCCGCAGGCCGCCAGCGACTGCTGTATGACTTCAACGGTCTTATCCCAAGCAGTTGGATGGAGCTGTCCAGTGAGAGTTGCATGCCAAGGCATTCGAGGGTGTGATTCGTTGCGAATGGGAAGCGGAATCGATCGTTGCGCAAACTCGGGACTTGTCCGTATTGTCGTATTCCATGAGGGGCAGGTAGGGACTCGCAAAGTATCCGACTTCGCCACATCGTGATCGATGATCACTTGTATGCCGAGCGAGTTCGTACGCTCCCCAATTTCACCTAACAAAAAATTCTTGAACCAGACCCCCGAGTGAAACAACTCGGGCTGATGTCCCCCCAAAACGAGTTGCTTGCTTTCGACGTCGGTGAGTGAAATCGACTGTGCGAGAGTTGGGGCATAGGCTGACATGTAGCTCTTGGAGCTACTCAAAGCTTGTTCGCGAGCCAGAGTTCGCAATTGGCGAAACCACTGCGGCAGGCTCCCTTGCGCAAATATGCCCCGATTTCTAGTGAGAAGAAGCTTGGCATCGTTCGCGGCAGGCCAGCACAGATAGCGATTGTTCTCTTTTGGAACTTTGAGCGATGGCTGTTCAGTTGGCACCGAGCTTAACACGCTACGGGCACTCCCCACACAATGGCGAAGCCTCAAATGGCATGGAGTATCCTTTGTCAAGCATTGCCTGGATGCTTTGTTCGATGACTTGATGGTAGTATGCCAGTCGCACACTACCATCGTCCAGAGCCCCACCGAAGGACCGTTTCTCATCCAAGTAGATCAGCGGCACGGGCACTTCCACAATCCGTAGATCGAGCATGGCAGCCTGAGTCCAAAGCTCCAGTGGCATGGCATAACCCTCGACGGTGATGTCCAGTTTCGCGATGGCCTCGGTGCGATAAGCCTTGAAACCGCAAAAAGTATCGGTCAGATTCCAATGGAACAGATCGTTGATGGTTTTGGTGATCTGCTGGTTGATGAGGAGTCGTTGGGCCGGAGGCACGCTATCGCCATCGTACTTTTTTAAGTATCGGGAACCAGAAACAATGTCGACGTTTTCGCATGCCGACACGAATCGCGGGATTCGTTTGGGTTGATGTTGACCATCACAATCCAGGGTTACAATAACTTCGTACCCTTCGTCGATTGCATACTGAAAAGCGGTTTTAAGGGCAGCTCCGTACCCGCGATTCTTGGCATGGTGAATTACGGTGATGTCCGAGCGTCGATCCAACAAATCGCCCGTTCCATCGTTGGAACCATCGTTGACAGCCAAAACGTCGGGCGCGTATTTCAAGACTTCGTCGAGAACAGGATTGACGTAACCGACCTCGTTATAAACTGGTAGAGCAGCAAGCCATCGCTTAGTCATCGTTATTGGAGCGCCTCGTAAAAATACCTGGTCGGAGCCCGAAAAGGGGCATTCCGAACTCTGGCATTGTAGACCGAGGCAAGTCCAGGTCAACGGTTTTAGATTCCGAGCTGGAAAAACACGCTCCAAAGGCGGCGTGAAATGCTACCTAGCTGAAGTTTTCGGGTTGGCGTCCGTGTGCCACAATGGGCAATTGCTACGCGTTGGCGGTTTCGAGGGTGGCCTCGATGGCCGTATCGGACGAAACTTCAGGGGCGGCATTGGTCGATTGCCGAACGTAGCCAAGGTCACGTATGACTTCGAGGACTTCGCTGCATGTTGGAAACATGCGACCATTTTTTCGCTTGTAGGCATCCATGGCTTGCATGAATTCGACTTCATCGCCGGAATAGTCGCGCTCACAGGTCGTGGGGTCGATTTGACGGCGACGTTGCGTCTTGTTTCGCTTCTTTTCTTCCGCGATCACGGCTCGCATTTGGAGTTCCGAAGCTTCCATTTCCCTTCGGCCCCCACGTCGGCGATCTAAAGCAACAATCTGATCACCTGCAATTTCAGCTTTGGCCATTCTAAACTCCGAAGTCATTGAGAAGCGTTTTTTCGATGCAGCCAGCAAGTCTTTCCTGCCCCCGGAAGTTTACGCTGGCGTTTAAATCGGGTCGGTAAAGTTGACTCAATCGAGACTCTTTTCCAAAGCTGAGACGGGACCTGAATGGTTGTGCGGGTTGTGCGGGCTATTGGCCAGGAAGTGTCTGTGGGTCGTGTTCTTAGAAAAGCGGTAAAAGCAAATCCAACGCTCGCCGCACGGCTCTGCTTGGCGGTCCGGGTAGCTTGGGTTGACCTTTCGGTTTTTAGCGAAAGCTCTGTGGATTCCGTGTCTAACGGTTCGATGAACCTTTTCGTGTAGTTAAGCCCCGATGTCAACAAGAACCCTTTTGTTGCCGCAAGACTTGTTAAAGGAATGTGCATTCATGCTAGCGCCCACCAAAACGACTCAGAAGCCAATCGGAGCTTCCTTTGCTCGAGTGCTCGCTCATCTAACCATAGGATTTGGAATCAGTACCGGAGCCGCAACGTTCGCTGGTCCAGCTTTCAGTCAGACATGCGATCGATGCACTGGTTTGAATGCGGCGAGTTGTGGCTGCGAATTGCAAAGAAGTTGCAAGGGACCCAAGCCATGCAACTGCAATTGTGTGCCTAAGCCTTCTTTGGGTGAGATGCTATTAAGTCGCCTCGATAAGATGGGTGATCGATTTGAGGCCAAAACCAAGAAACAGTGCGACGGTCGGTGCGATCAAGCCCCAATGAGCTATACCGATCGTGGACCAACGTGTGGCTGCGAATCGCCTCAAAATCCAAGTTGTGATTGTGAATCCAGCCAAATGCCTAATATTTATGCCCCCTTCCATTACGCTCCCCTGCAAGCCAACTCAGTTCCAGCCTTGCCCAGTGACCGGAATCGTTTTGCAGTCGGGTCGATCGGGGACAAACGCTTAAACAATTCGACCACCCATCCAACAACAATCCCGGCTAAAAAGAAAATGGCCCCGAACGCGTTCGGCATGCCGCAGGACCTGACCACGATTGCCCCGGATCCAGTTCCGACGGTTCAACGAATTCCCTTTGAACAGAGGACTCCTACGCACAATCGTATTCCGGTGGTGGAAACAGGAATTGAACCCCAAGAACCCCAATCCCTCCCGAATTCGCTCAAAGGCATTCCGTCGGACCAGCCCCCATTTTGGGCTCCCAATACCCCATCGAAACCGCCAGCAGAATCGGGTTCAAAGTTGCCAGATGTTTTGGTAGATCCGTTCAAGGACGATGCCAGAATCCGAGGAACAAGGCAGAATATGGAAGGGGTACTTCTAACGAGCGATCGTCAGCAATCCACCAATACATTGCGGTTAGCCCCACCTGATCAAGCGCAAGGGGAGAGACCAGCTAGGCTTACTCCAACCCAAAGGAATTCGAACGGCCTTGAGTTTGAGGCCACCGACTCTGTTTCAACCGAAGACTCGAGAGTTGTTCCGTCAAGTTTCGCAGAATTGGTGCCTGTAAAAGTTGCTCTTCGAAAAGAGCCATCGAAAAGCATTCCCAACGATATGCCTTCAGTGTCCAAGATAAGAGTTCCACAAAAACGCTAGCCCGGATTATTCATTAGCCGTTTGCCGCTAGCCACGGTTGTCCGCTCCGCCATAACCGGAGACTAACGCCATTCGGCTGACCGTTCACTCGGCACGCTTTCGCGGAGCGAAAGGCGACAATAACAAAATCTCAGCCTCGGAGATGCGGACCTAGATTGCAGCTTGATACATCAAAAGCATGTCAGACTCGGAAGCGGTTCGTGGATTGAACGATGCAGTCCACTGTTTTGAAGCAGAGTGGGCAAGCTTTTGCAATAAATGCAACGTCTGCGTGCGGTCGCTTTTCAGTTTTGCTGGCCACTGCGGAAGACTTTCGAGCGATGTCGCCAAGCCCGCATGTTGCATCCAATTCGTAAAGACAAGAGAAATCCTCTCCGATGCGGGCAGTTCCGAACCGGATGTCTCCCTGTCTGGCAACAGTTTCGATAATTCTTCATACCTTTCCTCGACAGCTTGACTGTTAAATCGAACAACGTGTGGCATCATCAACCCCACAGCTTGGCCATGTGGAACTCTCAAGATGGCTGTAAGGGGATTGGCGAGTGCATGCGCGGCACCCAACATCGAGGCCTCGATTGCCATTCCGGCAAAACAAGCTCCAAGTTGCATGCGGCCTCGAGCTTCAAGATCGCCTGGAGATTCGAGAACCTGTGGAAATCCCTGGGAAAGGAGTTGCCAAGCCTCGCGCGAGTAACATTCGGAAATTGGGTTTCGTTTTGAGCAGACGAACGTTTCGAGTGCGTGTGTAATGGCGTCAATGCCTGTCAGAGCAGTCACCGAGGTTGGTTGAGTCAACGTTAGCACTGGGTCGAGGATGGCAATTCGGCAGGCAGCACGAGGATCACCACAAGCCATTTTCAAATGGGTGACTGCATCGCTAATCAAGGCAAAGGATTGCGTCTCGCTGCCGGTGCCAGCGGTGGTGGGGACCGCAATCATGGGCAGCAGCTCGTGCGTCGCTTTGCCAACCCCCCAATAGTCGTGAATCCTGCCGCCGCATGAATAAATAAAATTGATTCCCTTAGCGCAATCCATGCTGGAACCACCCCCGAGTCCTATCATTAGGTCTGGTCGAAATTCTTGAGCGAGTTGCAACCCGGACTCCACGTGCAAATTGGTGGGATTTTGCGATAAATCGTGAAAACCCATCACCTGAATTCCGGCATCAATCAGACTTTTCTTCCCAGCGTCGAAAAGTCCGGCTGCTACCACCCCCGGATCACTGACAACCAAAGCCCGTGAGCAACCTAATTCGCGGGCCAGCGGCCCCAATCTCGCGACAACCCCAGAACCGAAGATGATTCGTGGACGAAGTTGGTAGTCGAATTCCTGCATGGATTCCTATTTTCATTCATGTCTCGGCAGTTTTGGATCCGTCGCGAATAGTATACGCATTCTCCAACGCGAAACGCAAACCAACTGTTTCGCCAAAATGCCAAGCGGCATAAATTGCGCACCCGAAATACTTTACCAATTCCGCCTTTTTTGATTGTACGAGTGATTCCTTGGCTGGATGTTCTCATCAATATTTATGACAGTGAAGACCGATGAAAACGTCTGAATATGTTCACGGATGGACAATCGGTAATCTCTCAACCGGGGGGCTTAATGCCTCACCTTCTTTCCGTGACCACAACGAAATACGAATGGCCCTTTTGGTTTAGGCCGTTTTAAAAAACGCTTACGCGTTCCACCCTTGTTCAGGATAGGAGTTCCAGAACTATGAAAATGAGCAAATTCGCGCTAACTGCAATGATTGCAAGCGCTTGCTGTGCGGGAACGGCCTTCGGTCAAACTAACCGAACAGCTCCCAGATATTACCCAGCGTCCTATTACAGCTATTATCAAGACGGAGCAGCAGCTCAGGCTCCAGCACCTGTTGCTTCGGCAAGCGACTCCAAATCGTCAGCTTGCTGCGACAAGGGTCCAGCTTGCGACGTAGCCGACATTTGCAATGGCAAAGGCAGCAGTTGCGACAGCCTCGGAAATTGCGGTTGCGGCAGCGGTGCTTGCGATGGCGGTTGTGGCGGCGGTTGCGGCAGCGGCTCCGGAGGTCTCCTCGGTCTCGGTTTGATAGGTGGCGGATGCTGCCTTGGTGATCCATGGAAATTGGCACCCAACGGAATCGCTGGATTCAATGTTGGAGGTTGGACAAGCGTTGGCTACCATTCGGCACGCAACCCGTTCAGCTTCAACACCTATGATCGCGTGCAATTGGGTCAACAATATTTCTTTGCCGAGAAAATTGCGGACGGTAGCGAGGGCCTAGGCTTGGGTGGTCGTATCGACTACGTCTATGGTACGGACGCCCCGGACACTCAGGCCTTCGGCATTGCCAACAACCATTGGGACAATGGCTGGGATAACGGTGGTCAATATGGCCATGCTTTGCCCCAAGTTTACGGCGAAGTCGCAATGGGAGATTTGAGCGCCAAGATTGGAAAGTTCTACACGATTTGCGGGAACGAAGTGGTTCAATCCACCGGCAATTTTTTCTACAGCCGTCAGTTCGCATTCTACAATGCTGAACCGTTTACTCACACCGGTGCCATAACCACTTACAATGTGGATGCTGACACGCAGTTGTACAATGGTTACGTCATGGGTTGGGACAGTGGCTTCGAAGATAACGGCGATGCCTACATCGGCGGTTTCAAGAAGAAGCTCAATGACACCTTCACCTTCTTCTACTCAACCGTACAGGGACGTTTTGGTTCCAACAACGCTTCCGATGAACGCGGTGGTGTACAAAACGCTATTTTGACAGCCAACCTGTCCGAAAAGCTGACGTACATCTCGCAAACCGACGTTCTTCACACAACCAACGGAGCGGGTACAGTTCAACGTAACACGTTCGGTAACATCAACTACTTGATCTACAAAGTGAACGATTGCGTTTCGATCGGAAACCGATTTGAGTGGTTCAACTTTGGCGGAGCAGGATTCGTTGATGGGAACGGGCTACAACGCAAAAATGACGACAACTTCAACTTCACCACGGGCTTGAACTATAGAGCCAATGCGAATTTGATGCTTCGACCAGAAGTGCGATGGGTTTGGGATCGTCAACGATTTGGCTTCAACGAGCAAAACGCGTCGAGCCAAGCTGCCGTCGGTGGCGACATTCTCTTCACGTTCTAAGCTTAGGGAACAAGGCGGACAAGGAAACACAAAGGACACCCTGCCAATTGGCAGGGTGTTTTTGTTTTCTATAATGCCGTAATGAACAAAACGTCAAAAGGTCTCATTGCCGCTGCCAAGTTACTGCGATCCGAACTGGATCTCCTTCCGTTTTCAGCCCCCGTCTCGTGGGTTTACAATCCACTCCACTACGCCTGGTTGGCTCAAGAAAAGTACTTGAACCTGTATGGTGTCGGTCCCTGCCGTGTGTTTTTTTTAGGTATGAACCCAGGCCCATGGGGAATGGCGCAAACCGGCGTTCCATTCGGGGAAATCGATGCCGTTCGAAACTACCTCAAAATCGAGACAGAAATCGGAAAACCCGATCGCGAACATCCTAAAAGGCCCGTAGAGGGCTTTGCTTGCACTCGCAGCGAAGTTTCAGGCAAACGATTGTGGGGGCTCTTTTCAGAGCGATTTGCCAATGCGAAAGATTTTTTTTCAGAGCATTTCGTTTCCAATTACTGTCCGCTCGTCTTTATGGACGAAGGGGCTCGCAACGTTACTCCCGACAAACTATCTGCCTCGGAAAGGAAGAGGCTGGATGTGAAATGCGATCAACATTTGCAAGCTTCCCTTCTGTTGCTCAAGCCTGAGTTCGCTGTCGGGGTTGGGGCCTACGCCCAAGACTGCCTCAAACGAGTATGCAACTCCCACGCTACGCTTAAATCGATTTCTGTTTGCAAGATCCTACATCCAAGCCCAGCCTCCCCCGCCGCCAACCGGGGCTGGGCGGAACAAGCCACGAAACAACTGAAAGATGCCAGCATCTGGGCTGGGTAAAGTGTAGCTCGGCACTCCGTGCCGAGGTGAACAACACGGAGTGGACAACGGCACGGAGTGCCGTTCTACGCTGGCCACGAACTTACTGCCCTGCTTCTTTGACCATTTTGTACTTTAGAAATGCCTCCAGAAACCCTTGGAGTTCGCCTCCAAGAACGGCGTGGAAATTGCCGATTTGGAAGCCGGTCCGCGAGTCCTTGACGCGCTGATCGGGGTGCAAAAAGTAATTGCGGATTTGCGAACCAAAGCCCGTCACGGTCTTGTTCTGATACTTGAGCGCCTGCTCCGCTTCTTGTTTTTCTTCTTCCCTGCGCGCCATGCGAGCTCTGAGCATCTTCCAGGCTTGGGCACGATTTTTGTGTTGGCTTCGATCGCTCTGGCATTGGGCCACGATCCCCGTGGGAAGGTGCGTCAATCGAATCGCGGAGCTGGTCTTGTTGACGTGTTGGCCACCCGCGCCAGACGCTCGGTACACGTCTTCTCGCACGTCCTTCTCGAGGATTTCAATCTCGACCGCATCCCCGACTTCCGGCGAAACATCCACGGCAGCAAAACTGGTCTGCCTTTTGCTTTCGGCATTGTAGGGACTGATGCGGACCAATCGGTGGATGCCTTCCTCGCCTTTGAGGTATCCATATGCAGACGGGCCACGAATGATGACGGTGGCTTGGGTGATCCCAGCTCCTTCGTTGTCGGACCGGTCAATCAATTCCGCGGAATAGCCATTCTTTTGCGCCCAGGCAATGTACATGCCTAAAAGCATTTCGGCCCAATCATTGGCGTCGAGTCCCCCCTCGCGAGCATGCACGGAAAGGATGGCGCCACATTCATCTAACGGGCCATTCAACAGGACTTTTAGTTCCAATTGCTCGATTGCCAATTCCAGTTTTGTGACCTCGGCCTCAACTTCGACGGCAACTGCTGGATCCTCATCGAGCATGCTTGCCAGTTCGGTCAAATCGTCACACGACTGAATCGCTCCTCGCAACGGCTCAACCACCGAACGAAGACTTTTCAGTTGAAGCACCGTCTCCTGGGCTTTTTCGGAATTGTCCCAAAACGTGGGACTCGACATGAAATTGTCTAGTTTTTCAACTTGCGCAACCTTGTTGGCGTAGTCAAAGACCGTCTCGTAAAGGAACCAATCGAGCACGAACCATATCGATACGATTTAGAAGATTGCTATCACTCATCGGACTAAAAATGTCCCAACAGTTAGAAGCCAAGGATTGAAAAACGGAACGAGTCCAATTTAGTCTCACGCGGCTTGTCTCGACCTGCCGATGGTGTCGATTATAGCACATCGGTAAAATTTAGGTCCATGGTGAAGTCATGCAAATTCAATCTTCGCGTTTCGGAAAAATGGACATTAATCACTCGGACATGCTGCTCATGCCGCATGGTCTAATTGGATTTGAGACATGCCGGCATTGGATTCTGCTTTCTAGTGAGGGGAATGACGAAGTTGCCTGGTTGCAATCGGTCGCGCAAGGCAATGTCGCGATTCCAGTGGTTAGCCCACGGCGGTTTTCGCCGAATTATCGAGCCCACGTGCACAAGCGGGAGCTAGCATTGCTTCATCTGCATACTGAGGATCAGCTTTACGTGTTGAGTGTTGTTAGCAAGAGCGGTGTCACGCTGACCGCCAATTTGAAGAGTCCTATTCTGTTGAATGCGTCTCGGCATTTAGCGATCCAGGTGGTCGTCACGGACGATCAACCCTTGGCATTGCCTCTCGGCTTGACGAACTCAGCAGCAGTACGCCGAGCGGCTTAGCCCGGATTATTCGTTAGCCGTAGGGCGCTAGCCAACGGTTGTCGTTGCAACCATAACCATTTGGCTAGCGCCCTTCGGCTGATCATTAATTGCCCCGTGAGTAATCCAGCCTAGCAGAATTATTCAAGGTCGAGTAAGCCGATTGCCGAAGCTGTAACGACAAGCACAATTTTTACGGCAAAGGTTTTCACACCGTTGCCGACATTCCCTTTGAGTGATGCAGAATAAGCGACTTCGTTCATGACCATTTCACGAAAACCTAAAGCATCGCGACGTTCCATGATGCGACGCAAGCTGAGTCAGACGCTTTGCACGGTTGTGATGGGGGGCATTGGGTTGTCCCTATTGGGATGTACGTCGACTCCCGGCACCCGGACTTCCATTTGGCCAACGCGCACCGCTGGCGCACCCTCGATGGCTGCTGGGACGACCGCAGGCGTGACCGGCTCGCTAGCCTCCACAACGCAAGCTGTCAAAGGTCAGTTTTCTAGCATGGGGACTGCCGTATCGTCTGCCTATGGAAAGGCCAAAACGGCGATTGCGGCCCCGTTCGGCGGAGCGTCGGAGACGGGGGATCCAACGAGTTTGAGCACCAAGCCCTCCGTCGGTCCCGAACTGCATGTCATGAACGGCCAGTTGCATGAGTCCCAGGGGAATTACGCCAAGGCGCTCGATAGCTACAGCAAGGCGTTAGAGATTGAACCAAAGAATCCGCCAGCACTGCTCAGTACCGCTCGGCTTTACGAACGCCAAAATGAAAAAGACAAGGCAGTCGAGTTTTATCAGAAGGCTGCGACGGTGGCCCCGAACAACGCAGCCATCTTTGCCGACCTCGGTAGCCTACAAGCCCGAAGCGGAAATTTAACCGCCGCGCGAAGCGAGCTGCAAAAAGCCGTGAATCTCGATCCCAAGAGTTCGTCGTATCGTTCCGCGCTGGCAGGGGTGATGCTCGATTCAGGCAACGCAGAGGCCGCTATGGCCGAGCTCAATCAAGTGAACAGTCCTGCCATGGCCAACTACCAAATGGCTTACTTACATTTTGCACGCAAGAACGTACCGGCAACGCAACAGTACCTTGGCTCCGCACTCCAGATTGACCCGAATCTGAAACCAGCTCGGGATCTGATGGCGAGCATGGGTGGTGCGCAAAACATTACGCAAATGGCTCAGCAAGGCCAACATGCGGTCCAACAAGCTCAAGGCATTTATCAACAAGCCGGTGCAATCGGAAGCAACATTCAAGGATTGATGAATACCGTACCAACGTCGCCACCTGGTTCGGGTGTGACAAGCTTGCCTTCTTTCCAACAAGCGACTTCACCAACTTCTCCCATGAGTCGCTAAACCATCCGTGCGGAAAATAAGTGGCATAGGCTTCCAGCCGGTGGTCTTCACTTCACAGGCGGTAAGCCTATGCCACACTCAAAAACCAATAGTAATTCTCCGCACGATGCTTAGCGATGCTCTATCCGTCGTTCTTTACGCGGGGTAGCTCTATAATAAAGGAGCTGCCCCCATTTTCGCCAGGCTTGTAGTTCAGTAATCCATCGTGTTCTTCGACGATTCCTCTACTGATCGCCAACCCCATACCTAATCCAGTGGCTTTGGTGGTAAAGAACGCATCAAACAATCGCTCTCGTTGCGATTCCTCGACACCACAGCCTGAATCTCGAACGATGATCCGAATACGATCCATCGCCTCACGAAGCTCGATGGTTGCTATCTTGTCAGAATTGGGCTGGTCTACCATCGCCTCGAGGGCGTTCAAAACGAGATTGACAAGCACCTGTTGCAATCCGACGGGATCGCCGAGCGCCGTGATATTCTTTGGGGCATTGACGATTTGAATGGTCATCCCGCGACGTCTGGCTTCTCCCTTGAGCATGGCGGCCGTATCCAATACCAGCTCGGACAGATTTAATTGCTCCGGCTTGTGTTTGGCGGTCGATACGAATTCTCGGGTTCGACGTATGATTTTGGCGGCTCGCGTAACTTCGCTAGAAAGCCTGGCTAGGACATTCGAAGTCGCGTCCGACGCAGGTGACGACGAGAGGATTTTGCTGAGGCTTGCAACGTAATTCTGGATCGCGTTGAGCGGTTGGTTGAGCTCATGGGCTAACTCTCCAGACAACCGCCCCATCACACTAACGCGAGAAAAGTGCGAGATCTGAGCGCGTTTTTCCTCCAGCAACTCTTCTGCGTACTGCCGATTCTCAATTTCGCTCACAAGGGAATCATTGACGTTCAACAGTTCCTGAGTTCGTTCTCTGACACGTTCCTCTAAAAGAATGTTGTATTGCTGCAACTCCATTTCCGCCTTACGGCGATCCGTGATGTCGATGGTATGTCCAGCTACACCCATGAATTTGCCTTCAATGGAATGAATAGGCTGGCAATTGGTGAGCATCCAGCGCCACTCACCCGAACGCCCCATCATACGAAATTCATGACGGGCGGAATTTTGATTCCCACTCAAGACTGAATTGAGGCTAGCCGCAGCGAGTTGGAAATCGTCCGGATGAATCCAATTCTCCCAGTTGTTTCCTAGCGCGGTCTCTGTCGACATGCCTGTGACGGTCTCAAAGTAATCGCTTGCAAACACACACTGCCCGTCCAAGGAAAGCTGCCAAATAATCGCCGGAACGGAACTGGTTAAGTCCCGCATCAAGTTGGCTTTTTCCCGCAGTTCTTGCTGCGATGCCAATCGATACGTGAGATCAACGGTACTGCCAATATACGAAACGGTGTTATTACGAGTGTCGGCCACGCGATTGAGTGATAACTCAACCGTGCACGTCTTTGTTCCGTTCAAAGTACAATCGACGCGTTCGCCGCTAAGCTGCGAATCCGCGTTGACCTGCAATTTTTTTACGAGATGCTTTTGTTCGTTCGATACAAAATCGGTCCAGAGTTTTCCAACAACTTCCTGGACACGCAAGCCAGTGATTCGCTCCCATTCCGGGTTTACGTAAGTCAATTGATGGGAAGGATTGCATTCGAAAATCCCAACCGGGCATGTATGCGCTAACGCTGTAAACCTCTTCTGATTCTGCTCAAACAAGAGAAAGGCTTGCTTGATGTTTGAGATATTTGTGTAGCAAGCAATGATGCCAACGTTGACCCCTTCCGAGTCGCGTATGGGGCTTCTTGACACGAGAAGAGTTCGCTTTTCATAACCTAAGTCCCATGTCTCTTCGGCCGATTCCGCCTTCCCGCTAGCAATAACAAATTGATCTCGTTCCCGGATGTGCTTGGCGAGTTCTGGAGGCAAGCCTTCGTAGGCATCGCGTCCTGGCAAATCGTCGACGGAGCACTTGTGAAACTCGGCGACCTTCTGGCTTCCAATAAGAATGGTACCGGCGCAATCCTTGACCAAGATCGCTTCGCTGGAGGACGTCAAGGCCAGAGCGAGTAACTCTTTGGTCAGCCGAATCTGGGGTTGTCGCTTAACTAGTTTACTTGGCAATTTTAACTCCCTCGAATGATCCAACTACTTGAGATAGGCGAGTGTCAACAAGACATATCCTGTAACCAGGTTGGGATCTCCCTCCATCCATCTCGCGTCGGTATTGGTCCACGAACCATTTTCCTTTTGTGTCTTTTTCAATTGATGGATCAGTTCTGTCTTCCAATCGCGCGGACCGTCCTTTGTGTTGAATTCTTTTTCCCCCAAAGCGTCCAGGGCTTTTGCCATAGTGTGTTGATAGTAGTATAGGCCAGAGCTTCCCATGCCGGGGTTGGTCGAGACCGAGTAGTTGTTGTACAAGAATTTCTTTGCGGCTTTCACTCGAAAATCTTCTCGATCCACCCCAGCAAAGACCATGCTCCTTAAGCCCGCATAGGTCATGGATGCGTAGGACCGCAATCCACCATTTTCATCTTTGCCCGCCATGGAATCTCCTCCGGCAGCGGGTGTGTAATAAAACCCACCGTCGTTGATCTTAGAAGCAAATTCCGTTCGATTGTGCGCCGACTCCAGATTCTGACAACGCGAAACGAACACAAGTGCACGCTGAATGGCTTCGTCCTCCTCGCTGGCCCCCGCACTTCGCAACGCATCGATTAAGAAGGCCGTATTGGAAAGATCTGGACGTGACTTGCTACCATAGCCTGCCCCTCCATAAGCCACATCGTCGGATAGAATCCCTTCCCCTTCGTCCCACTGCTGCTGTTTAACGAATCGCTCTGCCCCCTGGATCAACTCGTTGTACTTGCCATCTTGGTTGGCTTTGGCAAACGCCATGATGGCCAAGCAGGTCTCGTAGTTTGCATGCGTCGACTTGGGAGCGTACAGACCTCCATCCGCATGGCCTGTGCCTTCTAAGAATTTTAGCGACTTCGCGACGAGCGGATCGTTGGCAGGAACATCGACCGACAAGAGGCCAGCCACAACCAGCCCTGTGATGCCGGGCCCTGTCTTGCTGCTAAACGATCCGTCCTCGGATTGACCAACCTTGCGAAGGAACGAAACTGCCCTGTCAATCATTCCCTGCCGTTCCGCTGGACCATCACCGTAAACATCTCCGTAAAGGCATGCGTCCGAAAGGACAACGAAGCTTATGGCCAACGCCAATGCCAGCGTGTTCGCTAATTTCATGATTACTCCAAAAGGGTTGGGAACGGTTTGCTGCGAGTGGAAAATGTAACTATAGCCTAATGCTTTGTGACTGCTTGATTTTAGGGTAGTGGGTGTTTTTTAATAAAAATAAGGATAAGGGAATTTAAAAAAAAAAACAAAAAACAACACCAAAAAATAGATT
>JANPNA010000369.1:0-23448 GCA_031427235.1 Pirellula sp.
AGTCGAAGTCGACTGCATTGGAGCCTTGAGACATTGTTATGAAGGCACTTCCCATCAATAGTATCGATGGAAGTAAACGATTGAAGAAATTCATGGTCGTTCCTTGGGTAGGTGAATGGCATCGAATGCATTTTAGCATGACTCCGATCCCGTGTGGCACGCCCTGCCTATGCTACAAATTCGAAGCCAAACGTGCGAGCCACGGCTTGATTGGTGACCGTCCCTTTGTGAATGTTGAGCGAGTCTCGCAACGCTTTTGAATTGACAATGCACTTATCAACACCATCCTCCGCCAGTTGCACGATCCACGGTAACGTCACGTTGCACAATGCGAACGTACTGGTTCGGCCTACCGCTCCGGGCATGTTCGTTACGCAATAGTGGACTACGTCATCAACAACGTAGGTTGGATCGCGGTGGGTTGTTGGGCGACTTGTTTCGACGCAGCCGCCTTGATCGATGGCAACGTCGATGATCACACTTCCTGGCTTCATCAATTTGAGGTCCTCCGTACGGACGAGGTAAGGGGCTTTGGCACCTGGGATCAGGATCGAGCCGATGACCAAGTCGGCGCGTCGTAGCTGCTCGCGGATGGTGTGCCGGTCGCTGAAAAGAGCATTCACATTGGACGGCATGACGTCATCCAGATAGCGAAGTCGATCTAAGTTGACATCCAGGATAGCGACATCGGCTTGAAAGCCAGCGGCGATACGTGCTGCATTCGCACCCACCACACCGCCACCAAGGATAGTGACGTGTGCTGGCGCGACGCCAGGCACCCCGCCTAGCAATATACCTCGGCCCATTTGTGGTTTTTCAAGGTACTTCGCTCCCTCTTGAACGCTCATGCGACCTGCCACTTCGCTCATCGGAGTTAGCAGCGGCAAGCGGCCTTGGGTATCACGCAGTGTCTCATAGGCCAAGCAGCTCGCACCGGAATGAAGCATAGCCTCGGTCAGTTTCTTGTCCGCCGCAAAATGAAAGTAAGTAAAGAGTGCCTGGCCTGGCCGAATGAATGGCCATTCCGATTGCAACGGCTCTTTTACCTTGACGATCAAATCTGCGCGAGTGAAGATGTCCTGACCTGTTGCGCACATTTCCGCTCCCGCTTGCAGATAATCATGGTCGGCCAAACCCGATCCGATCCCCGCATTGACTTGAACCAAAACCTTGTGGCCACGCGTTACCAACTCCTCAACGCCTACCGGCAGGATGGCAACACGGTATTCGTCTTCCTTGACCTCTTTCGGGATTCCTACGATCATCGGCTTGATCTCCAATGGGCAAATTTGCATAACGAATTGAAGAATTACAGCTCCGAGCAATCGCGGAGAGTTGGCAGTGTACCGAAATGGCAATGATTCCGCTACGAAGGCTCAACGGCGTTCGCTAGTTTACTAAGGCGAGCGGCGGACGAGATCTACCGACCCGGACAACCGATGTGCGGCCGTCGCAGCTTAGGAATGGACACTCGCCGAAACAATCCACACACCCACGCCAATTCTACATTGCTGTCGGTTATGCTATTGGGGTACCAAGCGTTCAGCTTTCTCTCCCAATACCAAACTCCCTCCTCAAACGAGTTCCCAGTGGCGCAAGACTCCCATTACGATCCCTACGCCATGCAGGCTGATGCCATCCAAGAACCGCCGAAGTCTTTTTTCAAAGCCATGAGGATGATTGGACCTGGGATTATTCTGGCAGGCACGATCGTCGGTTCTGGTGAGCTGCTCCTAACCACTGCCCTAGGTGCAAAAACTGGCTTCATTTTTCTTTGGCTGATCCTATTTAGTTGCGTCATTAAGGTCTTTGTTCAAATCGAAATAGGACGACACGCGATTTCGTCAGGACAACCGACTTTGGGAGCCATGAATGCTCTGTCAGGTCCACGGTTTGGCGCACATTGGCTTGTCTGGTGGTGGTTGTTCATGATGCTTGCCACCGTGTTTCAACTTGGGGCCATGACGGGTACCGTTGGTCAGTCCTTAAATTTGGCCTTTCCCGTCGTTTCTCAGAATCTCGAGTCCAGCTTTCAATCCAGTACTTGGCTTGGCAGTGCGTTGGCGAAACGTCCCGAACTGCCTTGGGCTTTTCTAACTTGTTTGATTGCTATTGGATTGCTGTGGAGCGGTAGCTACAAACGGATAGAGATCGTGACCACCGCCATTGTTATCGGGGTGACTCTCCTAACCGTGACTGCCACGATGTTGCTTCCGTGGACCGCCTATCCAATCCCTTGGCCCCAAGTTCTCGATGGTCTGAAATTCCAGTTCCCCTCCTCCGACATTCAATCGATTGCAATGGCCTTCGGCGTCTTCGGTATTACGGGAGTCGGAGCGACGGAACTGTTTTACTATCCATATTGGTGTTTGGAGAAGGGGTACGCACGCTATGTCGGCCCAAGGGATGGTAGCTCGGATTGGAATCGACGAGCTCGCGGTTGGATTGGCGTTATGTACATCGATGCCTGGGTCAGCATGATCGTCTTTACGATTTCGACGGTTTCCTTTTATTTCATGGGGGCCGCAGTACTTCATCCACAGGGCTTGGACCCAAAAGGAACAGACATGATCGCAACCTTATCGCACATGTTTGTAGACACCTTTGGACCGTGGACTCGGATCGTCTTTTTGATTGGAGCCGGTGCTGTACTTTTCAAAACACTCTATCTCTCGTGTGCCGGAAACGCTCGGATGACGGCCGATTTCCTGAGTCTCACCGGCGCGGTTCGCTATCGCAATTTTTCGCACCGAGCCAAGTGGATCCAGCGTTTTTCATTGTTCTTCCCAGTCTTGGCGTTGCTGCTTTTCTTGCTTTTCGCCAATCCAAAATCGATGACAGTGGTCGGCGGATTTGCGCAAGCCGTGACGTTACCCATGATTGCTATCACGACCCTCTATTTTCGATATCGTAGAATTGAAACGGCCTTGGCTCCATCGAAGGCGTGGGATGCGATGTTGTGGATTGCAGTGGTTTCGATCACGATTGTCGCCACGTATGCGGTCGGTAAATCGGTAATCGACTTCAAAGAAATGCTCATCCCGTCGTAGCCATGTTCATACTAGGGTCAACCGTAGTGGATCTTGTTAAAGATCCGAATCCTGCCGGATCTTTAACAAGATCCGAATCCTGCCGGATCTTTAACAAGATCCACTACCCTAAAATCGAGCTGTCACAACGCACTACCAGGACGTGAAGTGCGAGTGACATCTTGGAGCCATCTAATGACGGAGCTACATTCTCGCAGCATGGCTCAAAACGATCAATCAGACTCAGTGGTGGCAGCCGTTTTCATTTTGCTTCGCCAAAGAGCTGTTGCTTCAGGAAAGTATAGGCGATGGCTTGCATGAATGCGGATTGGCGGTTGTTTGCCGCTCCCCCATGCCCACCCTCGATGTTTTCGTAGTACATGACCGAATGACCTTGCTCTTCCATCTTGGCCATCATCTTGCGCGCATGACCGGGGTGAACGCGATCATCGCGAGTCGAAGTCGTGAAAAGTACGTTTGCGTATTTCCCATCCGGCTTGACGTTGTGATACGGGGAAAACGACTTAATAAAGTCCCATTGCCTCGGGTCGTCTGGGTTGCCGTACTCGGCCATCCACGACGCACCAGCCAACAGTTTGTTGTAGCGTTGCATGTCCAAGAGCGGCACTTGACAAACGGCTGCTTTGAAGAGTCCGGGGTAAAGCGTGACCATATTGCCAACCAACAATCCGCCGTTCGATCCACCTTGGATTCCGAGCTTGTTAGGCTGCGTTACTTTGCGAGCAAGGAGATCTTGGGCCACAGCGGCAAAGTCCTGGTAGCACCTCAAGCGATTCTCTTTGAGTGCCGCTTGATGCCAACGGGGGCCGTACTCACCACCCCCGCGAATATTTGCGACGACGTAAACTCCACCTTGGCTAACCCATGCGCGTCCGACGGCCGGGCTATAGCCCGGCTGCATTGAGATTTCGAAGCCGCCATACCCATATAAGAGCGTCGGATGATTGGAATCTAGTTTCAGACCCTCGGGAGCAACCATGAAATACGGAATGCGTGTCCCATCTTTGCTCGATGCGAAGTGCTGCGAAATGGAAAGTCCCTTCGCATCGAAGAACGCTGGCAGTTGCTTCATCACCGACGGTTCTGAGCCAACGGTTCCGAGCGAAAGTGTCGTCGGATTCAGGTAGTTCGTTGTCGTCATGAAATAATCATTCGATTCGTCGGAGTCCACCGCCGAAATGTTGACAGTTCCGAGACTCGGCGTTCCTTTGAGCGGCTCTCGAACCCAGCCTTTTTCCGTCGGTTTCAAGACGTAAATTCGGTTCTTCACATCCTCCAAAACGTTGATGTAGGCAAAGTCCTTGGTGAAGCCAAAACTGGATAGCGCGGTCGTATCGGTCGGTTCGAAGACCATTTCAAGGTTGCGATCTCCCTTTAGGAATGCTTCCACATCGGTAATGAGTAGTGCACCGGCAGGATATATCTTGCCACCGACTTCCCAAGCCTTTCGCAATTCGATAGCCAGAAACTGATGAAAGACAGACTTGTTGGCACTATTGGGTGCCTCAACCTTCGTCAGCGTGGATCGATCGTCCAGTACATAGAGTTCATCATTGTAGAACGCAAGGTTTCGACTGACGAAATTGCGTTCAAAGCCTGGCGAGTCGTCGTGAAAGGCGCCAGCCGACATGTCATCGCTCTTGCCTTCATAGACGATTTCAGCAGATTCGAATGGCGTCCCGCGTTTCCACTTCTTTGCAATGCGTGGATAGCCCGATTCCGTCATGGACCCGGCCCCGAAGTCGGTCATCACAAAAACGTGGTCCTTGTCGATCCAATTCATGCTGCCTTTTGCCTCTGGGCGTGAAAAGCCATCCTTAACGAACTCGCGTTTCTGCATATCAAACTCGCGGGTAACGTCTGCGTCTGCGCCTCCACGAGACAAGGTCACCAAAGCTCGCTTGTAGTCTGGACGCAGCAAGCTGGCACCTTTCCAAACCCAGTTTTCGTTTTCCGCTTTGCCTAGCAAGTCAAGATCCAGGATTAACTCCCATTCTGGTTCCGGCTTCTTGTATTGTTCAAGTGTCGTTCGCCGCCAAAGTCCACGTTCGTTCTTCTTGTCTCGCCAGAAGTTGTAGTAGAATTCTCCGTGCTTTCCCACAAAAGGAATGCGAGCGTCAGAATCAAGGATGGCTAACAGATCCTCTCGCAACGCATTGAATTTCGGATCCGACTCCATTTTTGCTTGGGATTTCGCATTTCGAGCTTTGACCCACTCGATGGCTTTTTCGCCGGTTACGTCCTCGAGCCAGAGAAATGGATCGGTGTCCGCAGCGACCGTCGTTGCAGGACTGCTTGATTGTTGAGCCATACTTTTTCCGCTGAAAGGCAGCAGTCCAAAAGATAAAATTAAGGGAAGGAACAACGAAAACAATTGAGAACGCATATCTTGGTCCTTGCGAGACTTCGTCTAGTGAAAAAGGTTACTAGTTTTGTCAATTTTTCGAGAGTGGAGATTCGTTTGGCCACGCCAGGCCGATACACTTTAGAGTGTCTCAAGTCGCGGTCCATAGAATTCGTAGATGGTATCGATTTATCCATGGAGGATCAATCATGTGTTTGCTAATTGCAGTTCTTGCCCTCGGTTTCTTTCCGTTTCTTAGCAGCACGTACGCGTTGGCCTTCGTGGATGATCCGGTCGTAAACGATTCCTGGACTTTGAAAAACGTTCGAGATGCCGTTCTGTCTGGGAATAGTAGCTCCGCAATTTCCGCTCTTCGCACGCTTCCTAGCCAGGAGCGACTGGAATGGTTGAGCCAAGTGCACCAGTATCGTGGCGATCAAAAGCCCAATGGTGGCGGGTCTATTGCCGATTACACCGAACTCATGAGTCTCATTGAAAACGTTATCGACGCAGAATGGGCAGTCAATGGAGGAACTTCGTCCATGATCCCATACCGCCAAGGGGTTCGAATCGACCCACGCGGATTGATTGAACGCTTTGACCCAAGCAAGTCAACGCTCTCTTCCCTAAAATTTCCTCGCGATCAAGAAAAGACAGAGAAGCAGACGAATAGTTCGCTCACGGAATTGGGAGAGTGGCAGCAAGCCAGTTCACTTCGTTGGATCTCGTTGCATCAATTGGATAACCAAGTACACGAACGGATTCACGACCCAAAAGGCGCACGTGCAAACATCTCCATGGAGCTGCTCGGCGGACTCTATCGAATTGACTATGTGGCGTTTGACAAAGAGTCAAAGGAGTGGTTTCTTGGCGGACCGGCTGGAAACCTAGTGACGAACGCCTCCCGAGAATTACTGAATCCAGAATCAGGCTTACCGCCAGTTCTGCTAGAAGACTTGCTCGGAATCGCCCCACACGTCTTGCGCGATAAAGGTGAATTTGGATGTTCCATTGATCCGGACCCCAAGCGTTTGGCGCAAGCCTATGAAATGGCCCGATCCACCTCCTCGGTACGATTGATGCAACGCCAGCCCGAACGCTTTGCGGAACAGTGGCGTCAGAAGCTTGGTCGACAGCACGCAAAAGTGATTGGACTCAATCAAGATTCGCCTACCGGTTATGCATTGCTCATCGCGGATGCGCACATGAAGCGATTGGGGCTTGGGCTAGAACCATGTCCGACTCAAATGAAATCCTATTGGCAAGAGAAAGATGTCCTTGCAAGCTCGAATATCAGCACCGACGCAGGCTTGGTGCGATGGTGGTTTTCGTTGACGGATCACAAGATCCCGATGGATCCGGATCGTGAGATCTATCATTTCGCATCCTCGAATGTCCAAGTGCTCAGCGAAGCACAAATGATGAATGCGTTAGGAGATCGTGTCGCTGCCAATTCACCTGACCTTGCAGCGGATGCATTTGCAAAGAAGTTCACACGTAACTTTGATAGACTGCAACGGGACTATCCGGTTTATGGTCGTTTGCGACACATTTTCGACTTGGCAATCGCTTTGGAAATCGTCAGGCATGAGATTAAGAATGGAAACGGTAAGCCTTTCCTGGTAATCGACAACCCAGACGCTCAACCGCGTCTACCGGTGTCGCCACTCGAACTGGACTCTGTGTCCTCTACGCATCGAACGCCTAGTGGAACCATGTCGGTAATGATCAGCGGTGGAGTGACGATTCAAACTTCTCGTTTGTCCCGAAGACTTATTGTGGACAAATCTGAGACAAACAGAGTCGCGATCGAATCCTCAAACGATGTAAGCAAGTTGGCAACTACGGAGTTCTCCGAGTCGTCGTTGAGAAAGGGATTCGAGCACACCTTGTCCCCACAACGGGATATTCCGTTTTGGAAGTAAAGTTTGGAGTTTTTTGTCGCCTTTTGCTCCGCAAAAGTGCGTTAACGAGGCGCACTTTCGCGGAGCGAAAGGCGACAATAACTTATTGATTGGCGTATTTTTTGAGCGTCTCGAGAGTGGTCTTTAGTCGCGTACCGGCATTCAGGAGAGTTGATTCGGCGAGGTCGTCAAGCTGCCTTACATCGGTAGAAATCTCTTGCAAGAATTGTTTCCACTGCATCAAGCATTTCGGAATCAATCGCATCCTGTCTTCGCAGAGTGTTAATCGTTCGGTGGCTTTGCGAAGCATCTTGCGTTGTACCGAACAAGACGTCACGTCCTCCGCCCTGGCTTTAGCCGTGCATCGCAACAGTTCTTCGCGAGCTTCGGTCCATCGCGTCTCAGCAATGCGTTTTTCGTTGGACCAGTACTCAGGCAGCTCTTTTTCGAGCCATGTCGTGACGCGCTGCAGTTGTTGCCGAATTTCATCGATTTGCTTGCGAGTGTCGTGTCGCAATTTGCTGATCGACTCGACAAAAGTTTCGATGGCTTCCAAGCTCTTGACGTTTGCTTCAGCCATTGCCGCGTTGATACTCCTCAATGAGCTCCGCTTTCCGCATCAGATACGGAACATGTTTTTCACTTGTCTCAATCAAGCGTTTCAATTGCTTCATTTCCTGTTCAAAGTCAGCCGAGAATTTCACGTGCTCTTGGTCTCGCCAGGAGGTCGCAAGTTGCTGCATTTGCTGCGACAGTTTACCGGATGCATCCGCCAGAAGGCCGGAAAACCTCTTAAGTTGCATCGCGAAATTGCGAAGCTGTTCCGGGTCAACGATCGCTTGTGCCACGTAGTACTCGATTTGGATAGTGGTGGGGGTGAGATTCTTTTCGTTTAACCGTCAGCCGAAGGCGAACTCGACACCATTAACGTACGCCTACGTCTAATGGTTAAACGATTTGCCAATGCAGTAGAGAAACTCTTCTCGGTCTGATCCGCTAAGTGTAGCGGCTCGATAGTAAATGCGACTGTCGCAAATGACCATCGTGGCAAGGACTTCGTCACCCAAATGGTTCTTCCCCAGTTCGGAATACCCCTCCGGATCTGCTCGATACACGAACGTATCGCCGGATTCATTGGTTGCATAGATCTTGTCGCCAACAAGCACAGGAGAAGAGGAAAAAGTGCCGCCCAAACGCGATTTCCAAAGTTCCTTGCCCGTTTCCGCAGACCAACAAACAGCGATCCCAGCATCTAGAACACCGTAGAGGTACCCATTCCGCACAAGAAGCGACGGTACATAAACTCGGCTTTCATTTTCCCATTCCAATTTACCGGAGCCGTCGGCTAACACCGCCGACATGTGATTCTTAGGATAGCCGCCGCTGGTAAAAACACGTTTGCCGTCGGTGACGGTCGATGTTACGCATTCGGTGGTTGCGCCTGGGACTTCCCAAATTGTTTTTCCGGTAAGCGGTTCGAAGCTGGAAATCAAGTCGCAGCCGGTCATGACTAGTTGATCTTTGCCAGCGACATGAAGCAAAATAGGTGATGGATAGTTTGGAAGCTTCGGGCGTTCTCGCTTCCAGACGATTTGCCCTGATGTTCGATCCAGGCCCGCGATCGCGCCACCCCCTTTGTTATCGGCTGAGATGATCGCAAGCGATTGGTAGAGAGCCGGGGAAGAGCCGAAACCTTGATGTTCAACGTAGTCGCAAATTTTCGTCTGCCAAAGTTGCTTGCCATCGAGGCTCAGTGCGGTCGTCATCAACGCGCCATTGTTTGGAAAATTGACGATGATGCGTTCACCGTCGCAAGCGGGCGAGCTCGATGCAGCAGTTGACTTGCTGTTCTTTCGCATTCCTCCGGAGGCATGGACGACTGATTTCCAAAGCTGTTTGCCAGTCGAACGAGACAAGCACACCACCATTTGAGCACCGTTGGATTCATCAGCAGTCTGAAGGAAGATCCGATCGCCCATCAGGGTTGGAGAGCCATGTCCGCGACCAGACAATGGTGCCTTCCAAGCGACATTGTTATTATCGCTCCACTGGGTCGGCGGTGTCTGGTTAGAAGATGCTTCGCCATTTCGACTTGGCCCACGCCACCATGGCCAGTCGGTTTCTGCGACTTTTAATCGATCCGCTAAAGGGTTGACGTCCTCCGATCGCAAACAACTCACGCAAGTGAGCGAGAAGATCGAAAAAAAAACGACCGTCAAGATGTTTCGAGACTGGGAAAGGCAACGGGACATTTGGATTTCCAGGACGGAGTGGACCTAAGCGTAAAAAATTCGAACGATATTGTAACTCGATTCAACAGGCTTGCAGTTGACTGTGGTTACTTGGTCTTTAAATCGAACGGGGGGATTTGCTTGGTTGACGAAGTAATTTCGGTTGTTAGCCCCGATTTTTCTTTGGCTGCGAATCGTCCTTTCAGCAGGTCTGGTGGCGTTTCGATGTCTGTCGACATCATCATCTTGTTGCTGCCCGGTTTCGCCTTGGCTGCGGGATCCGGCCAAGTGACCGTGATTTGATAATTTCCGGGCGCAATGCCGTCCTTGAGATTTGATGTAAGTTTATAGGTACCATCGCTACCGGCTTGCCCCGAAGCCACGTCCATTTGTTTGCTTCCAACTGGGAAAAACAAAAGCACTGCACCGCTGGCTGGCGCACCGTCGACAGAAACCTTTCCTGTTGCCTGCACTAAACTACCGCTGCTCCCTCCGCATCCAGCAGCTGCGACAAGAGCGATCAATGTGGTTGTACGGAGTGAAAACTTGCAGTGCAGTGTCATATAATTGTTCATTGATTGAGATAGAGGGGAGTGTTGTTCGAGAACTGATCGCACCAAGAAAAAAGCCATCCAAAGTCGCGAAACTTTGGATGGCTAATTCACCAAAAAATTCACCTATTCATTTGAATTGAGGACTTCGCCCCCGTCCCGCGTGACCATTGCAACGAAGACTTGGGTTGCAGTACTTTGCGAAAGGAATGAAACCGAACCGTCACCTCGGACAATCTGTACACCACCCGTATGAAAAGAATAGGGATTCCATTCGTTGAGGATATTGATCACAGAGCAACCCTGAACCGTTGGATTAATTGGGTCTGATCCGCTTAGTCCGCGTGGACGCTGTGCGACATTCCAATCCCCAAAAAAGGAATTCAGCGTAAACCCTGGAAATGGGTACGGGCTTACTGCAGTCCAAGATCCAATGGAATAGGGCTTGCCAAGGTAATACCGTCGTTGTTTGCCAGCAAGTTCAGTGAAGCAAATCGTATTTGACAATCCGTCTGTAACTTGGCTGAACCGAATCTTGGGCTTGCTGGAAGCGCTATTGGAAGTCAATTCGCTATCTCTGGCTCCAAGCATCCCATTATCTGTGTCAGTGCTTGGCAGGCCAGCACATACAGCAAGCGTTCTATAGAGGCCTCGCACAGGAACATAATCGGTGCGTGGCAAGAAATAGACTGTACCGGAGGGCATTCCGAGTGGGGCTAGATACGGGCCGTAATCGGATGGGACATCCGGGGTCGATGGGCAGAGGAAAACAGCTTGTCTGGTAGCAGCAGCAGGAGAGTTTTTTCCGTTGGGAAAAGGTGGGTGCATATTGATTGGATCGATCAACGGTCGCTGCAAGTTAAAAAGGTTTGTCACATTGGCTTGTTCCAAATAGGGCAACAATTGTCCCATGGCCCCAAAGGGTCTCTTTGCGTCGTTACCGGCGGCAAAAAAGTAAGGACTTGGTGGATTCATTGCTGTGCCCTCGGCATCCGTGAACTGTGTGCACCATGCTGGAGCATACTTGTAGGCGGACTCGTGATTATGAATCGCAAGTCCTAGCTGCTTCATATTGTTGGAGCAACTCATGCGGCGAGCTGCTTCGCGAGCCGCTTGAACCGCAGGTAACAATAGCCCAACCAGAATACCGATGATGGCAATTACAACCAATAATTCGACAAGCGTAAAGCCTGCCCTACGAGCGTTTCGCGTCATAAGAAATCTCCAATGGCAGCAATAGAAAAGAAAAAACTTGCAAAAGGTCAACTGCGGGTCAAGGGCAGTTCTAGCATCCTAAATATACATTAAGCGGCAGAGAAAAGCCTATCCTGTAAACGGTTCAGCCAAAATAATTTACAGAAATCCAAACAAAAGCAAGTTTGAAAGGGATGTGCTTTAAAACCCGTTTGGGTGATCCGGTAGGCCGCCTTTCAGTCCTTGGGAATGGGTTTGCTCAAGAAGGGCAACGCTTCCGGGAGTACTTTTACCGATGTGCTGAGACGCATCGGTACCGGTGCCCCTACATCGAACTCGCACTGAACAAAGGATGCCTGCCAACCTTTCTCAGGTACGATTAACTGGCACTCGAAAATGCCGTCACCGATCTCCTTTAGTTCTTTGGATTGATAGGCTTTTCCAATCGTATCGACGCGGAAATCGCGAGCGTCAGGATTCAATGCTTGCCAAAGAACCACGCGTTTCGGTTGTGTTTTGCATTGCACAATCAATTTGTTTTTGTCATCAAACTTCCACACAAACTCGGGTCTCGCAGTTCCGTGCACGATGGTGTGATGAAATGCAATCAGCGTTTCGACCGCATTCGATTCTTTGAGTGAATGCTCTGTGTTGGGGACGTAACACAGATGTTTTTCACCAGGGAGTTCATCGAAGTAGAACTGCGACGAGTCTGGGCAAAAGAACTGGTCACCTGTCGCATTGACAATGCACTTCGGCATGGTGAATCGATTTCGGTACGCGAACGGATCCTCCAACTGCATAAGTTCGGTGTAACGTTTGGTATCGCGGCGCTGCATGATGCGATGGTCCACGTATTCGTCAATGGCTGGCGCCCAAAACCCATAAGCACCGTAATGATGTCGCATCGACACATCCAAATTTAACACGTCAATTACCATGGGTGCTATCCCCACAACCCGCTTGTCGACAGCGGCCGTCATCCATGTGGTCCAGCCACGTTTTGAGCCGCCAGCGACCACAAATTGGTTGACGGGCAATTTGCCCCCCGCATCACTTGCCATGAGTTTCTCGACGGTATCCATGGCTCGGACGACTGATTTGGTCATGGGCCCACGGGCTGGCCAGCGATCATCGCCTGTTTTGATGTATTGGTCCCAAGTGTAGCCGATGAGATCGTCTTCGACGCGGGGCTTTCCGTCGCCATGAAAAATCAAGGGCTGATTCGGAACTTGTTTGAGTTCCGCGACCACGCTTTTGGTTGCCGCCGCGACAGCTGCTAGCTTAGAGTCCAGTCCCTTGGGCGCTTCGCCGCCGTTTCCACCCCCTCCAATAAACATCAGAGCTTTGTTCGAGGTAACACCCTCCGGCTTGAAAACCGTTAGCCAGTGTTGCCACAATGGTCTATTCACTTCGTCCGGTCTGAGCCATGTCTGGGATTTTAAGTCGATGACGAACAAAGTCCCATCCGGCGTCACTTGGGTACTCACTAAATCCCATTTGTAGGTCGTGTCCGGGGCTGCGATATACCGATCGATGGCAGTCAATTCGGTGTTGATCATCGCGTGAGTAACTGGATTCGGATCCAGTTGCGCGCGATCGCGAACGGCAGTTTCTTGAGCGAAGGTAGGGTGTGAAAAAACTAGGCTATAGAAACCGACGAGTAATAAACCATTCCGCTTACGCATGCAGGACTCCAAAGAGGGAGAGGAGATTGACGTTGAAAACGATGAAAACGATGAAAACATCGTCCACACAGTCTACATCGCTACGCTCTGCGGTTCAACGTGGTGTGGCTCAGCACGTAGTACGCCAAAACCCATCCGTCGGGGACAAGCCCCGAACGGATGAACTAGCGAGGGAAAGGCGACTATAAAGCTAGCTGTCTTGGGGGGTTACCCGCGACTGGGAACGAACCGCTTTTTCCGTGACGATTCGATTCACAGCGTTGAGCATGGCAAGAATGGTCGATTCGACCGAGTCGGTCGAGGCACCCATTCCTCTGTATTGCTGCCCCTCATGTTCGACTTCGAGCGTTACTTCTCCGAGTGCATCGCGACCAATCGTGGCGCTTCGCACACGAAAGTCCTTGCAGACGACTTTGATGCCAGTGATCTTCTCCACAGCCCAAAATGCTGCGTCGATAGGGCCATCCCCTTGTTCCACCCGTTCGGTAAACTGCTCGTCACCATGTTGCAGCGTCAGTTCGACCGACGGAATCTTGCCTGTACCGCTCGAGACCGAGAATGAAGTTAGGGACCAGACTCGTTGCGAAGGCCCGCTAATCTGTTGTTGGATTAAAGCAACAATATCGCCGTCGTAGATTTCTTTCTTCTTGTCCGCTAGCGTCTTAAACTGCTCAAACACGGATTGCAACTGTTCGCCGGTGAGATTGTAGCCCAGCTCTTTGGCGCGGTCCGCCAACGCGGCGCGTCCGCTATGTTTCCCGAGCACGAGATCTGTCTTAGCAAACCCGACATCTTCGGGGCGCATGATTTCGTAGGTGCTGCGGTCCTTGAGCATCCCATCCTGGTGGATGCCCGCTTCGTGCGCAAACGCATTGCGGCCGACGATGGCCTTATTGCGTTGGACGTCGAGCCCTGTGATTTTGCAGAGCAGTCTGCTGGCTGGTACCAAACGCTCGGTAACGATGCGGGTGCTGGTGTGATACAAGTCATTGCGGGTTCGCATCGCCATGACGACCTCTTCCAGCGAACAATTTCCGGCCCGTTCGCCTATGCCGTTGATCGTGCATTCGATTTGACCGGCACCGGCTAGGACAGCCGCCAGTGAGTTGGCAACCGCCATGCCTAAGTCATCGTGGCAATGGCAACTTAAAATGGCCCTATCGATGTTGGGGACACGATGGATGAGAGATTCCATTCGCAGGTGCATTTCGTTGGGTGTGGTGTACCCGACGGTGTCCGGAATGTTGATGGTTGTCGCCCCGGCCTTAATCGCAGCTTCCACGACTCGGCAAAGAAAGTCAATTTCGGTTCTGGCTGCATCTTCCGCAGAAAACTCCACATCATCGCAATAAGAAATGGCCCTTTCCACGCCTTTGACGGCTCTCGCGATGATTTCATCTTGGGTCATCTTTAATTTGAATTCGCGATGGATGGCGCTTGTCGCCAAAAAAACGTGGATCCGAGCTTGCTTGGCTTTTTGCAGCGCTTCCCAAGCGCGATCGATATCACCGTCATTGCATCGGGCTAATCCGCAAATGATGGGCCCTCGAATCGTGGTCGCAATCTCGCGCACCGCTTCAAAATCGCCTTGGGATGCGATCGGGAAACCGGCTTCCATTACGTCCACGCCAAGGTCGGACAGCGCTTGCGCGACCTCCAGTTTTTCGGCCAGATTCATACTTGCACCAGGAGATTGTTCCCCATCGCGCAATGTCGTATCGAAAATAATAATGGGCCGAATCGGCTGAGCCTGAGATTGAGAGGAATTCATCGTAAATCAGCTTCGGACTTCGAGATTTGGAAACTTGTCGACAACGGTTGTGCAAATGGGACATCCGAAACAACACGGAGGTTCACGAAACAGATGCTGCAAATTTAGGCAGTGCCTCACATGCAAGCTGCTCGCTGCACGCGTAGGAAATCGGAAACAGCTTTCAGACATCCGTAATTCCCAATAGCTTAGCGTTATTTAGCCAATTGTCATCCATTCTTTTGGCTATTGCTTCAATCCTCACAGGGTTTGGCACAAACATTGCTTTCTATCTGTGTTACCGAGAATTTGCCTGTTTGTTGGGCAATTTCTCTGTTCTACCCAACGTCGACAGAGTGGCGGAGTGTCGTGGAAGCAATTCCGCGCCTCCACGCTCTCGATGGTTTGAATCCAAGATTTGGAGTCATTTTGTTTTGCGTCGGTACGCCGACTGCAGAAGTACCCCACAGGCCTGTTTGTAGTGTCCGCCTCACTGCAACAGGCCGGGGTATTTCTTTTCTCAAAGGGCTACTTCGGGCTAGTTCGCGAAAACGTTACCGAACAACCTCCGCAAAGACTCGAGCCAACGAAGAGAGATGCTTAGGACGAGTGAATTCACGTTCATAACAAAGCCTTGCTTGAAGCCCCATTTCCGTCCGCAATTGTCGATCCGAAACCAGTTTCTCAATTCTTAAGGCAAGTACGTCGGAATTCTTGGTTTGCACCAAAAAACCTGTTTTTCCGTCGTCGACTATGGACGGAATACCCCGCCAATGGGTTGAAACAATTGGAAGCGAAAACGACATGGCCTCGACAAGCACGCACGGAAAGCCCTCGGAGGGATAAAAAGTGGGGAAACAGAACAAGTCGGCATCGGCAAACATCTTCCATTTTTCATTCCCAGTTTTCTGGCCGTGGACTGTAACGACCGAATTGAGACTTAACGCATTGATTTGTGCTCGGACTATTTCTTCAAAGTACGAAGGTTGAAACCCGCCAACGATGTCCAGATGGATCTTTGGGGAATCCTTACGTAACTTCTCCAATGCATCCAACAAATAGAGTATTCCTTTTTCCTCGCAAACGGTACCGACGTACAGTATGCGGCATGTCTCGGTCATTGTTGCCGTTGCTTGCGTTCGGGAAATGGATTGCGAATAGTCGTCGGCGGCATTAGGCACGAAGTAGATGTGTTTCGCTCGAAGGAAACTCGCATCGGCAACCGTCAACTCCGAGAGCTGAATGGCCGCGTCCGGCTTGAACATGGCTCGTCTTATAAAAAACTGTTGCCAACTCGGTAGTCGAGGTATCAACTCGCTTATTCCACTGGCTTGAAAATGAAAAACGGTTCGATGAAACAGCCATCGAGTGGAAATGAGGAGTAGCGTATCGCGAATGAGCGGAATTCGATTAGGACCGGTGGGAGGGTAATACAGAACGCGGATTCGGTAACGAAAACGCATCCAGTAAATAGCCACAATGAGATAGAGAAGATGGAAAGCCTTTCCGATTTGGAATCGCCCCACTTGGTCGAGACTGCTGGAAAAAGCCATTCGAAGATGGTGGACCTTCACTCCGGCAATTGGCCCATCCACCAACATTTGAATCATGACCGATTGACCGTGAAAGGGTGGTGGCGTTTGACCGACAACCAGCACTTTGATTGGTTTTTCCACACGTGACATCAATCGGAGTTTACCGCAGCAAGATGGGTTTCAAGAATTCACATCCGGGTGCATTCATGACGGAATGGGGGTCGTACTCGTCGTTAGGCAAGTCCGCTGAATCTTGCGAAAGAATTTTCATGGATATTCCGTTTGCCGCGCCCACCAAGAAGAAAAGCGGGTGCATGAAGTTGTTTCCATAGACCAGTGGGTTATCGACAATTGCCATTAAGATGAGTCCAATCCACCCCATGATTGCCGCAGACGTTGCCCAGTTGCGGTTCTTGGTAGCACGAAGGTTTCGGTAAAGGTTGGCAAGTGTTAGGACAAGCCCGAGTACAAACAGACCTAAACCGATGTATCCTCCGTCGTAGAGCATTTTCAAATATTCGTTGTGAGGTTTGTCCATCGGTGCCCAAACGCTGTACACGAACGGTGCCGATTGTCCAACACCATGTCCAAACCAAGGCGCTTCGCCGGATTTTTCCAGGATAATTGGCCAGGCTTGGAATCGACCAGCACTATCGAACCTCCCCGAAAAAACATCTTCCAGTGTCCCTGTCCCTGAAAATCCATACTTCTTCGTAAAGAACCGATCTTGAATAATGGATGTGTTAAACGCGGCAACCCCTAAGATCATAGCCACGACCGTCATTAGCAATCGCGTTCTCAAGCTGGCAAGCTGTGGATGAATCATCCAAAGCAGTAAAAGCACCACTGTCGCCATCCGACTTCCGGAAAGAATGCAGATTCCGAAGCATAGTCCCCACATGGCGATTGCCGTTTTTGGAATTTTGTGAATTTGCGCAAGAAAGAGTGACGCAACCACAATCAGGCTGGTTGCGGCCGGTCTTTCCGCAAATCCGTTATAGAGTGAGCCATCACTGGTATTGTTCGATTTGCCAGGTCCGATGATGTAGTAAACGCAGAATAGACCGATCAAAATGGTCGCCAGGATGTAAAGGAAGTTGTAGCTCTCCAGTTCTTTTTCGCTCCGAATCGTGTACGAAGCAATGATACCGATCAAAGGGTACACGCACATTTGTACGAAAAGCTGAATATTGTTTCGCCAGTCAAATTCGGTCCAAGCGAGTGAGAAGCCGAGGAACAAATACAAAGGCAGCCAAGCCAACCAGGGAAAGGTAATCGTCCTCAAGCCCTTCAACGGAATAAGTACGCAGGCAATCAGGAAAGTTAATATCCAAAGCAATCCAGTGTGTCTAAGTGGGCCAATGGCGATTCCTCCGACTGCGGAAACTGCCATGACGATCGGAACGGACAGCAAAAGCAATCGCTCTCGTATGCTGTGGACCTCGGCGTTTTTCTTAAGCATAGATGCTTTCGTTACGAATGGGAATCTTTGGTTCGCAACAGTATCCTAAGAAAGCTAGGGACATACGATTGAGTTTGATTCAATACGACGCCCAGAACGTTGGCCCCCTGCATCTGGAATTCATTTCGCAATTGAATCGCACGGCCCGAGTTCACTTTGCCGGACTTGATATTCAAAATAACACCATCTAACACACGCGCAATGGGAAAGCATCCAGTCAAATCTTCTGCGCAAGGAAGGTCGAAAAGGATGAATTCGAATCGCTCTTTCAAAAGCTGACAAATATTCACCAGTCGATCTCGATTGTAAGTTCCTTCGCCGGGGTGCAGGACAATTCCAGCGGAAATCGTACTAAGTCTCGGCGTCTCGGTCTGCCTCACCACATCGATTAAATCCGCATTTCCGAAAACGAAATCAAACCAGCCTGGTCCGAGTGTTCGCCTGACGGGTTCAACACAATCGATCAGGAGAACTTCACCCTCGACTGCATGGCTGATCGCGACAGCCAAATTGCTGGCGACGGTTGAGTTCCCTTCGTTTGGACCGCAGCTCGCAATCCCAATGGTCTTATGGGTACCCACTTCGCGGAGCGCCAAGAGTCGACTTGCTAACGATCGGAAATGTCGACTTGGCAATACGTGTCGAGTTCTAGGCGGTTTTCTTATTCGGGTTTTCCCGTTAGCCATTTCTTGTTTCCCTTCGGCGGAGCTTTCGTTTTTCGCAATCGCGTTATTCATCGCAAGGACTCATCGAAATGCGGGGTGAGCAATGGGGTTAGTTGAATTGAACTTTCTTTTGTCGAGAACTTGGAATGGCACCTAGCACTGGCAGTCCCAACTCCCGCTCCACATCTTCCGATGTCGCCAAATCGTTGCGCACGTAACGACATCCAAAAGCGATACCAATCGCTCCTAAAAAGGATCCTACGAACCCGACGACCGCAATGATGGAGTTGCTCAAGTCGATTGGGTCATCGTTGAAGGTTGGAGGTTGAATAACATTGATGCTCGATAGATTATCGTGTTGAAGGGCTTCATCAATGCGGGCTTGTTCGAGACTTTCGGAGTACTTTCGAAACTTCAAATCCAACATGTCAATTTCGCGCTGCAAGGTCGTGAGTTCAAGCTCTTTGCGATTCACTTCGCGAATTTCCTCAAGCAACGTCAGACGTTGTTTTTCCAGTTCCGCGACGCGAGCTGCAACCCCCGCTCCATCGGCTTTCGAAAGTAGGTGCTGTACTCTTACTTCTTGGCGAGTGCTGTTCACCGCCATCGTTTTTTGAGATGCTACTTCCTCGTTACCGAATAATTTTTGAGCATCTGCCATCTGCTTTTTCTTGAGAACCACCAACGGATTGGATGGAGTATATCGTGCCAAGAGTTCTGCATGCTCGACTTCCAAGGAGTAGAGTCGTCCTCGCATTTCGTCCTTGGATGTATTCGTGAGGCCGTCTACTTCCGTAGCCAGGACACGTTCTGGAAGAGAATCAAGCGTGATTTCCATTTCTCCAATCTTGGCTTCGGTCCCTTTCATGTCGCTCATGGAGGCAAGTATTCCTACGTCAATTCCTTTCATGCGCTCGGTTAAAACTAACTTTTGATCGGCAATGGAAGAGAAGCCGGAGGCGTTTTTTGAATCGCGCATCTTGCACATGGTTTCGTCCAATTGTTGTTTCACGATTTCCAGTTGTTCCGTAAAGAAACCGTACTCTCCAGGCGCTCGGTGTGCTTCGCGGTGCAGTTCGCGAAAACGATTTAGAATGACTTCGCCAATTTGTTGCGACAGTTTCGGCGACTCCGAGCGAACGCGAATCGATGCGATGTTGGAGTTTTCTTCGGCGGAAATTTTGATGTGTTTCGCTAACAATTCCAAGGCTTTGGCGCGTCGGTTTTCGGGGTCCGCCAGCCGAACCGTGGCAAGAGCAGCCCGTAGCTCCGAAACGCGTTTCTTGAGATTCTGAACCCATGGCGATGGGGCATTGTCCTCGGTAAACTCGTCCGAATAATCCAGGACTTGATCTATCCCTATCTTCTCCAAAATAGTCTCGTACATAACTTGACTACGCAAAATGTCTTGTACGGACTGCATTTCCCGTTTTTGAGCATCACTTATCGGCAGCGTTTGGCCAGTTACGGTGGTTGATGCGTCTGCCACGGATTCTCTGCCGGTTCGAATAAAAACGCGTGCAATCGACTCAAACGATCGGTCGCGAGCGAAGAGAAATAGAAAGGTCAATGCCAGCCCCAAAAGGAGAACACCGCTCGCAATCACTTTGTGACGAAAAAGGGACTCCAAAGTACATACATCCGCAAAGGAAGCTTTAGATTGTTGTCGCGGCAAAGATGGAGTCATCGTAGATTAACTGTCAGTAAAAACAGATTCAAATCGGGCAATGGTGTAAGAGGGTCAATTTTAATCAAATCATGAGAAAAGTCCATGTTTTTCAAGGAACGGAGCGATTCCATGGACATCCTGTCGGTCTATTCATCAGAATCGGTTCTACTGGAATTCCTAGTGGCGTAAGCTTCCAGCTTGCGATTTCCTAGTGGCGTAAGCTTCCAGCTTGCGATTTCCGCGTGGCGTAAGCTTCCAGCTTGCGATTTCCTAGTGGCGTAAGCTTCCAGCTTGCGATTTCCTACCTAAGGTCGATTCTTTGGCTGGCAAATGCCTAACCCACACTATTCAATGGACACCGATCCCCTCACCCACCGATCCCCTCACCCACTGATCCCCTGCCCCCAACAATCCATAGTCAGCTAACAAAAGCGATCGCTCATTTCTTCTAAGCCAACCATTTCGAGTAATTCGGTCAGCCGTTGGGCGGCGGTGTTGCGAGGAAGATTCTTGTAGCTGGCGATGATGAGTTCGTTCTTCATCGAATGCTCCCAACCTACCAGCTCCGTTACGTTGACCTGATAGCCATGCGACTCCAATTGCAAGCAGCGCAGCACGTTGGTGATCTGGCTGCCAAACTCGCGTGTGTGCAACGCATGGCGATAAAGTTCAGATACGACCGACTTCTTTCGAGCGATGTTCTTGTACTTACGCAAGATGCTAGCCACTTCCGCTTGACAACATGGAACAAGCACGATGTGCTTCGCGTGTTTCTGTAAGGAAAAGCGAATAGCATCATCGGTGGCAGTGTCGCAGGCGTGCAATGCGGTTACGACGTCAATACGTTCTGGCAATACGTCGGAGTGAAGAGACTCGTCAACCGACTGATTGAGAAAGGACATGCCGACAAAGCCAAGCCGTTCTGCCAGTTCCTGCGACCGAGTGACCAGCTCCTCTCGCCTTTCAATACCCCAAATTTTGCCTTGCTTGGCAAATTCTTTAAAGAACAAATCGTAGAGCAAGAAGCCCAGGTAGGACTTGCCAGCACCGTGGTCGACCAGCGTTAGATCGGCGTGCTCTGCCAGCGTCTCTTGAAGCAATGGTTGAATGAACTGAAATAAGTGAAAAACCTGCTTGAGTTTGCGACGGCTATCCTGGTTCATCTTCCCGTCACGAGTCAAGATATGCAACTCTTTTAGCAACTCGACGGACTGACCAGGGAGAACTTCGTAGGATTTTGTCATAGTGCTTTCATTGTCGCCTTTCGCTCCGCGAAAGTGTGCCGCGTTTACGCACTTTTGCGGAGCAAAAGGCGACAATTGTAGACGAGCGAGGGCCTCGCTCAGCCAAAAACCAACCATGTACGGCTGCGCATTGTAACGAACGATTACTAACAACTCAACACGCCCGTCGTACTGCAAGCGTCGATCTTAAGCTGGGCCGCGAAACACTTTCTCTAGCGTTCCCTAGTAGCGGAATGCGTCAAGCATTTCGTTGACGTCCAGCATTCACGAAAGCTTTGACAGCTTCCGCTACGATTTAAATCGGCCCGCCTTAAGATCGACGTCGTACTGCAACCCAGCAACCCCTACTTTTTGCCGACCAATTTTTTGATCATCTTTTTCAAGTCAGCCAATTCGGATTTTAGCTCATCGATATCTTTCTTAAGATTTCCCGATTCGCCTTGAAAACTCCAAACCTGAGCGCTTCCGTTTGGCATGTTTGCTGGGCTCCATTTTTCATCTGCTCTTGAAAGGTTTTGACGGATAGCGGCTAGAGCCACTTCCTGCAAAACATCCTCTGCGGCTTGGCGGTCAGCCAGACGCGCATGCACGACGGTTGCCAACCAACGTTGGTTTATTTCAAGGGCCTCCGCCCAATCGATACTTGCCTTAAACTGGCCAACGATGAGGGATCTCATTGCGGCAACGGTCATGATGTCCTATGAGTCGCTTCTCGACGCTTCCCCCCTCAGTCAGGCGAAGATTATCCGAGATTTTTATCTTTCCCATGGATTTGGCCCTTACGGCAAATTCAACGTGGGAACCCCTTTCCGCAATGCCCAAACCGCAGCCTCCGTTCGATCGCTGGCCTTCAGTTTGCGAAGCACATTTTGGACATGTTCTTTGACGGTTTCCAAACTAATGGAAAGAAGACTGCTGATCTCTCTGTTGCTTAAGCCGAGTGCAAGGTGCGTCAAAATCTGCAATTCCCGCTTTGTTAAATGGGCTGTGTGCGGATTTTTCGCATGTTCTGAGTGCGAAAGGAACTTCGTTGCCATCGTCAAAAGGGATTCCGGTGGAGCGACGCCAATAGCGGCGTTGGTCACCGACCGCAGCAAGCAGGAAGTACTCATTTTCTTCAGCACAAAGTCAAAAACCTTACACGCGGCCGCTCGAGCTAAAAAAGTCGGATTTTCCTGATGCGTGTAGACCAAAATCCTGGTTTCAGGCCAAGTCTTGCGGATTTCCCCTGCAACGTCCAAAAGCTCTTCGTCTTCAAACCGCAATTCCGTTATCAACAAATCAATTGGTTCGGATGCTAGTCGCTCCTTAATCTGGGCATAGTTGTCCGCAGAGAAAACGTGCTTGAAGCCCTCAACTTCCAACAGAATAGAAATCCCCGTGAAGGTAACTTGGCTATTCTCGGCACAAAGGATTTGCATGGATAATCACCCAATAAACTAGGATTATTGTCTATTGAACCTTCCTGAACTTGACCTTATCTCTTTGAATCAAGCCCTAATATAACTGCCGCGCCACCTTGGCTGGTGCTTTGTGACAGCTTATTTTTAAGGTAGTGGGTATTTTTTAATATAAGGCAGGATTAGGATATTTAAAAAGATACAAAAACGCAACCCCTAAATAATAGTTTTTAAAAAACACAAGCCAAAATATAACCGGCAGCGTAAGGCTGATAGTTTCACCCATAGCATAGATTGGTTTACAGATGAAAAAGGAATTATCAATTTTAAGCTTGTTGATTATAATGAATCGGAAAATGCTTTGATGTCATTTACAACTTATTTTTCGGCAAGAGAAAAGCTGGAATTATTATTAGAAGAATACCAGTTATGTATGCGTTATTGTGGTCTCACTGATCGTGAATCTGTTTGCTTTAATCATCAGATAAAAAAATGCAATGGCATTTGTGCAGATCAGGAAGATATTCATATTTACAATAAAAGAGCAAATAGCATTTTAGAAAAGTATATTTTTTCTCCGCCCGATTTCGTGATCATTGACACCCGGCTGCACGGTACAGACCAGGATCGTATTCAGCCCGACTTCACCCAGCTGTTCGATCGCCTTCAGTTTCGTCTCCAGCAGCGAGGCACCTCGCAGTGTCCTGTAACCAGCATCCTCAAATGTATCGAACTGCAGATAGATTTCGGTGCGATGCTTT
>JANPNA010000370.1:0-32665 GCA_031427235.1 Pirellula sp.
GTAAGTCATGTGCTCAACGCCTTTCGGCATCAACGGATGAAACACTTTACCCCTATTATTAGAGATATACCCCCTATATAGTGCTCAACGCCTTTCGGCATCAACGGATGAAACACGGCACATCACGTATCTCATTGCCAGCAAACGGTTTGGCGTCGCATGATTCATGCATCTGCGAAAACACATCAAAGCAGATAGTGGCACTCGGTACATTTGACATTTCTTTCGATTGCTTTTCCATCCCTATCTTGTGTCCTGGTAAGGTTTTGCGGAAGTTAAAGTTGTGTGTCATGGATAGCTTTTGAAGCATTTCTTCGATCGGCCAACAAATAAGCAGGGAATAGTTTCGGTTTTCAAAACTCAGGCTCCACCATTCGGACATCCTTGACGCTCTCGGTTTCATTAAATTACGCGGAACGACTTCGCGGGGCCAGCCCAGTCTGAGCGGTCGCCCGATGAATGATATTGCACCTTGCAGGAACATCCTTCGCACAACGGGATGACTAGTAAGTCGTCTTCTGTCTCCATGATCTTACTCAGTTCCCAATGCAGTTTCTCCATCGTCTCACGATCCAATCGGCATCGAAACACGCTGTATTGGATCCGAGTTCCATACGCTTCCATCTTCTTGGCAACTTTTCGCAATCGCTTTGCATCGCGAACATCGTAGCTGATCAAATGCCAGTGCTTGTCACTCATGCTATCGCAGCCTCAGTTTTGCAAACATACCGGGATGACCCGTCCACTCCTTTTCCAACAGACGCAGCTCTAGTTCGACCATTCTCGCATAAGCCAGCGATTGTCCCGTGTGGGGATGGACATACGTTTCGTTCAGCCGTTCCTCAAAGATCCTAATGGCTTTCCGGCGCCCTGAATCCGAAAGCCAAACTTTTTGCGAAGTCACGGTAAAGTCCTGGTCAATGTCCCATTGCATTCGATTGATACTGCCAATGAGTGGGATCTCCCAAATATTCGTTCGAAACAGCTCCATGACATCCATTACCAACGGCGGCGCAGAGGAACGAGGCCGATGGTAAAATCCAAAGGATGGTTCAAGACCAACCGACAGCGCCGTCCGTTCCACTAGCCCGTATAGCAACGAATATCCATACGAAAGCAATGCATTGAAACGATCAAGCGGCGGATGTTTGCTTCTGCCTTTGGGGACTAGCTCAGGTGGTAAATTGCTCGAAAGGATTGCGGGCAAGGATGCGAAGTAAGCTCGGGCGGCGTTTCCTTCGAAGCCCAGGAGCGTGCCAGCCGACTCCGCTCGATCGATCCCACGCAAGGAACCTCGAATCGATTCAATTTCGGCTGCGATGGCGGATCGGTTGCTTTTGCCACCGCGCGTGCACCGCAAAAGGTATCGCAATTGCATTTCGACTTTAGCGTGAACCAAAGCACGGGCCAGACGCAACCGAGTCGGTTCGTCCTGAAGTGCGGAATACTGTCGGATGCGTTGTTGAACTCGGCCTGGTGAGGCAGCCGTTCCCGCTGCGAATTTTCCGCTATACGACATCCACTGAACGGCTACCCCGTGGTACGAACAAAGATGAATAGCTTGTGTAGTGATTTGTCCGTAGCCATGAATGACAACCGAATCGATGTCTTGAATCGGAACGGTTTGTTTGGTTTCCTTGCGGTTTTCGTCTTCCGATGTTACGACGAGCGTTTCGTTACTTCGACCGATACGAGACTTGGGAGCACACACGTGCAGCGTCTGTTTTTGCCGAAGGGACGGAAAAAGTGTGGGAGTTTTCTTGGCGACTAGAGGCACAAGGTTTTCAGTATCGGACACCGCGAGCGATGGTTCGGCTTCAGAATCTACAAGTGTGAGATCGGGTGCGAGACGTTCTTCCTCAGGCAAGCAGACAGGTGCCAACGAGCATCGGATGCAAAGGTTTTCATTGGTGGTAACGGGAGGTCGATCGGTGGTTTCTTGAAGTTCGCGAGCTCGCTGGATTGCGATTTTCAGGTCATCGATCGCTTGTTCGTCGATTGCGATTGTGGCGGTGACGTTGTCCGCGTGATATCTGACACGGGCTTCGAGGACAGGCTCGCCGAGCGATTCGGTCAAGAGAGCGGCGTAGGCAATCGCTTGGATACGATCGCTTGGCCAGGCAAGAACTTGCTTTTTGTCACCTCGCATGCAGCGACCGCGTTTATGTTCGTAGGCGATCCAGCGTCCGTCCCGCTTGCGTACAGCGTCGACTTTGCCCATAAGACTAAGTGATTCGCTGGCAACTTCCATGCTGCGTCGTTCGGGTGATTCGTCATCGAGTGGAACGACTTCTTCGTGCAATCGTCGGCCTGCGTAGACCGCGAAGTCAGCGACCCGGATCTCTTCGACTTCTTCCAGGTAGAACAGCCGTTCGCAATAGAGGAGGGCGTGAAGGGACATGACACGAAGTGGGACGGTGTTGGTAATCATGGTGGTGTGTCTTGGTGGTGGTTTCTTGATGGTCTAGAGGGCTTAGTAGTACGGGCGTTTTCTCGCTGCAATCCCCTCATCCCCAGCCCTTCTCCCCGAGGGAGAAGGGAGCGAAGAATAGAGCGCCGTTTGCATCAGGTAGCGAAGGAAGCGAGCGAGGAATCGAGGGCCTTTTTGACTTAGGTAGCGATAGGGGCGAAACGCCTCGCGCGCTACTTGCTCCCCTCTCCTTTTGGGAGAGGGGCTGGGGGTGAGGGTTTTGAATCACTAGATACAATCGCGTTCGTTTTCTCATTACGCAACCGTTCGATTGTTTTCCGGATCTCATGCAGTACCGCTTGCGTTTCATTCTCAATCTGAAAATTCGAGAATCGAATGACAGTGATACCAAGTCCGTTCAAGTACTTTGTTCGATTTGCATCCTTGCGGATCCCGTCCTCGGTGAAATGATCCTTGCCGTCGCATTCAACGTCTAGCGATAGCTCATGACAAAAAAAATCGCAGTTGTAAGGGGGAACGGGATGTTGGCGACGAAACTTCGCTCCAACACAACGTCGATTGCGCAGGAGTTGCCACAGGAGTTCTTCGCCGGGTTGTTGGCAACGGCGCAATCTGCGAGCGAACTCGATTGGGTCTATACGGTCTTCTTGCATGATGGGAATGGGAAAGAAAAAAAATCTATTGTTTCGGGTTTCGCAACCCTCACCCCCAGCCCCTCTCCCAAAAGGAGAGGGGAGCGGTGAGCCTCCCAACAGTTTTGGTGTTTGTAGGACTCGCATTCCTTAAACTCTGCGTTGATTAACTTCGACCCGTCGCCTTCAGCGTCAATTTGTACCGTCTTGGGCGTTTTTGCGAGTTTGCGTGTCAGTCCATGCTGCAAGAAAGTTAGGGTGATTGCAGATTGTGTATCAGCCAGAACACTTATTGATGGCGTCTGCATGTATTGCCCTGGCAAGTAGATTGCACCTTGCCCCTGGACGATTTGAAAAGACAGTTGGAACAGCCGTTTCAGAAATTCGCCAGCCAAGCCAGGCTCGCCGAACTCAATACGGAAGTGGCGGCTTTAATTGTTTGGCTGCTTTTGTTTTTGCCATGGCTTATATCCATTCACCTCCAAGGAGTTCCGAATAGTTAAGTTGAGTTTCGTCGACAACGACTGCGCCTTGAACGCGTGTCCAATCAGACAGAACACTTCCATTGCGCGGGTTCATTGGGACAGTGACCTCGAGCAACGAACATGTTCCTGCGAGTACGCGATCACGATCTTCGCGGCGAATGACGGTGAGTCCGGGAGAAGCTTCCCGAAGTTCCTTCACTTGACGATCGAACCCGCCATCGATCCATGTCGAAGCGACTTCAATCATTTCTCTGCTTGCGGGTTTCATTGACTCCCATGTGGACACCAAGTCCACTTGGGAAATCGATGTGGGTAATTTCGAAAGCCATTCCCTGGCTTCTTCCAACTGCTGCTGTTTGTACGGCAGCGGTGAGAAATCGCCTCGCTTGTTTGTCGGCTCCAATACAATGAACGGTCGAAACGGATCCGATTCACACGTTGCCCGTCGATTCAATCGCCCCAGCCTTTGAATCAATGCAGGAATCGGAGCTATGTCGGTTACTATCAGGGTCGCATTTAAGTCGAGAGACATTTCGGCAACTTGGCTAGTCCACGCGATCGCTGGGCCTGGACCGGCAAACGCTTCAATGACCGCTTTGTGACGTTGAACTCGATCGATATACCGGAACCGACTGTGGTAAACGGTGTCTGAATTGGAAAACTCGCGACAGCTCTGATAGGCGTTCATGGTTCGATCTACCGTGTTCGATACCCAGAGAACCTTTCCGTTGGCTTCTAGCTCTTGCCTTACTCGCTCTGTAACTCCATCGCACGAAACTGTTTCCTGGTAATATCGATTCAACGATTCCAGCTCCTGCGGACCGGCAATCTCGATAAGACCATCACCCCGATTGCGAACGACCTTGCGCAGTCTTTCAAGTCGTTCGGCTGGTAAGCTTGCCGTCATCAAGAGAACCGGGATGCCCGTGAGTTTTTGTAAAAAAGCCAGGAGAGCCCCGAACATGGAGCAGTCATACGAGTGAATCTCGTCAAATACAAACGCAGCGTTGCAGATGCCCGGCCACGAGTAGATCGCTCGGCGTTGATTATGGACGATACCGAGAACGCTATCGACTGTACATGTGACAATGGGAGCACCCCAAGATTGGAGTGAGCGAATACGAGCCAAGGCGTCTTCCTCGCCGCTTTCGTCGTCGGACGTTTCAAGGATGAGCCGCTGATCGATCATCGATCGCCCATGAAATAGCTTGGCACCAAACTTGGGTTCATGTTCCTCCCGGTCGAAAACGTAATCGCGAAAACCTTCCGTGGTGGTTCCGGTTGTTGGGTAACACACATAGAGTCGCTTTCCAGGGCAACGCACGCGTGCCCAATGATATGCTGCGAGAGTCTTGCCACTTCCGCACCCAGCCTTCACTAGCGTTACTTCAGATGCCTGCTCTGCGACGGCAGCTTGAAATGGACGCAAGTCATGAGTTGTGCCGTTTATTGTCAATCGGTCTGTGATTAATTGCTCTAGCTGTTCATCAGTTGGCGTAATACGCAATTGATCCAGAATCGTCTGGTGCCACACCTCTTGGCGTAGTCGGTTGTCTGTTTGCATCGGAAGTGCGGAACCAGCAACGTCAGCAGCCACGAGGCTGTTCTTGACAGCTGCCAAAAGACCGAAGATTGCCGGGTCGCGACACCAAGCTCGCCACAAAAGCATCGAGCTGCTAACCGATTCACGAATCGAAGAAAGAATGTCACTTTCCGCCGACAACACCTGAGATTGCAACCGAAGCGGGCAATTCGGTAGATCAAGCACGAGAAAACGGGGCACGAGAAAACGGGGGACACTCCACTTTGATCTCTCGCGGACGCCGAGGGCGGTCGTAGCTTAGGACGCAAGGGGGACGAAATCGCAGGGTTTTGCCCGACGGAAGCTTGGTTGTTTGTTCTGGATGCCGTCCAGTAAGCGGTATCGGCACAATGAACGTGCAACTTCACACAGTTGTTGATTGGGATCTTAAGAACTTCCGCCCAATACGCTATTTCGTCTCGACTGGTCCCGCTCTACTTCTTACGAGTAAGGTAGCGCACAGATTGTAGCAGCCAATTGTTGCCTCCACCGAGACGAGCTCGGATGGAAGGCGAGTTTGAAGTCTTAAGTCTTAAGCGTATCTTTTTCGCCTCCACCGATCCCGCGTCGGTGGAGCGATGATTGGCAGCTACAATTAGACTCGTCCTATTGAGCGAGCTCCACCATCGCATCAAAGCTTGGCTCGCGAGCCGTTTGTACCTGGTCACATCCGAGCTCATGCAGTCTGTCTGTAATCGAGGGGGACAAACTAAGCCATTTTTGGCGGCTACTTAGATCGCCAAGCAGCCCCACGGTTTGCGTTGCAATGTTCTTGCTGGTGGCTGTGATCGCATGAATCTCCCCCCTTTCAAGTCGCGAAATCCATTCGCTGGGCAACGACGAAACCGGTACTTGACGGTAGACATTTAGACAAGCAACCGTCGCTCCGGCTTGCGCCAGGCGATCCATACCCGCCGTCTCGCCGTCCGGATTGCGGACAAACAAAAACCGCTTGCCTGTGCAATGGTTCACCAAAAGGTTGGCCAAGGAATCGGCGCCTGGGACTTGTGGGACCATGTCACAGTGCATGGAATACTTGGCAATCGCAGCCGCCGTTCCTGACCCGATCGCCGCGAGTTGAGTGCGGTAGAGACTTCGTCCGTCTTTACCCAGCGCCCGCAATCTCTCAAAGAAGCCATCGACACCGTAGACGCTACTGAAGACAATCCAATCGTATGGATCGAGCGTTTGAAGCGTTGCATCCACGGCTTGCCAATCGAGCGGCGGTTCGATCGTCATGACAGGACGTTGAATGACCTCCGCACCTTGTTCCGCAAATTTTTTGCTAAGCATACCAGCCGTATTCTCGGGGCTCGTTACCCAAATGCGTTTCCCAAACCAAGGTCTGGCCGAAAACCAATCCAAAGTTTTCGCCATTTGAATCACTTCGCCAACAATGCTGATCACAGGCGGACGCAATCCAGGTATCGAGGCAATGGTTGCCGCTACTGTCCCCAATTCGCAACGTATCACTTGTTGATCCGGCCAGGAGCAACGCCGAATCATGGCAACTGGCGTCGACGGAGGTTTGCCCGCTTGGATCAGTCTACTGCTCCAATACGCGGCCGTCGTGACTCCCATGTAGAGCACAAGCGTTCCTGGAAATTTAGCTAGTGCACCCCAATCGAGCGACTCCTCTGCATCCTCGCTGCCGTCAGCGGGCTGCAATCGTCCAGTGATCAAAGCCACCGCAGACGACCAATCACGATGGGTGACCGGAATCCCTGTGAATGCGCTGGCTGCTAGGGCGGCGGTAATACCAGGAACAATCTCGTACGGGATGCCTTCTTCGACGAGTCTGTCGACCTCTTCGCTGGTGCGGGCAAAGATGGCCGTATCGCCACCTTTGAGCCTCGCGACCGACTTGCCCATTTTGGCAAGTCGCACGACCTCATCGTCGATTTGCGATTGCCCCCACATTCCCCCATGTCCATGTTTGCCAACACAAATCTTTTCCGCATGGTCCGATGCATAACCGAGCAACGCTTCGTTGGCCAAGCCATCGTACAGAATGGCATCGGCACGACCGATAAGCTCTGCACCTCGAACGGTAATCAATCCCGGATCACCAGGTCCTGCGCCGATGAGATAGACCTTAGCAGGTCGGGTAGGGTTCATTCCATCATTCCATATGGGTTCATGGCCGCCTTGGTGCCGATAACGAGCTTTCGTTGATACCCCAACCAAAACTTGACTTCTGGCAAGGAGATAGCAATGTTTCGAAGCAGATCGGCAGGGAGGGCGTTGGTCGCCAAGACATGCGATACGTTCGGCAACTCCTCCAGGTTGGTCCAAAACTCAGGTGCCACCGTAGCATTTTGCAGATCCAACAGACTCATGTTTGGAAAATGAGCCAGCGAGTCCAAAAAGGCTTCCGGAATCGAAACATCTCTGGCCACCACGATTCGGATCGCGGTTCGTCGATGTTTGGCGATTTTCGCAAAGGATCCTTTCGCGGCACCATCGATTCCAGCTTGATCAAGAACGAGGCAGTCTTTTCCAGCGCATGGCGAAACAACTAGATATCCATCTTGCTCAACGATACGGAGAGAATCCATTTGTTTCTGTTTGGCCAACATCAGAACACAAATCAGAAATAGATAAGCGATGAGCATGACCCCCAAGGCTATCGAATGGATACCCTCTTCGAAATTCCGGCCACCCGAAAGTACGATCGAACCCGAAGCAGCCATCGCAATTACGGTCGTTACCACCGCAAGTGCGATCGCAATTTTGGTGATCGTGATGGTAGGACGTTTTCGTTTTCGCATTCCGTCCTAAGCTTCAGCTAGTTTGCGAAGGACTGTTGGGAGAATTCCACCGTTGCGATAATAGTCAATTTCCACGGGCGTATCGATGCGAACGAGCGTATCGAAGGATAGCTTCGTGCCATCGAGTCTAGTGGCAATAACCTCAACTCGGCTTCGGGGTTGAAGCCCGTCATTGAGACTTAAAATATCGATAGACTCAACGCCAGTTAGACCAAGGCTTTGGGCCGATTGTCCCTCGAGAAACTGGAGCGGCAGCACCCCCATCCCCACCAAATTGCTTCGGTGAATACGCTCATAGGAAGTTGCAATCACTGCACGAATCCCGAGCAGAAGCGTTCCCTTGGCGGCCCAGTCGCGTGACGAACCTGTACCGTATTCCGCACCAGCCAGGATCACGAGCGGAATTTTGTTTGCCTGATATTTCATCGAAGCGTCGTAAATACTCATCTGTTCGCCGGTGGGCAAGTACTTCGTCACGCCGCCTTCGATGCCGGGAGTCATCGCGTTGCGAATGCGAATATTCGCAAAGGTACCGCGAACCATAACCCGGTCGTTTCCGCGTCGGGCACCGTAGCTGTTGAAGTCCCGAGGATGGACGCCATTCTCGACCAAGAACCGACCGGCCGGTCCATCCTTTGCAATCGAGCCAGCCGGCGAAATATGGTCCGTCGTTACGGAGTCACCCAGTACTGCCAGTACGCTTGCGGCCAGGATTGGTGCGATGGTTCCTTGCTGCGTTGTGATACCCTCGAGAAACGGTGGTCGCTGAATATAGGTGCTCTTTTCGTCCCATTGGTAAAGTTCGCCCGGCGTGATTGGGATCGCATTCCATGTCTCATTCGAAGTGAACGCGCTGGAATAGAGCTTTACGAACATCTCCGGCTGAACACTCTGTTCCATTGTCCTTTCGATTTCCTCTTGGGTCGGCCATATCTCCTTGAAGAACACCGGATTGCCGTCGGGATCATGACCGATGGGCTCCGTCTCAAGGTCGATTTCTACCGTACCGGCGATTGCGTAAGCCACTACCAAGGCTGGGCTTGCCAGATAGTTGGCACGCGTATGTGGATTGACGCGCCCCTCGAAGTTTCGATTGCCACTGAGCACGGCTGCGGCGACAAGATTTCCTTCCATGATCGCGCTCGAAACTGAATCAGGCAAAGGGCCGCTGTTGCCGATGCAAGTGGTACAACCATAACCCACCACATGGAATCCGAGTTGCTGCAATGGATGGAGGACGCCCGCCTTTTCGAGATAATCGGTGACGACTCGAGAACCCGGCGCTAAACTCGTCTTAACAAAGGACTTTACGGTCAATCCCCGAGCAACTGCTTTCTTTGCTAATAGCCCAGCACCCAGCATGACCGACGGGTTGCTGGTATTGGTGCAAGAAGTTATGGCCGCAATGACGACGGAACCGTGCCCGATGGTTGAGCTGTGTCCGTTGTCCTGAACCGATGCAGTGGATGACAATTGGTCCGTCGTTAGACCAAAGCCTCGCTCGGCAATCGGCGAAGAAAGGGACTTTGCAAACGAAGCCTTCAAGGACTTGAGAGGCACACGATCTTGAGGACGCTTAGGACCGGCAAGGGAGGGTTCCACACTACTCAAGTCGAGCGTTAACACCTTGGTGTAATTTAGATCTGGGCTACCATCGACTCGAAACAGTCCTTGCTCCTTGCAATATCGCTCCACCAGTTCTATTTCATCGGACGTTCGCCCCGTTCGTCGCATGTAAACGAGCGTCTCGTTGTCGACAGGGAAAAAACCCATGGTGGCTCCGTATTCAGGAGCCATATTTGCGATGGTGGCTCGGTCGGCCAGCGACATGCGTGAAACCCCCTCGCCAAAGAACTCAACAAACTTGTTGACGACACCTTCCTTGCGCAATATTTCCGTGACACGAAGAACAAGGTCGGTCGCCGTAGCTCCAGGTTCTAGCTTGCCCAAAAGCTTCATGCCAACGACTTCCGGCATCAACATGTAGAGCGGTTGCCCCAGCATGGTTGCTTCGGCTTCGATACCCCCGACGCCCCAACCTAGAACTCCTAATCCGTTGATCATGGTCGTGTGCGAGTCAGTGCCGACTAGCGTATCCGGATAGGCAACTGCGCCCGCGTGGTCCTTGCCTAGGAATACCACTTTAGCGAGGAACTCTAAATTGACTTGATGGACGATTCCGGTGTTGGGTGGGACCACCCGAAAATTGTCGAATGCCTGTTGGCCCCAACGGAGGAATTCGTATCTTTCCTTATTGCGTTCAAACTCCACTTCCACGTTCTTCGCAAGGGAGTCGGCTGTTCCGAAATAGTCAACTTGCACCGAGTGATCTATAACTAAATCGACTGGAATCAAAGGATTGATCTTCTTTGGATCACCGCCCAATGATTTCATACCGTCTCGCATGGCCGCGAGATCGACCACGGCTGGGACGCCAGTGAAGTCCTGCAGGACAACGCGAGCCGCTTTGAACGGCACCTCTAATTCCGCTGGCTTAGCGGCATTCCATTGAGCCAAATTGATGACATCCGCTTCCGACACTTGGTAACCGTCACAATTTCTCAAAACCGTTTCCAATAGAACGCGGATGGAGAAAGGTAGCTTAGAAACTGGTGCAATCCCGTCCTTTTCGAGTTTGCCGAGTCGGTAGATTCCGAATTGGCCTTGAGGAGCACGGAAAGTATCACGGGCACCAAACGGGTCGGTCAGTCTCTTTGAGGTTGTCATAGCTAGCACAGGAGGAAATATGGGAAGTGATCGTAGGTGGCTCATTGTAGCTTGCCCAGACAAAAGAAAAACGGCCCGCACAAGTTACCTTGCACGGGCCGTTTTCGATTTTTACAAGTTATTGACTTTATTTGCTTGGGGCTAGTGCCCCGCAGCTCAGAAAGTCAAAACGAATTATTTACATCCGCAACCGGAGGAAACTGCAGGAGCAGCACATCCGCCGCCGCAAGCGCTGCCGCTGATTGCACCACCGCAACCCATTGCTGCACCACCGACGTAGGTCGTAACAGGCACGGTAACGGTTTGTGGAACCATCTTGCAGACGGTTACAGCAACTTCTTCGGTCGCGGTGTAAGGAACGCAGACGTTGTATGTGTCTGTCTTTTCTTCTTGCACAGTGTCGAAAACGGTCACGTTGTAGGTGTTGGTTCGTTGTTCTGGAACCAAGGAAGTCGTGACAACGTCCTTGGTTTTGGTTTCAGGAACCATGGTGACAACGGTCTTCATGCGGGTGCGGGTTTCTGGCGTGCAGACAACTTTGCTCACAGCACGCATCAATTGCTTTTGAACAACGCTTGGAACCTTAACGGTTCGTGTGCGTGTTTCCGTGTTCATAACACACTTGTTGACGTTGCGTGTACGAGTTTCCATTTCGGTAACTTGTCGATTGACAGTACGTTGACGGGTTTCCGTGTTGAAAACAGTCTTGGCAACAGTTCGTTGACGCGTTTCTGTTTGCATTTGACACTGTTTGACAGTGCGTTGACGCTGTTCGGTCGTGTTCGAAACCTTATTGACGGTTCGCATTTTGGTCTCGGTGGTCATAGAGCACTTCTTGACCGTTCGCTGACGGGTCTCAGTTGTGAAGCTAACCTTCTTGATAGTGCTTTGACGAACTTCGTCGCGGCAAAGGGAAACGGTGAAGGTATAAGGCTCGTCAACCATTTGGCTTTGCATGGTTGTTACTGGAACTTCTTCCGTAACAACGTTTGGAACCCAAACCTTTCGGCAAACGGTACGGGTCGACATGACTGGAGCACCACAGCCACCGTTAGTCGAACCACCGCCACAACCGCAGCCGGAGGATACAGGAGCTGCACATCCGCAACCGGAGGAAGCTGCACCGCAACCGGAAGCAGTACCGCAACCGGAGGAAGCAACGCCGCATCCGCTAACTGGCACTTCTTCTGTCACGGTTTGGTACGATCCCATATCCCTGGTGACCGTTCGAGTGCTTTGCACTGGGTACGAACGGCAAACTTGACGCGAGCCAGTACGCTGCTCGGTGTAAGGAACCTTGACCGTGTGGGAAACAACTTCGTCTGTGTAAACAGGAACCTGAACGGTGTAAGGTACTTGTTCGTCCGTGTAAACAGGAACTTGAACAGTGTAAGGTACTTGTTCTTGGGTTGTTACTGGCACAGTTACGTTGTAGGTCTGAACAACGTCGACATAGTGTGGAACCTGTACGGTGTAGTCAACTGTTTCGTTGACAGTCGAAGGAACCTGAACGGAATAGGACTGAACGTCTTGAACTGTTTTGCAAACGGCTACTTGGTAGGTTTGTTGTTCGACAACCGTCGTTGGAACTTGAACGGTATAGTTCTGAACAACGTCGTTGAAAACGGTTTCGTTGACAGTGTAGGGAACTTGTTCGGTAACTGTGTTCGAGACGTTGACTTGGTACGATTCTTCGACTTGGCTTGTAACCGGCTTGTTCACCGTGTAGGTGACTTGCTTGGTTTCTTGCTTTGGAACCATGACCGTGGTTGTACTGGTCTTGGTCTCGGTCCGTGGCACTTGACGGCTTACCGTGTAAGTCCGAGTGCGAGCTTCTGTGCGATTAGCGGTCTTGTTGACCGTTCGCATTTCGGTAACTTGCGTTGGGACCATAATGGTCTTTTCAACGTAGCTGATCTGAGCGCCACAACCACCCATGTCTCCGCTACCACCAACAACCATACCGCTAACAACACTGCCGGAACCGGTTGCACTTCCGCAACCGCAATCGGCAAAAACGCTACTGGCCCCAAACAAAATTGTGGCCAGCCCAAGGGCAAAACCTGGGCGAAACTTCATTGTAGTCTCCTCGAAGTAATAAAAAAATGTGGCCACACGGCCAGCTGACACACTTACAAGTTCCACCACAAACAAGATGGGGCGGTGTAATTCGACGTTGTTTATCAAAGTAGAAGAAAGGATGCTTGGCAGTAGTAGATACCGCCTAGCGAGGAACAAGTCGTTTGTTCCTAAGTCCTTATTTCTATGTCCCCGAGTTTAGCTTCACGTTCTGGATAGGGAAGATCTTTAGAAAAAATTTCCCTATTTTTCCCTATTTTGCTAACCGTAAGAAGCTTCCCAGGCGAACGAGATCACTCAAAAGAGTAACGCCCACATATTCAAAAAATTCTTCCGGCTACCAGATCTTCCAAAACAATGACCAATCTTTGCGTGGTATCCTTCTCTAGAATTACCAAAATGCTCCCCTTCGTCACGTAAAACGTGCCACATTTACTCAATCTTGGACATGGAATTCCGACGTCTACTCTTTGACGACGGGCCGAATCTCTAATGTCAAGAACTTACCGTCACGCAAAAACTTGATCGGATACGCTCGGTCGGCCGGTAGCTGTTCGACCAAGCTTCGAAAATCTTCTGGCGTGAAGACTTTCTGGCCGCCTAATTCCAGGATCACGTCCCCAATCTCCATACCCGCCCGTGTAGCCGGAGAATCTGCCACCATCTTCGTAAGCTGCACCCCTCCCCGAACAGGTATCTTCAACTCCTCCGCTAAATACTGCGGGATTACGTCAACCGTTACGCCGAGTTTCGCCCGACGGACTTTTCCAAATTCCACCAGCTCCTTCGTAATCCACTGGACTCGCCGCATTGGGATCGCAAAACCAATTCCTTGAAATTGACCACTCGTACTTGGTATGGCTGTGTTGATTCCAACAAGATCACCATTCAAATCCAGTAAAGCACCTCCGGAATTACCAGGATTGATAGTCGCATCGGTCTGTAATAACTGTCCTAATGTCTTATCCGAGGAACTAGAAGATGCACCTGAAGACCCAGGCGCTCGAATCGTTCTCCCCTTGCTGCTGATAATCCCCACACTCACCGTTTGATCCAAGGCAAATGGACTGCCAATGGTCATTACCCAATCGCCAATGGCTAATGCGTCCGAATTTCCAATTCCCGCTGCCGAGAGAGGTTCTTTGGTTGAGATTCGAAAAACAGCAATGTCACTTGAGGGATCGGAAAGCACATCTTTCCCCAACATCTCGCGACCATCGGACAGTCGAACTCGAATTCCCTTGCAACCCTTGATGACGTGATGATTGGTAACACACAACCCATCCGGTGCGATGATAACTCCCGACCCAATATTGAAGGCCGAAGGATTCTCTTCTAGCAAATCCAAGTCGTCGAGCGTTTCATCGACATCCGCTCGCTTCGCAAGTACTGTAACCACACACGGCAACATCTTGGCAGAAGCCGATTGGAATGCATAAGCCAATCCGCGGGCCTGCTCCTTGGCGGAATTCAACCTGGCTGCGTCCACCACATCTTGAGCGAGAAGCGTGCCACCCTGCAAAGCTTGCAATGCGATAGCAAAAACCATTGCCATTGCAATTGCAATTCTCAAAATATCAATTCGACGACTCGTAGGAAAAAACAACATTCGTTTACCTATTCCCATGTACAAACCTTTTATCTTCCCTAGACCAAAAGCCGCTCGGACGCATCGGGTATCATACGATAGGTCCTTAGCCACATTTGATCCACTCAGTCTACTCCATCCATCCGAATTTGGTTGACAAAACATGATTCCCGCAGTTGTCATTGCAAACAAACGAGATCGACGACCGTTATCTGGCGACGAAATCAAGTTCATGATCGATGGCTACGCGCGCGGCACCATCCCAGATTACCAAATGTCGGCCCTAGCTATGGCGATCTACCTAAACGGAATGTCCGACCAAGAAATCTCAGACCTCACCGATTCCATGATTGCCAGCGGGTTAAGACTTGGCAAGGTCGGCGACACGCCTCGAGTCGACAAACACTCGACCGGCGGCTTAGGGGACAAGACGTCGCTCATTCTCGCTCCACTCCTCGCCTGTTGCGAATTGCATGTCCCCATGATTAGCGGCCGGGGTTTAGGCATCACCGGCGGAACGCTCGACAAACTAGAAGCAATCGAAGGCTTTCGTACCAACCTCACCGAATCGGAAATCCATCGCCAATTGGAGACGGTGGGATGTGTCATCACCGGCGCAACCGAAACCCTTGTCCCCGCTGACAAAAAACTGTATGGCCTCCGGGACGTCACTGCGACCGTCCCTTCCATACCGTTAATCACCGCCAGTATCATGTCCAAAAAGATCGCGGAATCTCTCGACGCATTGGTCTTGGACGTCAAATTTGGCAGCGGTGCTTTTCTGGCCACCGAGCAACTTGCCACCCAACTTGCTGCCTCCTTGATCCGAGTCGGCAAGAACGCCGGAGTTCCCACGACGGCGCTCATCACCGACATGACGCAGCCACTAGGCAACATGGTTGGCAACGCATGCGAAGTCGACGAATCCATCGCTGTCCTTCAAGGTGGCGGCCCCAATGACGTGCGTGAGCTAACGATCGAACTTGCCGCCCGATTGCTCTTGAGCGCAAAACGCGAAACCCAACTCGATGATGCTCGCTACCGACTAGGAAAACTCCTAGATAGCGGTGCCGTCATGAATCGCTTCGAACGCATGGTGCATGCCCAAGGAGGTTCGCTCGCTGCCAAGAGACCCATCGGCCACAGCCAACCTTATATAGCCAAATCCACCGGTACGATCCAATCCATCAATGGTCAACTCCTCGGCCAAGCTATCATCGTGATGGGTGGCGGCAGAAAAGTGGCTGGCCAAGCCATCGATTTTTCGGTCGGCCTCCAACTGCATTGCAAAATCGGGGAAACGCTCACCGCCGGACAGCCAATCCTCAATATCCAGTGCAATGACGATAGCAAAGCACAAATGGCAATGAAACTGGTCGAACAAGCCATCACCATCTCGGATCAAATACCAACGCAAACGCCACTGTGGAAAGATTTCTAGACAAATCCTAAGGCATCCGGAACCCTCCCATGAAAGCAATCGGACTCCTTCTAAAGACCGTTCTAAAGACCGTTCGATCAATAACTTTCCGATTTCCCCGTAGCGGAAGTCGTCACGACTTTCGGACTGAGCGGGCGCCGAAACTCTTGACAAGTTTCGCTACGACACTAATTGATCGAGTCATCCTAATAAGTATTTCGAATCCACACAGTCTCGGGCGAGACAAAGCGGGGGAAGAGATTCCGGCAGGTCGGGGCAAACGCGAAAACCTCTCGATCAAACTGAGTCGAGACGACGGAAAAACTTGGCCGATCAACAAGACACTTGAGCCAGGCCCCAGCGCTTACTCCGATCTCGCAGTCCTGCCGGACGGCATTGTGCTTTGTCCAGATTCAATAGTGGGGTGGGCATCTTGCCTGCCATCGAAGTCACCTAAAAAACGCAAGCAAGATGCTTACGCCACGGTTAAAAAAACGCAAGCTGGATGCTTACGCCACGGTTGAAAATTCGCAAGCTGGAAGCTTACGCCACTTTATAAACCCAAAAATCCATTCTGGACCATGCTCGAACAAGGGCTTGATAAGAGCTTAATTCTAGGCGTAGGTTCAAGGAATTGTCCCTGTTGGTCCAGTTGGGCATGCCGTATACTGGGGTTTGGTCTGATCTGCCACTGCACCGGTGACGCAGTAAACCTTTACCCAATAGAGAGTTATGACGTCTCAGCCAATCCTTCCTGTCTCGAAAGCAGTTTCTCCGTTTTACTTAGGAATCGACGTCGGTGGGACGGGAATCAAATTAGGTATCGTCGATGACATGGGTAAAACGCTCGGGTTTAGCTCCATTCCAACGGAAGAACCGCGCGGTCCCACGGACGCGATGCAACGGGTTTCGGATTCTGCAACCGAATTGCTCGCATCTCTTGGGCTATCAAGGAATGACATTGTTCGAGTGGGATTAGGAACACCGGGTAGCCAGGACATCTCCAAGGGGATGCTCATCGAACCACCCAACCATCCACACTGGCACCACTTTCCGATCGTGAAATGCCTGGAGGAGGCTATCGGCCTGCCGGTGTCATTCGCGAACGATGCCAACGCGGCCGCTTTCGGCGAGTTTTGGGTCGGTACCGGCGCCGTGTACAGTAGTATGGTATTGCTGACCCTCGGAACTGGAGTCGGCGGTGGGATCATTATCGATAACCAACTGGTCGTCGGACATAACAGTTTTGGTGGCGAATGCGGTCACATGATTATTGATCCTCGGCCCGACGCAAGACTTTGTGTTTGGGGCGGGGGGCGTGGTCATTTAGAAGCGTACGCGAGTGCAAGCGCTGTGTCTCAACGAGCCAAAGAAGAACTTGCGGCAGGTGCGATCAGTTCGCTTTCCGAAAACATTGAGACTCTTACCACAAAAAAGATCTACCAAGCGGCCGAAACCGGCGATGCCTTCAGTTTGAAAATCATCGATGAAACGGCGGACTATCTGGCGCTTGGAATCGCAACCATCGTTCATACCCTGGATCCAGGCCTGATTGTCTTGGGTGGAGCAATGAACTTTGGTGGCACACAATCGCCCATCGGAATACGATTCCTAAAACGGATTGAGGCGACGTTTCGACAACGCAGTTTCGAGTACGTCGCAAACGGTACCAAGATCGAGTTCGCTTCGTTGGGTGGCGATGCGGGTTACCTCGGTGCGGCTGGGATTGCTCGCATGGAATTCAAAAAGTTACCAGCCTAAAGAGCAAGCCTTCCCCGCCATCAGGGACAACGAAAGTATCCATTGAGAACAATTACTAGGAATCAGTCATGAGCACTGGCGGCAAACACGGTGGCCAACAGTTGGGTGAAATGCCTACGGCTAAAATACGCAACTTCTGCATCATTGCGCACATCGATCACGGCAAGAGCACGCTCGCAGACCGACTCCTGGAACGTACCGGCACCGTCGAAATGCGCAAGATGAAAGAACAATTGCTCGACGGCATGGACCTGGAACGATCTCGTGGAATCACCATCAAAGCCAAGTCGGTTTCGTTGAATCACTGGCACAAGGGTGAACTCTACGAACTGAATTTGATCGATACTCCCGGCCACGTCGACTTCCAATACGAAGTCTCGCGTGCTCTTTCGTGTTGCGAAGGGGCATTGCTCTTGGTGGACTCCTTCCAAGGCGTCGAGGCTCAGACAGTTGCCAACGCCTACGCCGCCATGGAGCATGAACTCAAAATCATCCCGGTCATCAATAAGATCGACCTGGTCCACGCTCGCATAGACGAAGTGACAACGGAAATGGAACAGAGCTTGGGCATCGACCCAACCGAAATCGTAAAATGCTCTGGCAAAGCCGGAATAGGTATCGATGAATTGCTCGAAGCTATCGTCGAGCGCATCCCACCACCCACGGGTGATCGCAACGCCCCTCTCAAAGCGATGGTGTTCGATTCGCTCTACGATGATTATCGAGGCGCAATCACCTACGTTCGAGTTATGGAAGGCAAAGTGAAACGGGGCGACAAAGTGCGTTTCCTCGGAGTGGGTGCCAACTACGAAGTGCTTGAACTAGGTCAGTTCATCCCGCATCGTATGCCCGTCGATTCACTTCTGGCTGGCGAAGTTGGATACCTGATCTGCAATATTAAATCGCTCAAGGATGTGCGCATCGGTGACACGGTTGCCATGGCCAACGACGACAAGGCGGTGGCCCTTCCGGGCTACAAGCCACCCAAACGCATGGTCTACTGCGGGCTTTACCCAAGCGACGGTCAAGAGTTTACCGAACTCCGAGACGCTCTCGAAAAACTCTCGATCAACGACCCATCGTTCGATTATGCACCGGAGTCTAGCGAGGCCCTCGGCTTTGGATTCCGTTGTGGATTCTTAGGACTGCTGCACATGGAAATCATCCAGCAACGCCTGGAGAACGAATGCGATGTCGACCTGGTGCAAACAGCTCCCAACGTAACGTACGAGATCGTTAAACGGGACGGCACCGTCTTGGAAATTCATCGACCGCAAGAAGTGCCCGATTCGTGTGACATCGAAGAGTTTCGTCAGCCGATTGTGCGAGTCAACTTTGTATTGCCTATCGAGTACATAGGCGTTGTCATGAAACTCTCGCAAGACCGACGCGGCATTCTAAGAGGCAATGAATACTTGTCCGCCACGCGGGCTTTGGTCAGTTACGATCTACCTTTGGCCGAAGTTATCTATGACTTGCACGACAAACTCAAAAGCGTGACTCGTGGCTATGGCACGATGGACTATGAGATCATTGGTTACGAACCAGCAAACCTTGTCCGAATGGACATTCTCGTCAATGGCAAGCGGGTCGACGCTTTGAGCATCATTTGCGACACGGCAGACTCGGAGCGCCGAGGTCGAGCAGTCGTGAAAAAGCTCAAGGAAGAAATCGATCGGCACATGTTTGAAGTCGCAGTTCAGGCTGCCATCGGTTCGCGAATCATCGCCCGAGAAACCGTAGCGGCCATGCGCAAAAACGTGACCGCCAAGTGCTACGGTGGTGACATTTCACGAAAGAAGAAGCTCTGGGCCAAACAAAAAGAAGGCAAGAAGCGAATGAAATCGATCGGCTCGGTCGATATCCCTCAAAGGGCGTTTATGGCCATCTTAGACACAGGTGCAGAAAAGTAGTATGGTTCGAGAACGCAAGATTATTCCGAGCGTGCCAGAAGATGACGACGATGGCAAGGGTGACGGCGATGGCAAGGATGATGGGCAAGGGAATTTGCCCCCACCGGGTCATGTTCCTGGCTCAGGAATCATGGCGCCAGGCGAAAATGATACTGTCCTCCGGCCTAAACGTATCGCAGACATGGTCGGCCAGCAGGAGGTGATGGACGTCATTCAAATCGCCATGGATGCGGCCAAAAAGCGAAAAGAACCCTTGGGGCATATTCTCTTCGATGGCCCACCAGGTCTAGGAAAAACGACCTTCGCCACCTGCATTCCGCGCGAGATGGGGGTCAAGGTCGACATGACCAGCGGCCCGGTCCTCAAAGCCCCCAAGGAGATGATTCCCTATCTGACCAACCTGGAGCATGGCTCGGTACTCTTCATCGACGAAATCCATCGCTTGCCCAAGCCCGTCGAAGAATTTCTCTACACGGCGATGGAAGATTACCGCATCGACATTATCCTGGGCGAAGGGGTCAACGCTCGAACGCTCAATTTGCAATTGCAACCTTTTACTCTCATCGGTGCGACGACACGAGCAGGCATGCTCAGTGCCCCCCTTCGCGATCGATTCTTGATCCGACAGCATCTTGGTTATTATTCGGTCGATGAGTTGATCGAGATCCTGTCTCGCAATGCGTTGAAGTTAAACGTTTCCCTCAACTCCGATGCCGCGGTGGAAATTGCCAAGCGAGCCAGAGGGACCCCGCGCATTGCCAACAATCGATTCCTTTGGGTCCGAGATTATGCGATGAGCAAAGCCGACGGTCGGGTCTCGCTCGACATTGCCAAACGGGCTCTTGAGATGATGGGTATCGACGAAATTGGGCTAGATCGACAAGACCGTCGTTACTTGGAAACGCTCATACGCGTGTTCAATGGTGGGCCTGCCGGTGTGGAAGCCATCGCACATACCATGAGTGTTTCGGCAGATACGCTCGAGGACGAGGTCGAACCGTTTCTGTTGCGCAGCGAGTACGTCATTCGGACTCAACGCGGACGCTGTGCCACGTCCAAAGCCTATGAGATGCTGAAGCTCTTTAATCCGAATAAAGTGTAGATCGGCACTCCGTGCCGTAAGTGTAGATCGGCACTCCGTGCCGATTTTTCGATGCTGAAACGGCACGGAGTGCCGTGCTACACTACGCGGCTCGTCTCGACGACGCAGTCGCATAGAAGCGTTGGATACCACTGACCACTGCGTCTTGCTCGCTCTCAATCAAGTCAGGATAGATTGGCAAGTGCAAGATTTCCTTGGCCGCCTTCTCGGTTTGCGGCAAGCATCCGTCGGTGTAGCCTAGATCGCGGAAACACTCTTGCTGATGAAGCGGGACCGGATAATAGACTTCATTGCCAATCCCAATGTCCGTGAGGTGTTTGCGAAGAGAGTCACGCATGCCGCCAGGGACTCGAATGCCGTATTGATTCCAAACGTGCAACGCTTCGGGGGCATGGTACGGCAGCTCGATGTTCTGAGTTAAACCCGACGCGGCAAACAACTCGGCATAACGATTGGCGTTCTTTTGACGTGCGTCGCTGTACGACTGCAAGTGTGCGATCTTGACGTTGAGGATCGCTGCTTGAATGGTATCGAGCCGACTGTTAATGCCGACCAGTTTGTGATAGTAGCGGGGCTGCATGCCATGCGAGGCAAGAAGCCTGAGTTTGGCTGCCGTTTCTGTGTCGTGACAAACCATCATGCCTCCGTCTCCCATTCCGCCCAAGTTTTTGGTGGGATAGAAACTCAGGCACCCAATGTCTCCCCATGCACCGGCGGGCCGCCCTAAATACTCCGCTCCGATGGCTTGTGCAGCGTCCTCAATGACCGGCAAATCGTGTTTCTTGGCGATCGCCGTGATCTTGTCCATGGCCGCGCACTGACCGAAAAGGTGGACTGGGATTATGGCCCTGGTCCGCGAGGTAACGCTGGCGGCAACGGCGATAGGGCAAAGGTTGTAGGTCTTCGGGTCGATGTCGACAAAGACAGGGTTTGCACCCAATCGAGCGACAGCGGAAGCGGTTGCAAAAAAAGTAAAGCTCGGAAGAATCACTTCATCGCCCGCTTGAATGTCGAGCGCCATCAAGGCCAGCAAGAGTGCATCGCTTCCGGACGCGCATGCGATTGCATATGGAGTTTGACAAAGGCCAGCAACGGTACACTCGAGTTCGCCGACTTGAGGGCCGTGAAGAAACCGTCCGCTATCGACTACTTCTGCAATCGACGCAAGAATCTCATCTCGTAGCGTTGCATTGCCTCGATTGACATCGAGTAGTGGTACAGTCGACTTGGTCGCGTTTTCTTTCGACATTTTTTGTGAGCCCCTAGTGCACGAGTCATGGCAGTCCGTCCTGGACTTTCCCTGCGAAGACTAACCCGATTCACGCATTGGGGTCAAGCGTGATTGAGAGGGGAATCTGCACAAGGGGTAGGATTCAGTCATTGCTTTCGGTTACCTCTTGTTCCATGCAGTGGCGCATTTTTCGCTACCAAGAAGTGGTAAAACAGCAAAGCCCAGGGTCGCGAAGCGCACCCTGGGTACGAAGAACAAAGAAATTCCAAACCCCGACGGGGTTTAACAATCATCGCCTGTGAAACCCCGCTGGGCAACGCTGTGAAGCATTTTCACCAACAATTCACGTAGGTTGAGTGGAAGCTTGCCTCCCCTCAACCTTGTTTTGGCGTCCTACGTATTAGTACGCCAAAACGGCGTCCGTCGGAGGCAAGCTCCGATCGGACGAAAATACTTCACAGCGTTGCCCGCTGGGGTTTGTGCCTGCTTTTCTACCGAAACCCAGGGTGCGCTGCGCGACCCTGGGCTATGTTGTTCAACGCTTTCAGCGTTTGAAATCACGGCTCGTAAAATGTCGGCGGTTTGAAAATAAACAGCTACAGAACTTCAACTAATTCCCAGCATCTTTGCGAATGCTTGCAAAGCAGTTTGCCAGCCTGGACGCGTTTGAAGATAGGTTTCCCACCAATCCATCATGACTGGCACGATCTCGGTATGAATATCCTTGTCTCGAGGGACTGGAATGTGCCACTGTTCAATGGCCAGTTCGGCAACCGACTCGTCGCACTTACTCAGTTCCATCACTTCCGCCGCCGCCAAAATAGGAGGCAACATAGCCAGCGGAGCTAGTCTCGCTAACAAATTGGTACCGATCGTATCGCTGTGGATCGGCAAATCGAGTTGAAGCTGCGACAGGAGCCATGCCAACCGAACCACTTCAGGCAACTCGACCATAGGATTGGTCAAAACCGCTTCGATGCGAACTAAGTTCAGGTCGATGTGAGCCACTCCGGCACCACCTAGAATCGGTTGCAGTAATACCACGCGGGCTTCTGAAACGAGAAGTTCCTTTTGTGTAAGCCTTCCGAGATGCGCCAACAACCCTGGCCCGAAGCCGAGCCAATGCTCTTGGAGCGGTCTGGCTCGCAGAGGAAGCTGTTCTTGAAATTTTGGGAAAAGTTGATTGTATGCGGCTTCGATATCGGAGATGAAACCTGCCAATTGCGAGATCGCGGTCTTGTCGCCAACTCGAATAGCAGCTTTTCGAACGACCGCTTGCGCCAGTTCCGTGTTGGAATCGATGATGGCGGAGTGGCCCACCAAAAGCGACCAAAAGCGAGCCGTGTCAAAGGGTGCAGCTGTTTCGATCCAATGCCCCAACCCGAGCGCGTACTTGCCAATCGATTCCTTGATGCGCGCATCCGCGAGCTGTTCACCGTACTCGCAGATGGACTGAGCGGCATGCATGGCGCTGGCCGAAGCGTTCGGAGTCCATGTCAAATGCATCATTCTGGTGGCTTGCTAGAATCGCGAGTCGTCACCTGCTCGCCGATCCATTGTTCCAGTTCTTGCCAATCCACGGGTGGCAATTTACTGAGATCCGGACGGAGCGCCACGGCATCATGGATATAGACGTGGTGGATTTCTTTCTGCGTTTTGGTGGTATTCCAATGAAGCAGAATTCGCACGCAAGAACTAAGGGATCCTTGGACTTCGACTTCGTATCCGCACAACAATGGCACATCCAGCCAGCCGAACTGTCGAGCGGCCAAAGCTGGGAATTCCGCGTCCAAGTCGCGAGTTACGGTGAAGATAGCGCTGGCCACGTCGGTAGAATCGATACCGTTGCGACGGATAATTAGTGCCAAAAGCTGACGAGTGGCCTTGAGAATCGCTTCACGCGTGTTAGCTTCGACGGTTGTTGCACCGCGAACTCCACGGCACACCGTGTTTTCCGACATCCATTAGTCCTTTTTAAATCCAAGCATTTACCGAAAATCCATCCTTTTGGGCGATCATCGCCTTACGGACGGCCCAACGGTACCCATTTTCCTATCACCTGCAATGCCTTGAACCACTTTTCTGGGGCTTTGCAGTTAATCCCAGCACAACCACCCTCGAATCCCTGTTCCCATGCAATCTGACGATTCCAATGTTTTGCCCCCTCTCGCGTCCGATTCGGGCGCTCCCTCGGAATTCGACCCGAAATTGTTCTCCCTCCTGATCGTCGACAATGATCCAGCCCACGCCCGCGCCATGACCGAAAGCTTGGAAAAAACCGGCTACCGATGCACCGTGGCGACCAGTGGCCCCGAAGGCAAACGCATGCTGGAGCAAAACACCTACGACGTGGTTATCACCGACTTGATGATGAATGAATTTGACGGAATGCAAATCCTGGCTCTTGCCCGTCAACTGTTGCCCGATTGCCAAGTCGTCATGGTGACAGGCCACGCAACCGTCACCAAAGCGGTCGAAGCCATGCAGTTAGGTGCCTTCAATTTCCTAGAAAAGCCGATCACCCCCAATCGGCTTCGCGCCATCGCTGCCAAAGCGGTCGAGTCCGTACAACTCAAACAAACCAACTTCGAACTGCGCCGCCGACTCGATGAACGCTTTGGCTTCGAAGGAATCGTTTATGCCAGCCCTCAAGTGCAATCGCTCATCGATCGCCTCAAACGTATCGCACCCACCGACGCCACCGTCCTCATCACCGGCGAAAGCGGGACCGGCAAGGAACTCATCGCTCGTGCCATCCATCAAAACAGCCCTCGCAAAAACAAACGCTTAGTCGCTCTCAACGTGCGAGCTGTCTCCGAGAATTTGGTGGAAAGCGAAATGTTTGGCCACGTGCGCGGCGCCTACACCGATGCCGTCACCGATCGCGAAGGGGCGTTTCAGTACGCCGATGGCGGCACCTTGTTTTTGGACGAAGTCGGCGATATGCCGATGAGCACCCAGATCAAACTCTTGCGAGTGCTCGAAGAACATCAAATCACGCGGGTAGGCGATAACAAACCGATCAAAGTGAATGTGCGATTGATCTCGGCAACCAACCGACCACTTGAAAACATGATCGAGGCGGGCGAGTTCCGAAACGATCTCTACTATCGGTTGAAGGTCGTAACTGTGCACTTGCCCGCGTTGCGTGAACGCCGCGATGACATCATTCCGTTGATGGACCATTTCCGAAAGACGTTTATCAAACGGCATAGTCACGGCCCTTGCAATTTTTCCCCGGCCGTCACCCGGAAATTCTATTCCTACGATTGGCCAGGCAACATTCGGCAGTTGCGAAACTTTGTTGAGACCATGGTGGTGCTCGACACCGATGGACGACTGGATCTCGATGATTTGCCACCCGAACTGATCGAGCCAGGCTTGGACATTTCGAGTGAAGCATTGGCAGGGGCCATGAGCGAAATGGGGATGACGGAATCCGCATCAGGGCTTCAACTGCCTGGCGAACTGATTGGAAGAAAAATGGACGACATCGAACGCTGGGCTATCGAAGAGACACTCAAGATGACAGCCGGCAATCGCGAGGAAGCGGCCAAGATCCTCGACATCGGTGCCCGTACGCTGTACCGCAAACTCGACAAGTATCGTCAGGATGAGACTCCGAATGGAACCTGACGATGAACTCTGCTTATGCTTCCACATCTCGTGGCGCAAAGTCATCAACTACATTCGCATTCATCGCGTGACGACACCGAGCATCCTAAGCGAATGCGGCGGGGCCGGCACCGGTTGCGGCTGGTGTCGAAGGCAACTCGAAAAGCTTACGGTGGAAGTCAACGCGGTCCCCCCCGACGCTTGCGATATCGAGGCTTGGCTGAAGGATCGATCGCCCAACAAACAGGTGTACGCTGCCGACCGCGAAAAATACCGCGAGAAATTGTAGACGCGGTTTCTAGTGTCGCCTTTCTATTGTCGCCTTTCTATTGTCGCCTTTCGCTCCGCGAAAGTGGGTCTCGCAAACGCACTTTTGCGGAGCAAAAGGCGACAATTGTAACTGAGCGAAGCCCTCGCTCAGTTACAAACAGCAAGCGTGCCTGACACGCAACTCGGTTCCTACAACGACTTCAAATACTCCAGCAAATCCATCTTGTCTTCTTCACTGAGAGTCGCGGGATAATCGTGGCCGGTGGCGGACTTGCCAGATTGCGTTGTGTCAAAGTACCAGCGACGCTCGGCAGGTTTCAGCCGTCTTGGCATTTCGCTCGTCGAATCAACGCTCAGTCCCATCCGTTCGGTATCCAGTCCCAACGCGATGCGTCTCCACAGTTTGGGACGTTCCTCAGGATGCAACATGTGCCACAGGGTTGGAACACTTCCATTATGCAAATAAGGAGCAGATGCCCAGATGCCATCCAGAGGTGGTGCGACATAACCATCCACGTCTGCGATCGTCTCTTGACCGCCAAGGTTTGCGAACCAGCTCTTGCCATAGTGTTCCCGATGTTTCCGACTTAGCGCGTCGAGCCTAACCCGATCGGTACCGATGTCGTCGATCGGAACCCGTATCTCTGGGTAGCTGGAATCTCCACCGTACGTTCCGTGGCAAGATGCGCAATTATTCTGAAATACCAGTTGGCCACGTTGGGACATGGCTTGGTCGATTGGCAACGGATACTTCGGTGGCCTGAGGGCGGAGATAAACTCATAGACTTGGCTAAAATCCTTTTCCCAGTTTTTGAATTGCACTGGGCCATTTTGCCGAACGAGCATGAACTGCATTAGTCCTCGGTGTCCTTTTTCCGCAAAACCATCGATGTAAATATGATGTTTGCGGTGGAAATGCCACCAGGGTGGCGCGTCCATGTCATGGTGGACCATTTCGGCGGGTGGGCGATCCAGATAAACGTTTAAGTCTTTGTCTCGGAAATTCATGAGTGCTACGCCGAACATGACAGCGTTGCTCGAGCCGACCGTCTTCCCGAGCGGCATGAACACCGACCCCAAATCCATGTGTCCGAAGGGCTTTCCCAACGACAATTTGATTTTCCGGACTTCCTCCGTCAACGTCTGCAACGCGTAGGTGGTATTGGGAGCCCCTGGATAAGTCGCACCGAAAAGGTTTCCCCCGTGGCACGCAAAGCAGTTCATCACATACCGATGATCGTCCGTTACGACATACTGCAATGGCTTGGCTGGATCGTCGGGGCGCGGAGCTAGTCCGTAGGCCGTCCACGTGCTGGCCCGCGAATTTGCCTCGAGCGGTACATCCGAAAGACTCCATGCATGGTTGACCGCGTCCAGTTTCTCCAAAACGTCTTCGTCAAAGTCCGCAGGCAAGTAAACATTGTCGACCAAGTGCCGATAGCCAGCCTTCGCATCCGAGGACATTCCTTCCCAAAGCACTTGGTATTGCTTTTGAAGGCTTTCGCGGATGATATGTGCATGGGTTGGTCGGTCAGGTTCTGGACGTTCGGCGAACGCGACGCCCTCTGCGATGAGGCCAGCCAAGGTCAAGAACCAAGAACGAAAGGTTCGGAACATCTATGCAAATTCGATTTGTGTTAAGTAGTAGTCCAATAAATTTAAAGGATCAACTTAGTTTACCAACCTGCAAAGCCTTGGCCGCAAAAAGTTTCGAATTTCCATATTTCCCAACGTAAAACGCCAGCTATTCCAGCGACTACCCGAGTATTGTCCTTCGTCCCAAAGGGACTCAACTCAATAGCCAGTGGCGTAAGCCACTGGAATCGAACGCCATTCATTAAATGAACGCCTCCAAGCATCGGAGCCCCAAAGGGGTGGGAGCAAATTGCACATCGCCTCTGTTCCAATATCAATGGACGTAACGCGTTCCAGGGGCTCACGCCCCTGGCTATTGACTTGGGCCGCGTTGCGGCGGATAACGATAGACACTCACTCAATGTATTCTGCATATTATTGCAAGGACCTTTTGATGTCTCGCACGCTCAATCCTCGGTCAGCAATCACATTGGTCGAACTTCTTGTCGTGATTTCGATCATTGGTGGTCTCGTAGCGATGTTACTGCCAGCTATCATGTCAGCCCGCGAGGCCGCGCGACGGACAAGTTGCAAGAACAACATGCAGCAAATCAATCTCGCACTCCAACTTCATGAAGCTTCTCGAAAACGATACATAGAATTGCAGCGTTATTTTAGTTGTGAGAAAATGCCCATTGGAGAACCAATCCACGCATGGTCGTTTCTAATTCAATTGTTACCAAATCTGGACCAGCCGTTGTTTTCATCGATAAATACTTCGGAGGATTGGACGCAAGTTTTAAACAATGGTGTTACCGCCTCCTTGGCTCGCCCCTCAGTCTATCAATGCCCATCTGCATACGACATTACAAGCTTTTCTGAGAGCAAGATCCCGCACCGTACGGCTACCTACGCCGTAGCACACGGCGTGTGGAACATTAGTAACAATTTTAAGTCGAAGGTTCATGTTGGGATCTACCCGTCAGACTCAAAAGAAGTGTTCGCCACCGATGTAATCGACGGTCTATCACACACGATAGCGTTTTCGGAAGTACGTCCTGGACTGACATTGATCGAAGGGAGATTATGCGGGCGAGTACCTCTACCTCAACCATCGGGACTCGACGCAATTCAGAGGTTACCGGTTGTTAAAATCAAGTCTCGCCATAGCCATACCCAATGGGTGAGCGGCCTCGCAAGCCAGACCGGTTTCACAACGATTTTAGGCCCCAATACGCGAGTGCCTATGGGGCCAGATTCGGAGAATGTGAACTGGGTTAATGCCGAACCCGTGCATTTACGTTATATGCCATCATGCTGCATAGAAGGATGTAATGATCCCACCGAAGCATTTCGCATGAATGGGGTCATTCCGTCGAGGAGTGAACATATTGGGCTAGTCGTTGTCGGCATACTGGATGGCACGGTTCGGTCGGTTTCCGATTCTATCGACCTGAAAGTATGGCAAAGTCTCTCCACTCGCGATGGCAGCGACAACGCAACATACGATTGGGAGTGGTGATACTCCGACCGGGACTCGCCTGGCCGTTCGGTGGCTTCGATCCTTCGGGAACTTGCCGTGGGCAAATACATTGATTCGTTCCTCGGTCCATCCCTGATTGCGAGCGTTCCAGGGGCTCACGCCCCTGGCTATCGACTTGGGCCGCCTTGCGGCGAATGCAAACACCCAGGCACTTCCCAGCGGTAGCCAAACGCGTTGCCCCTCAGTACGCCGACGACACGGGTGCATGCATTTGCTTAAGCCCCTTCGGGACATCCAACACGATCGCAATTCCGTCGATGCGAACGCTCAGTTGGTCACCAACCACTCCAGCTTTCCATGTCGACAACTCAAGGCTTCCCTCAAAAGTCAAGTACTTGAGCCAACCACGACGCGCATAGGGACTTGTTTCCTAACTCAAGCATTGCATCTACCGCAGGGATCGGAATCAACCAAACGAGAATCTCAATCGCCAGCTTGATCGTGTTCGCGACGACGATGTTCAATGCAGCAGCGAGACAAAGAAAAACATCTATTGGCAGTGTCGCAATGCCCGCCGTCATGACAAGCCAGTCGGCTTGGGCCGTGTCTAGCTCCGCAGGCAATCCCGAACCGCTCATGAATCGGATCGAAATAAGTATAATGGTGGACACTTGGCGTGAAATTCCGGTTGCGGCGCTTGCCGTCGCACTATCCACTTGAACAAACAATGCGGATTGCAGTAGAGATAGAACCGCAACAATTTGGACCGCAATGGCGTATCGGGACAAAATCATCGCCAACATATCAGTCAACCATCTCCGTCAACCCAACTTGAAAGGTGCCGTCGCTCGTGGCTTGGCCGCGAGCCATCATCGGAGTATTGAATTGCAGTTCGATGTTTCCGCTCGCATCGACCGCGATCAGGCCACCTGAGTCTGTGGGCAACGTGGTGTGGATGGCCATCTTCGCAGACGCTTGGAGCGTCTCATTCAAGTACTCCATCCTCGATGAAACAGCCGACGCGATGTGGTGTTTGATGTAAAGCTCCCCGACACCGGTGCAACTGACTGCGCAAGTAGCGTTCTTTGCGTAAGTGCCAGCCCCGATAATGGGCGAGTCACCGACACGACCATATTTTTTTCCGAGCAATCCGCCAGTGCTCGTAGCGGCTGCCAGATTTCCTTGTTGGTCGCGAACCACACAGCCAACCGTCCCCAAATAAAACAATCGATCGTCACCTGTGTCATGGTCGAACTTGGAAGTCGAACCACCCTTGGCGGCTTGCTTTTGCTTCCACTTTTCCCAACTCTCGGTTTGTTCTGGTGTTTTGAAATAATCAAGCGACTCCAATCGCAAGCCAATCTCCTTGGCGAATAGATCCGCTGGTTCACCACATAGGAAAACGTGCGGCGTCTTGTCGCGCACCGCTCGCGCAAGCTCGATTGGATTGCGTGCTGTGGTTACGCCAGCCACGGCACCACAACTTAGATCCGAACCGTCCATGATGCTCGCGTCCATGGATACGTCGCCGACACTATTGAGAACGGAACCTTTTCCCGCATTGAAATTCGGGTTGTCTTCGAGAATTTGCACTACAACTTGAACGACATCGACCGCAGCGGCGGATTTGTCAAGCATCTCTGCACCCTTCTTTAACGCTGCTCTCAATCCGTTGAGGCGATCTTGAATTTGTTTGTCCGACCAACGCCCAGGTTCACCGCCAGCCCCACCATGGATTGCAATCGACCAAGTGGATTTGCTTTGCGTAAGTTTCCCGGTTGAAGATGGCTGATTCATACTGCGTGGGTTTGGGTTGCCCGTTGGCGGAATAAGATCGTCCGAATGAGCGTAGTGACAAACAACCGAAATGGAAACGACGAATGCAACGCATCGAGTGAGTTTTGCGAATCGAATCATTGCAATGGCCAGCTTCAATATCTAGGGATTTGGGAGTCGATTTCTAAGCTCCATTGGTCGATTCCGCCAGTCATACTCGTGGCTTCCGGATGACCGTTTTGACGGAACCAGTTGGCAACTCGCAACGATCTGCCACCATGATGGCAATGGATCACAACACGTTTGTCGTCGAGTGAAGCAAGTGCGTCTGGCGAAGGTGGCCACTGCCCCATTGGCATCAAGATCGATTTGCCGATTTTCGCGATCCCAGCTTCGTTTGGCTCGCGACAATCGACCAGTGCGATAGCTTTGCCATCCTCATCGGTACCAGTTTTCAACCAACGATGGACGGAATGAATATCGATTTCGATGTTGGACACAGAAGCTCCTGAATTAAGTTTGGGACGTGCCACACGTAAAGGTCAGAATTAGAACCCACAGTTTGGCCGATTACTAGTGCGAGTCCGTCGTCTTTTGAGAGACTAGTGCGTCGTCAATTCTAAAAAAGGGGGGAGGCATCTTGCCTACCATCGAATCCACATTAAATAATCGCAAGCTGGAAGCTTACGCCACTTTATAAACGTGGGGTAGGCATCCTGCGTGCCAAGCACTACGTAACACATCCGCAAGCTGGAAGCTTACGCCACTTTATAAACGTGGGGTAGGCATCCTGCCTGCCAAGCACTACGTAACACATCCGCAAGCTGGAAGCTTACGCCACTTTAAAAACGTGGGGTAGGCATCCTGCGTGCCAAGCACTGCGTAACACATCCGCAAGCTGGAAGCTTACGCCACCAACTGCAGATTTACGCGATCAACTCTCAACTCTCAACTCTCAACTCTCAACCCCGTTCTACTGCGGCTTAATACCCCATTTTTCGTCAAAAAAATTGGCATCCGCGATTTTCCCCGGAAATCTCGAATCAGGCGGCGTGGACAAGTCGACAACAGCCCAATCTGGGAGCTTTGGGATTTGCCTCGCGTTGTTGAGGTAGTCGTATTCTCGGTAGGTGAAGCCGCTGTTGAGAACTACATATCGTTGCGGATTCAACGGGTTGGGATAGATCAACACCGGGACGTGGTTCGCCGCATCAAACTTTCGGTCACCCATGACAACTTGCTCGCGATTCCACTGTATCGGAAGTTTGTCCGCCATTTTCCCAAGGGTTGGATTGCTTAGTGGATCTCCCCAGAGAATCAAGTTGTAATTCTCGATATCCTCGGGCTTGAGTTCGTCCGAGGATTTGACAATGGCATCGCCTCGCATTTGTCGATGCCATTCGCGGACCGCACGCTTGAATTCGGTTTCGACCCACTGATCTACTTTTGGATGATTCCCTGTTGCGGTCGGCTTGACAAAGAGAAACGGGCCCATGAACGCATCATCGATGGGGCCTTGCAATCCATGCTTTTTGCGGAGTTCTGTCGAAGACGGTTCGATCGGCGATACTTGTTCCCATTTGTCTCCAGCTTTTCGAAGTCGAACGCCCCACGAACGATCGGAACGCCTGGCAACACGGATCTTCTGGCTACCCGATGAGACAACGATTGCGGATACGTTTGCGGAAATATTGTCGGCATCCAGATTTAGACTGAGATCGGTTACATTGCTAACTTGCAACGAAATAAGGGAAGGGCTACTCCAGTTCGCGTAAACGGTTGCTGGAACCCAGTGCTCTTCTAACGCATTGATAGTTACCCAATGGGCTTGGTTGTATTGAAGCGTTGTCGTCGTGAAGGAAATTCCCTTTGGTGGTTCCGCCGAACGCAACCCGTCGAGCATCGCCAATCGCCTTTCGATCTCGATGCGGGCAATCGGATCGACTTTGTGCGCTGTCTTGGGAGCAATGATGTGCGTCAATTCAAAGCGTTCGTTCTCTGGCAGATTCCAACAAGCCTCAGCCATGACATCGGCCGCTTGTTTCTGTTTGTCGATTTCGCCACTATAAGCGATGGTCGGTAGCATGCGCAGGTTGCGAGCCCAAACGGGACAGTCGTACATCTGCCACAGTTTTTGTTCGTACCACGTCGGCTTCAGCTCTTCGGATTGAAAGACTTTCAAAAACTGTGGCGTCTCTGAGAATCCAGCACCGGGATTTGCAGC
>JANPNA010000371.1:0-23740 GCA_031427235.1 Pirellula sp.
GCAACTCCGGCACCGCTACCATCAACCACCAAGTTCGCTCCGTCTGCATTGCCATTGACGGTAACAGCGCCGGCGATTGGGGTTAGCAAGCCTGGTGCTCCAATAGCTCCTGTATTGCCAATATTGACGCTGTCTAGACCATCGCCCCCGTTGACGGCAAGAGTAGACAAGGCGGAGTTGCCCGTGACTGAGACAATATCTGCGCCTTCGTCAGCGTTAATCGTAATATTGGTTAGGCCACTGGGAGCAAAGTTGAAGCTTACCAGGATGTTATCCGCACTATCTCCGCCTAGAGCACCATCGCCAGCGTTGATGATCAATGCCGTTTTGTTATCAAAGTCGATTGGCTCAAATGCATCCACAGCGACGCGGACCCGCGGGGCCACCGCCGCGTTAGTAACACTGATTGTGTTGGCTGCGTCGGTTGAATTCACCGTCAGGCTAGCTGCAACAACGGTGTCCACGATCGGTGCTAGGCCGGTGAAACGAATGTCCACTGGAGTCGGGCCAGTGAAGCGAACCAAACCATCACCGCTGTTGCCGCCTCCGCCCACCGGTGGCGTGGTCGTTCCGACAAAGTAAGTTTCATCGAAGGCCGCGCTACCACCGCCCAATAGATTGAGCGCGTCGCCAGTTTGACCGCCGCCGTTGTAGTCGATGCCGTTCACCGGAGCGAACAAACCGCCGATTGGATTGTTGATGGTCAATGAATCGCTGCCAGCCGACGCATTGAAGGTCAGTTTCGTCATTCCAGCAAACGTGATTGTCGGTCCACCGTTGAGTTTGTAGCTACCCGAATTGGCACTGGTGGCGTTCACCACCAGGGTATCATCAGCTCCCGTGCCGGTAATCGTTACGTCACCAACGTTGATGACGGAAAGACTCTCGATTTGGGTGTAGTTGATCGGACTGAAGCCTGGCTTGGTCAACAGTACGCCATTGTCGGTAACAGGTCCGCCGGCTGCATCCACGTTCAAGGTATCGCCCGTCGTATGACTGCCGCCGTTGACGTTGACTACGACCGGAGCCAGCGCAAAGCCCGTATTGAACGTATCGTTGCCATTGAGGCCAAACAAGTTAACCGCTGTCAAATCCGCGACACCCGCTAGACTGTTAACCGTTTCGGTGTCATCACCGCCAGCACCGTTGACGATCAAGGTCTCCGCAGTACCGATATCCAATGTGAATGGGATCAAATTCGTTCTTGCGAATGCGACTCGTGTTCCAGCAACTCCAACCGTAAAGTTATCACCGCCTGCGATGGAACCGTTGACTTGAACAACGTCTACGCCCAACGCTCCATCGATGATGTCGTTGTTGTCGCCGTTGCTCCAAACGAGGACGTCATTGTTGTCACCACCGTTCATGGTGTCGTTGCCAGGCGCGCCGACTATCGTGTCGTTGCCTTGGTTCCCTAACAAAACGTTAACACCGAGGTCACCGACGAGGCTGTCGGCTCCGGTTCCACCTGTCGCGTTTTCAATGTTGCTGATACCACTCGTGCCCGTCGCGGTACCTGGAGCGGCGACAAACACCGCATTTGGAAGTATTTGTCCGCGAAGCAATCCGCCAGGTGCAGTTGCTGTGTGGACGTTGAAGTAAGTGATGCCCCCGAGAAAGGCAGCTTCATGCTGCGCTGGCAACGTTACACCGATCGCATTAAAGTCGAAACCACCCAGGCCGTCCGCGATTAACGATCCAAGGCCAAATATTCCGACCAAGTCGACGATGATGCCACCGTTCACACCGATTGGCGCTCGATGGATATGGTAGCCCGTCACCGCACCCGGCAAGAGATTCGATACATGGGCACTGATGTCAAAGGTCTTGGTGGCACTGTTGTAGTTGGTTATCGATACCGTCCCGGTGGCCGTTGTGACTTGGCCTGGATTCTCTTGACCTCCGTCGACTACGCCAGCCAGTGCGCCTCCAGGCGCGTTGCTGCCGAGATTGACCGCCACCGACGTCGTATATGCGCTGTAGTCGACTGTGTCGTTATTAGCCCCACCATCGATCGTGCCACCGTTGAGCGAAACCCCATTGGCAAAGACGATCGAGTCGTCACCTGCTCCGGTCGCGATGTTGGTTGCGACGCCTGCTGCGGTGCTATTGACGCTGATCACGTTGGCACCGGAGCCCACGGTCAAGAGCAGGTTGCTAAGGTTGGAATAGGTTACGCCACCAAACCCAGCCGGGAGGCTACGGGTCACTGTCGTGCTTGTGATCGTGTAGTCGGCGTTGACGCCCGCACCCGACCCGTCGACGACGAGGTTTGCTCCGCCAGCACCGCCATCAACATTGACCGCACTGGCAATAGGGGTGAGCAATCCCGGCGTGCCGATGACGCCAGAGTTGCCGACGTTGATGTTGTCGAGACCACCACCACCATTGATTGTAGTCGCTACCGCTACGACAGCAGCCTGTACATTGATCGTGTCAGCCGATCCACCACCGAGGACATTCAAGCTGGTCAGCGCCGTTGCGTTGGCAGTAAAGTTGACGAGGACGTTATCGGCACCGCCTTGCGTCGCATTGATGGTAACCGCCGTTTTGTTGGCGAAGTTGATTCGTTCAAACGTGTTATTCACGCCGCTGTTGACTTGCACTTGTCCTGCCACCGGACCATTGACCACATTGATCGTGTCGACGGCGGCGGTGCCGTTGATGACATAGTTCGCAACAACGTTGAGATCATCAATCGGCTCAAGGCCCGCGTAGTTGATCGTCGCCGCGCCGGTCGTTCCACCTGCGTAAGCAATCGCGCCAGCGCTACTACTGCTAGGCGTGCTGATGCCCGTCGCAAAGTTGCCGCCAAACGTTCGGAGCGTATCGCCCGGGGTGCCCGTCTGAGTCCCGCCATCGTAGTTAATGGGAATACTGAACGTACCACCGGCAAAATCGATATCGAGTGTATCGTTGCCCGCGAGACCGTTCACATGGATCGCCGACAGGCCAACGGATGCAATCGGAATCGAGGAAACCGCGCCTCCATTAATCTGCACTTCGTAGTTCGCGCCATTTCGCCTCAGCAATATAAGGTCAGCGGCAGCGGTTCCGTCGATCGTCCAGACCGTGTCGTTGTTGTTGATCGTGTAGGTGGCGCTGCCAGTAACAACGCTGGAAATTCCTGTCGTCGCACCGATGACGAGGTTGAACGTCTCATTGAGTTCCGGGAGATTGTCGTCATTGGTGGAAACCAGCACGCCAATCGAGGTTTGACCTGGATTGAAGGTCAGATTTACGTTTCCCGCGTTATAGTCACTGGTACCCAGAGCGGTTCCATCTTGTGTCTCCACGAATGCCGTCGCGATGACTCCCGATTCAGCGGAGAGCGCGACAACGAAGGTTGCTGTTGCTCCCTCCACCCCATTGTTTGGAACTGCAGTAACCGAAATGGTCGGTGTGGTATCATCGTTACCAATAACGCCAATCCCCTGCGCGTCGGCAATCACCGCGCCGCCGGTGGGATTGGTCAGGTTGACTGCGAACGATTCGTTGATTTCGAACTTAGTATCGCCGGTCACGTTCACAACGACGTTCGCGGTCAATGCGCCGCCAGCAGCAAAAGACACCGTCGTTGCGGGAACGGCGGTGTAATCGCCATCTGCAACGAACGCTGTCCCGTTGGAAGTCGACCAATCGACCGATTCGGCGTTCGTATTATTGTCGCGACTGATTGTGAACGTGTATGCGGTTGGGCCAGCATCCCCTTCGAACCTCGCCAAATCGCTAATCGTGAAGCTCGCGAGCACGCGCCGGCCTTCGAGTGACTCAAGGGCCAACCTGCGACGAAACGAATTCACGGAGTCATCGCTTCCGACAATCATTTGCCAGAACATCGAAAGAACCGATTGTGGTTGCTTGCGACTTGATTGACGATCCGTTCGTAACGTCATCATTTCTCGCGAAGGAGTTACGGTCGTATTCGCTCGCTTGCGTATCGTAGCGACTCCGCGTTTGGACACATCCAACATCGAACTCAAAGCGCTCCACTTGGGAGATAGCACTCCATCCAAGAGCATTCGCAGGAACGATTGACGGTGTTTGCGAAAGGATAGAAGTCGGCGAAACGAAGATCGGTGGTTCATGGTGGCAACTCTTGGAGGAAATCTAATGATGAATGGCACCGCGACAGGAATCCTGTCCGGTACATTTTGACAACAATGGAAGCGATTCTCGAAACAACTTTATTGGGCCAATCCTAGCTCGGACGTGCGAGACATTGGAACAATGGGTAAACCAATTCTAAACATGAAGATTGAAAGGAAGGAAAACCTAATGTGTTGAGTAAAATTGATGTAAACCGCAAAGTCAACACTTTCTAATGAATCCAAACTCCAATTATTCAAGATTTTTAGTTTGACAATCGCGTCGGACACATTAGGGATTTCTCGAACTATGTAGATTTGGAGTGCTGGGATTCATCCCAGCTTTAAGAACGCCCTGCAAAATATGAGGCCGCTTCGGGCTAGATGCGCTAGATGCGCTTGATGCCGAGGGTCTTGGCTGTCTGTTCGGCGTCGATCACAACATGGGCCGAAAACCGTGGGCTAGCGCCCTTCGGCTAATCAGCCGGAACGCGCTAGCGTCCGGTTTAGCCCGACTTATGATCGACGCCGTCTGTTCTAGAGATATGGTAAGCAACCCCCGAGTGAAACTCGGGGGCATTGCCACGCCGTCGGCTACACACCGAGGGTTTATTATTGTCGGTCAGGATCAGATCTTCGAGGTCGGTCGCCGCCAGCACCGCCAGGAGCATCAGCACCGCCAGGACCACCTCTTCCACCACCTGCTCCACCAGGACCACCCCGTCCGCCGCCAGGACCACCTTCTCTGCCGCCTCCCGGTCCACTTGCGCCCGGTCCGCGACCTTCACCGCCAGGACCGCCTGCTTGACTGCCATGTCGCTCGATGAACGAAGCGATAAACTTTTCCAGTTCTTCCTTGCCAAGCTTTCCGTCTTTGTCCGCATCAAACTCCATAGCGTGGGTTAACATGCGATCTGGTTGGAGGGTCAATCCCTGACCGCCTCCAGCACCGCGACCGCCAGCACCCGGTCCGCCTTCTCCACCGGGTCCGCGACCTTCTCCACCAGGTCCACCCGGTCCACGGCCTTCACCACCGGGACCACCAACCCCAGGTCCACGACCTTCTGGGCCAGGTCCACCAGGTCCACCAGGTCCACCACGGCCACCGCCGCCGGGTCCGCCTGTTCCACCACCGCCGCCTGGAGGTCCGCCGAAACCACCACCACCACCGCCGAAACCACCACTGCCGCCGCCAATTCCGGCCGGTCGGTATTCATCCTCGGACAGTTTGCCATCCTTGTTTTTGTCCAAACTAATTAGTGCAGCCGTTGCATTTTTGATTTCTTCCGCCGAGATCACTCCATCATGGTCCGCATCCAATGCTTCCATCAATGGAGAGCGTCCGCGGGACTGGCCACCACCGCCAGGTCCGCCCGGACCACCGCCGCCACCAGGTCCACCACCCCCTGGTGGTTGAGCCATCGCACTCGATGCGCCTACGACGAACAAAATGCCAAGGGTCCACATACATCGTTTCATAGCAAACTTCTCCAGAGGATTGAGGTTCTTAGTTTTTGTGCCCAATGGGCTTTCAACATTTTTTCGCCAACAAGGCGAGATCTAAAACATCGTTATTCGACAACGCGAAACACGTCGTTCTTCTTAAATACAATCGGGCCACCGCGCCCATTTTCCGCAAATTCAATATGGCAATCGAACAACACACCCAGGGGTGCATCGTCCAAGATCTTGATCTCGGCTGAGACGATATTTCCTTCACGCTTGATCGAGGTTGATTCGTACGGTCCGATTTGAACCCAACTGGGTTTATCAGTTGGCACCCGGCGTCGAAGTCCATTTTCAGGTTTGAGTTCAAACTCAATCGTGTGCGTTTTGCCTCTGGACGCAGTCCCCGGACGAACCGAAATGATCACTTTATCCATTCGGTTTTCGCCTTGTTGGGTATTGTCTAAGAGCGCGCCGGTTTGGCCACCTCGCAACCCACGGTTGTTCGATGCCTCCACCACGCCAGCATAACCACCCTGTTCCGATGGGGCCCATCGGCAACCGCGTGATCTTGTCCGCGAGTTTCGGAACGAGAGGTAAACGAAAGGTGAAATTCTGAACTCGAATCGTATTCGGATTGCCACTATTCGGGAACACAGCCGTCGGATGATTGGGATACCCCTGGCTTTCCATGATCAAGAACTGCGAATCGTGACGCAATCGGACATTGTCGATTCCGTCCTTATTTGAGTCTTTCGTGTGATACGAAAACAGATCGACATACCGATCGCCATCCTTGTAGTAATAGATGGGGGTCGCACCTGGTCCTACAAACCAACGACCGCCAATCGCAACCAAATCTTTTGGCAACTCGTCGGCCCAGCAATCCAACCCAGTACACGCGACCATCAAAACGACAGCCCAAAACCTAACGGCCGTTCGTTTCCTTCCAACGATTTCCCCCAAGCAGTCCGACATCGAAAATCCTTCTTTTTCAACAGTGCTCTTGTCTGAGAACATAGATCTACAGGCAGCTCAAGCCGTTACCGTAGCATACTCCCCCTGAATTTTACGTGAAGGAGTTCGGTCACAAACATAGCTTCTCAGCCGACTGCATCGGAAGGAACATTCGATTCGGGAGGCTGGGAAGTGCTAAAAAACCGTACTTCTTATAGAATCGAGAGGCAGATTCCCCTTTCGAGTCAACCACGATGACGGTTGCAGCTATCTCGTTTGCGACCCGAACGCATCGAGTCAAAGCATCCGCCAACAAAAGAGAACCAACACCAGGAAAGTTTAGGTCGCGTGCAAGCCGCCCAATCAAGATCGCGGAAACTTCTGGGTAACGAGGGAGATTTTTCCGCAACTCATTAGGTAGGGATGATAGCTCAATCGAGGTGGCGCACAATGAATAGTACCCTACCACACGTTCCGGTTTTGCGAGTGCTGTCAAAACGAAGACCGCTGCGGCTTTTCGCTTCACGTCTTGCCCGGCAATCTTGGAAAGGTAGTAATTTAGTGCGGAAACACCACAATCGAACTGTTCGAGATCGTGCTGTTTACCCAGCGGTTCGCAAACGAACTCGATCATCGACTCTCAACTCGCCTGCGATAATTCTCCATCGCTTGGCGAAGTTTTTTATTTGGCCGTTTGGCTGCAAGAAGTGCATTGACGAGAATATGACTTTGTACTTGATCGAGATGAAGTCGTTCAAACTCGTCTACCACTTTTTTGGCAGCCACCTCGAGATGAGTGACCACGAATTGCGATACGCTGCGCCCAGTATACGCGGCGGCACGTTCGATTAACTCCTTTTGCTCAGTTGAAACTCGCGTCTCCAACCTAGCCGATTTTATTGATGCGTTGGGGTTTGCCATAGATTGCTCTTTTTTGCAATGTTTCTATTGTACGTCATTTTGCCGTACAATGCAAATTGCATTTCAGGTTTATTCCCCCCAGCTAGTTAAACCCCGTTGGGGTTTGGGCGTGCTTTTCCTCCTAAACCCAGGGTGCGCATCGCGACCCTGGGCTATGTTGTTCAACGCTTTCAGCGTTAAAGCAGAACTACACCGTCTTCGGGACTTCGTGCACTACCAGCAAATTGTGTGTGTTGTTGATTAAGCCTGTGCCTGTAACGTAGACGACGCGGTCGCCCGCTTCGAGCATGCGTCGTTCGACTGCCCACTTCGTCACTTCGTCGAACAAGGCTTCGGGATTGTCCAGATTGCTGACTTTGTGTGGCATGATGCCCCAGAACAAGCACATGCGTCGAAGCGTGTGGTCCGAGTCGCTGACACCAAGCGTGGGAATGTAGTTGCGTTGCTTCGATTTAACCCATGCGGTGCCACCCGTTCGACTCGCAACGACGACTAGCTTGGCATCGATGGCTTCTGCAATGTTTGCGGCGTTGTGCGTAACCGCCGCCGTGATAGGGTGCACTCGCGAAAAAAATCTCGTCTTCGAGTCCTGCGGTTGCGTTTTGAGCATCTTTTCCGTGCTGAGCATGATCCGATTCATGGTGTCGACAGTAATCACTGGAAAATCACCGATAGCAGTCTCGCCGCTGAGCATGCATGCATCCGCCCCATCTAAAATCGCATTGGCCACGTCGCTGGCTTCGGCCCGCGTTGGCCGCCGATTGTGATGCATGCTCTCCAGCATTTGAGTCGCGACGATGACGGGCTTGAGTCGTTCTCGGCAGACTTGGATGATTCGCTTTTGGGCTACAGGTGTGTCCGCTACATCGATTTCCACCCCCAAGTCCCCGCGCGCAACCATCACGCCGTCGGCGGCATCGACAATGTCCTCCAAACACTCCAAGGCTTCGCGTTTCTCGATCTTGGCAATCACCAACGCTTGAGCGTCCATCGATGCCAGCAGATTTTTGAGCGACGATACATCTTGCGCCGAACGGACAAAAGACAAGCTGATGAAGTCGACGTCGTTCTTGGCCGCCCACAACGCGTTGGAAACATCCTCTGGACGCATGGAGGAAACCGAAAGGGAAGTGCCTGGTAAATTGATCCCTTGCTTGGACCGGATCGTCCCACGGACTGAGACCAGGCATCGCACCCTGTCCCGTTGCTTGTCCACCACTTGCATTGAGATCATGCCGTCTGCCAACATGACAGGATCTCCAAGCTTCAGTTCGTCCACCAACTTTGCGTAGTTGCTGGTTAGTTCGGTAGGTGAACCAGACACATCGCCGCGAATAAAGGTCAGTTCGCTTCCAACGTCCACTTCGAGCGGGTCCTGAAGGAGTTTGCCGAGCCGGATCTTGGGGCCAGCCAAATCCAGCAGGACGCCGACCGGGAATCCCGTCACTTCTCGGACCCGTTGGATCTTGCCCATGACCCTAGCAAAGTCCGTTTGTGTTCCGTGGGCCGCATTGATTCGAAAGATGTCGACCCCGTGAGAAACGAGCTCTGCCAGAATCGCTTCTTCCTCGCAAGCTGGGCCAACCGTGGCGACAATCTTGGTTCGAGCTTCGCTTAACGTGTTTCTTGGCATTTGGAATCGAATTTGAAAAAAGAGTGTTCGTACCGCGATCCATTCGCAGACTTTCGGGGTATTGTCTAGATTTCGGGTCCTTTTGGCTATGGCAGGTTGGCGATTTGATTTATGGCGAGGGATGGTAAACTGGGTGGCTGCAACTCAACCGAATGCGAGATTTGCGGGCAAGTTCGCTTCTTTAGACGAGCGGCGATGTGAAAACTACCAATCATAACCCGATACGTGAGTGAGGGACCTGCGGAATTGTCCCTTGCTTACGCTTCGGGTTGGGATACTCAGGTCTGCCGTTCACTTTAAGGCTGAACACTGCGTTGGAACCGAATTGAATTGAACTTTATTGCTCCAATTGGAAGTTTTTGAATGGGAAAAGTTGAGCCGTGGACTGGACGTTGGATCGTGGTCTGCGGCGGTACGTCTGGGCTGGGACTGCAATTGGTCATCGCTGCCGCTCAGCAAAAGGCAAATCTTCTTATCGTCGGTCGCGATATCCCACGACTTAAAAACGCCAAAGCCATCGCTTTGGAACAGGGAGCAAATTCTGCGTCCATCTATTCGGTTGACCTGAGCTTGAGGTCGTCAACCCATCCCGAATCCAGCGACGAGACCAAATTACAGGAATGGTTCGCCTCCAACAATATCGACATGCTCCTCAATGCCGTCGGTCGATCGGACCGTGGACCGTTGGAACAATTGAGCGATATCGAGCTTGCCTCCATGCTCAACGACAATCTCATCTGTACTTGGAACATGACTCGCATGGCGCTCGATTCACTCAAACGGGCACGCGGAACGATTGTCAACATCGGGTCGCTGGCTGGCCTCGTCCCTGCGCCTGGCATGGGCGGCTACTCCATCGCCAAGTCGGCACTAACCGCTATGTCACGCCAGTTGCGAGTCGAACTTGCTAGTTTCGGCGTACATGTATTGCTCGTTTGCCCTGGCCCCATCGCGAGGGAAGACAGCGGGTCTCGTTACCAAAAACTCGTGGAACAAAGAGGACTCGCAAATGCATCTGCAACAGCACCCGGTGGCGGAGTCAAACTCCGAACGATTGCCCCCAAGATCCTGTGCCAAAAAATCCTCGACGCAGCCCATCGACGCCAAAAAGAACTCGTCCATCCAATCAAAGCCGCATGGTTGGCCGCGATAGGCAACCTTTGGCCAAGCTTGGCCGACTGGATTCTGAAAAAGGTCATCCGGACCTAATACCCGGACCTAATACTTCGCCAAACCTTAAGTTCGAAAGCACACCAACGATGAAACAACCTCTGGACTCAGGACCGCTCGACAAAGCGAAACTGCAGGAACTCGTGGCGGCCGCACAAAACGCCGCGCTGTCTGCCTACAACCCTTACAGTAACTTCGCCGTCGGATGTGCGCTCCTCTCGAAGAGTGGCAGAATCTATTGCGGCTGCAATGTCGAAAACGCTTCGTACTCCGTGACCATCTGCGCCGAACGTGTCGCCGCCTCGCAAGCCATCCTTCATCGCGACCTCGAATGGGATTCGATGGTCGTTGTCTCGCCCGAGCGAGTTACCATGTGCGGAGTCTGCCGGCAATTCGTACATGAGTTTGCACCGCAGCTTCGTGTGTGGAGTGGCTACCTAAACAACACAGACCTCATCGGCCCCGTTCTCCTGAATGAACTATTGCCCGCCGCCATGACTCTCGCTCGCAAACCTACCGCTCCTCTTTCGTGAATTCTCAAATCGTGACCGACGAACACCAGGAAGAACTCTCGCAACTAGATGCCGCCTTTGAACGACGGTTCAGTCGTTACGTTGTAGGCATCGACCTTGGAACCACGAACTGCGCCGTTGCGTTCATGGATACGCACAACAGCAAACCCCTCTTGGAAATCTTCCGCATCGAGCAAATGGTCGATTTCCAAACGAGCCAGTTCTCCGATACCCTGCCCTCGTTTCACTATGAACTAACAGCAGCCGAATCCTCGCAAATCAACTCCCGATTTCAATTTTCGGATGGCGAACATTTAAGCGTTGTCGGAGCCTTTGCTCGGCAACGCGGAGTTCAGATGCCGGGCCGTTGCATTGCGTCTGCGAAGAGTTGGCTGTGCCATCCGCTGGTGGACCGAACGTCGGACTTGCTCCCATGGAGTGCCGACGACGGAGTGCAAATGCTCTCGCCGGTGCAAGCCAGTCGCCGCTACTTGGAACATATCCGACGCATGTGGGACCGTGATCATCCGGGCGAACCACTAGCACAACAAGACGTCATTGTAACCTTGCCCGCTTCGTTCGATGAAGTTGCGAGGCGACTGACCATTCAAGCCGCAACGGAAGCGGGATTGCCCAACGTCATCTTGATCGAAGAACCGCAAGCGGCGTTCTATGCTTGGCTGGTTCGCCATCAAGACACTTGGACACAATGCATGCATCCGGGGCAGAGCATCCTCGTCTGCGATATCGGTGGAGGTACCACCGACTTTACGCTGATTCGCGTGGTTGAAACCAAACCATCGGTTCCAACATCGCATGCAACAACGCCAAAGCCAGATCCGAAGGCGATTGAATCGTCGGAAGCGATCGACTTGAGCCAGTCGGTGGGAGAATCGCTGCAAGCAGCCTTCGGCTTACATCGCGTTGCAGTGGGAGAGCATTTGATGCTAGGTGGCGACAATCTTGACTTGGCCCTGGCACGATCGCTCGAGCAACAACTGTTGGCAGACTCGCCTGGGCAAGATCGATTGCGGCCCCGGCAATGGGATGCGCTCAAAGCCCAGTGCCGAGCTGCCAAAGAAACGCTGCTGGGGCAAAACCCTCCAGCCGTATACAAGATGTCGTTACCGGGAAGCGGCTCCAAACTGATCGAGAACATGCGTACTCTATCCATTGAACTGAAATGGGCTCGGAAACTGCTTGTCGATGGCTTCTTTGGTAGTGTCAGCCTACTTGAACGCCCTGACAAAGCTGGCGAAGGGTTTCAGGAGTTCGGATTGCCATACGCAGCCGACCCCAACGTCAACAAACATTTGGCGGCATTCTTGTGGGAACACCGTTGGGCGGGTCGCGACGAGAGTGTTCATGAGCAACTAACCGATCTGCAAGCGGCGAGGCCCGACTGGGTTCTCTTTAACGGTGGCGTGCTCGAGTCAACACAAATCCGACAAGCCCTCCTCGATCAAATTGCCAATTGGTTTCAAGCTGATGCCTCGACCGGTTCTGCCCCTCCCACGCAGGACGCATGGAAACCAGACTTGTTGGAAGGAAATCGCTTGGACTTGGCGGTGGCCCAGGGAGCCGCGTATTTCGGACAAGTGCGTCGCGGTGAGGGGGTTCGCATCGACGCAAGACTGGCTCGAGCGTACTACCTGCTCATCGAACAGTCGCCACCGCGAGCCATGTGCGTAATGCCTGCGAACGCGATGCCGCTCGACCGTTTTCGAATGGAGGAACATCCCTTTCACTTGACGGTTGGACAACCCGTGCAGTTTCCTTTGTTTCATAGCAGTACCAATCTCATTCACGAAATCGGACAGATTGTTTCCGTCGATATCGAGTCGATGACAGCCATGCCACCCATTCGAACCGTGCTGGAAATGGGGAATCGAAGACTGCAGCAGTCGGTCCCGGTCGTCCTCGAATCCGAATTGAGTGAAATCGGAACACTCGCCATGAACTTGGTGGTCGCACCGCGGTCCGAAGCGAATCCTGCAACGCAAACGCTAGATCCGAAAACAAGCTGGAAGCTAGAGTTTGACGTTCGGATGTCTACTTCCGATAACGTGTCGTCGAGTGGTCAGCAAACGGGATGGATCGAAACCGCCCAGTCGACACAAGTTCAGGTGGCCATCGAAGCCATGGAGCAGGTATTTGGCGATTCGCCTTCGATTCTGCCGAAGCTGGGGGTTTCCTACCTCACCGAAAGAATCGGCATTGCCAGGCGAGATTGGAGTTCAACGCTTTTGAGGGAGATGTGGCGATACCTGATGGACCATCAAGCGTACCGCAAGATTTCGGCGGAGCATGAATCGCGTTGGCTCAACATGGTCGGTTGGTGCTTGCGGCCTGGGTTTGGCTTAGCAGCTGATGATTGGCGTGTGAATTCAACCTGGCGGAGTGTCCATAACAAATTGTTGCACCGAACAACCACGAACGCTTCGGAAACGATTGTGCTCTGGCGACGCATCGCTGGCGGATTCACCCCGGGCCAGCAGAGGGCTCTGTTCCAAGATTGCTGGGCCAGAGTCAGGCCGGTACTTGCGGGTGGCACTCAATCGCAAACATCCAATACCAATGTGGCGATTGAATTGATGCGATTGGTAGGGTCTTTGGAATGGCTGACGATGGACGAAAAGTCGACGGTCGCCGAACAGATATTGCAGTCGTTCGGCAGGAAGAAGCTCGAAGCGGTCCACGGGCCGTTGCTTTGGACCCTTGGACGAATAGGAAGTCGGACCCCCGTCTATGCAACGTTGCAGCAAGTCGTAAGTGCCTCGCGCGTGCAGACCTGGGGGGACAAGCTATTGAAATTGGACGAGGCTTGGATCGCAAAAAATGCAGGCATGTTTTCACTATGCTTGATGCAGATGACTCGCCGGACCGACGATCGATATCGCGATGTTCCGTCGTCGTTGCGGGAACGGGTTGCTGCCCGATTAACTCAGTTGAGTTCGCCTGCATTGCACATTGATTTGATTCTTCGCGGGGGTGGACTGGATCAGGCTAGCGAGGATTCGATTGTTGGCGAGTCATTACCGCTCGGCTTTCGTCTATTGCATTGATTGAGGGATCTGCCGTCAGTCGATCGTAGTCGACATTGCGTCTGGCGGCAAACTAGTCTCCCGGATGCGGAAAGGATCCTGGACGAGAATGACATGTCGATCGAGGATTCGAAGCGGGACGGCGAGCGGCAGGAACGCCGAACATAGGACGGTAGTTTTGATCTTTGACTAGAGTCTATCCGGAAATTGGAATTGCTGTAAAGCCTGAAATTTGCGAGAGTTAGGAGTCTCCCCTCAATTCTACGTTGCAAAGGACTGCGCGATGCCTGATATCATTAACACGGAAAAAATACGCTACGGATGTTACGGATGAGCTTCCGCATGATTTGGTTCCAAAGAGTACGGTGTATGACTACTTCGCAAAATGGCGAGACGACGGCACCTTGGACAAAATCCTGACTGCCTTGCGCACCCGCATTCGTGTACAAGCTGGACGTGAAGCAACACCCAGCGAAGCTTGCATCGATAGCCAATCGGCGAAAACAACCGAGGTCGGTGGAGACGAACGGGGCTACGATGGAGGCAAGAAATCAAGGGTAGAAAGCGACATTTGCTGGTCGACGTGCTTGGGTTTCTCATCGCAGTTGTGGTCACTGGAGCCAATGCTGACGACGGTACGGCGGCACCACTCGTAGTCGAGCGAGAGCGTCCCGCTTGGTCAATCGAAGTGAAGAAGCCACCGCAGGGAAGCAAAGGCTTTAGTCCCATTCGCATACCTTGGGTTGTAGAGCGCAGCAACGCATGGCACAGTCGTTGTCGTCGTAACAGCAAGGATTACGAACATCGACCGGATTCTAGCGAGTCCATGATCAAAATCAGTCACATCGGAGTCATGCTACGAAGGTGCTCTCCAGCAAAAAGTCCCAATTTCAACTATCGCGATGCCGACGTATAAACTCAAAAAAAAGGAAATCTTTTCCGGATAGACTGTGAGAGGATGTGATTGGTTTGAAAGAACCGTCTAACGCTTTGACAGTACTGCGTGTTCATAGCGTCGAACTTCTTCGAGCCATTTCAGGCCCAACGAAAACTCGGCAGTTAGGCCCTATTGGTTCCAAGCGGCTCCCCACGGCAAGCCCCTGAACTCCTCCATGAGTGCGAGCCGTGCTGTCAAGTCACCGATCTACGGCGAGCCTTTTTCCAGTACAATGGGGACTCGGACAGTTCACTTCGAAAGAACATCGCGGCAATATTCAGCCTCGTTGAAAACGCCAGGATAAGGACGTTTCGCAATGCACACCCCATGTTTCGATCATCGATTGGCCTTTTTAATCTCCATTAACTTGTTGGCGACATGCAGCTTGGCATTGGCGACCGAGAAAACTAAGAGTATCGATTTCCTGATCGTCGCTGGGCAATCCAATGCGACGGGTTTCGATACCGACCCAGCTAGGCTTGGTAAGGATGAGTTGGATGCGTTGATACGATTTCGTTTTCGTGTCGGCGATCCTCCGCCTGACGATCGTGACTCGATGTCGTCTCGAACGGAGTGGACACGGCTCACCGTCCAACCGCTTGGCAATCCAGGGCCGAAATCGGAGCCTCGCCAATACGGCAATTTTGTCAATCCATTAGGTGGCTTCGGTCCCGAGATATCGTTCGCTCGCAAGCTCAAACGACGAGACCAACAACTCGGTCGGGAGAGCGAACTTGCTGTGGTGAAAGTAGCCTTGAGTGGTACCAGTGTCGCCGACGATTGGGACCCAACGGGTGAAGAACAACGCGGCGCGTGCTATCGAGCGTTGCTCGAAGAAGTGCGTGCCGCCCAAACGCTCGCCGAAGCCGAAGGAATGAAAGTCAACTTCCGAGGGCTCTTATGGGTACAAGGTGAGTCCGACGCAAACGAAACAGATGCACCCAAATACGCGCAGCGACTGCAGGCGTTGTTTGCAACGCTGCGACGCGATCTCAAAGCCGAACGACTACCGATCCTTGTTTCTGTTAACGTCCATTTTCACGAAAGAAAAAATAAGTTCATGCCGGACATCATCGCGGCACAAAAACAAGTCGGTCGCGAGTTCAGCGATTGCCGCTATGTTGATACCACCGGAGTGGGGCTGGCCAATGACGTTCACTTCAATAGTGAAGGGACCATGGAGGTTGGAAAGCGATTTGCATCGGCGCTGTTGTCGATGGAAAGCGATCGCACGTCGGTTAACGGACAAGCCAATGAATCGCTAAAGACTAGCAAGTGGACGAAGCACGTCGTATTTGAGGGCGCACCATGCATGACTGCGATTGCAGGCGATTTTACTGGTGATGGTCTAATCGACATTGTTTGCAATGCAGGCAAGAAAACACAATTGCTAGTCGCTCCTGATTGGAAGCCTATTATGCTGGGCTCAGCAAGTATGGATTGGATACATAGCGAATCGATGGATGTCGATGGGGACGGTGATCTTGACGTTGTTGGCACTCCCTATAATCCGGGTCGCATCGTTTGGTTGGAGTGCCCTGCAAATCCACTCACCGATCGCTGGAATGAACGCCTCATCGACGATCAAGTCAACGGCGTTCACGGCCTACTTGTTGGAAACGTCGACAATGTTGGACGTCTGGACTTGTTGGCGACCAGTGCTCAACCAACGGAGCCATTCCCGTATTCACTGGTCTGGTATCGCATTCCCAGCAAACCGCTAACAGCAGAACGTTGGGAGCGGTTCGCGTTCGCTGCGGGGGATGCTCCCGGCCTGTCTCATTACTTGGGCATTGGTGACATTAACGGGGACGGCTTGCCAGATGCAGCCGCGGGCGCAAAAGGGGATGGTACCAAGGCGGGAGCTGACGGCCAATGGTTTGCTTGGTGGCAGGCGGGCAAGGATCCTACTCAACCTTGGAAGAAAGAAATGGTGTCAGACAAACAACCCGGCGCGACCAATATCCATCCCGCAGATGTCAATGGTGACGGAAAAATGGATCTCATCGCGTCACGAGGCCACGGGGTGGGCGTCGTATGGTTCGAGCGACAATCGGACTCCGCCTCTTGGACTGAACACAGCATCGACGGCGCATTGCGTGAGCCACATTGCTTGGCGGCAATCGACTTGGATCGGGACGGAGATGTCGACGTGGCAACAGTCGCTTACGGCAGTGAACGGGCCATGTGGTACGAGAACGATGGACGAGGTAACTTCAAGTCCCATCTGATCGGTGAGAATCAGCAAGCCTACGACATTCGCGTCATCGATATGGACCAAGATGGTGATTTGGATTTGGTCGTTGCTGGGCGTGCCAGCAATAACGTGGTTTGGTATGAAAATCCCAACTAGTTGCTCACTCCATTATAAAGGCAAAGAAGGTACGATATTTTGGCGAGACTTACGTGTGAAGGAACGGACGCAGTGATGATTTCCCTGAGGACCGCTTTCTTCTTTCTGGCGCTACTAAATGCAGTACTCGTCGAGGTGCGATGTCACGGCTACGATGCAGTTGTCAGCCCCGACGATTCGTTGCGTCAGGAGTATCTGCGATACGCACTGGAGAATGTAGGCGATGCTGAACGCGGCAAAGCGCTGTTCAACCATCCGGAAAAGGCGTTGTGCAGCAAATGTCATTTGCTTACCGGAATGGAAAGGAGCGGTCCTAACTTGGATGGAATCGCGGATAAGTATCCCGTAGAGCAACTCGCCCGACAGATCCTCTATCCGAGCGAATTCATCGCGCAGGGTTTTGAACAAGTCAAGATTTTGACAAAAGACGGGACTGCGTTTGCCGGTCGAATGGAACGATCCAATCAGATCGAGGTCAAGCTGGTCGACGGACAAGGCAAGATCAACACCATCAAAAGGAAGGACATCGAAGAAATGAAAGAAGTCTCCACTTCGTTTATGCCTGCCGACTTGCAGAATACGCTCACCAAGGCTGAGTTTGCGGATTTGATGGCCTATTTGAAGATACTAAAATTCTCTCTCCATGAAGGTTACGCGGACGGTGGTCGAAAGATTTCTATCCCATCCTTGAGAACACCTGTGAACCTCGAAGCGATCCACCCGCCGGAACTGAATTTCGAGAATCCCGTTTGGTGTGGAGCATTACCAGGCACGGACAGTGACATGCTCGTGATCGAACATATGACCCGGCGAATCTGGAGACTGCTACGAGAGGATGGTCTCGTTCGCAAGGAGCTTTTTCTTGAGCTGGGCGAAGAAGTACATACAGGTGCCAATCAAGGCTTGATGTGCATCACTTTCCATCCCAAGTTCGTCGAAAATCGTCGGTATTTCCTCGAATATGAAGTTCAAGAAGAAGGCCAAGTCAAGACAACAGTGGCGGAGCGGAAAGCCACTCCGAATGGGTTAAAAGACTCAGGTGAACCATCACGCAGATTGCTAGAGACGTTTCAACCGGCAGGCAATCACAACGGGGGATGTATCGACTTCGGGCTTGATGGTATGCTGTACGCGGCCTTCGGCGACGGCGGCCCGCAGAAAGATCCCAATGGATACTCACAAAATCCGCGCATTTTGTTGGGTTCCATGGTGAGAATCGATGTCGATCACAGAGATGACGGTTTGTCATACTCCATTCCCAAGGATAACCCTTTTTGGGAGGCTCATCGAACGGATCCGACCGTGCGAGCTGAGACTTGGGCGATCGGCTTCCGTGAACCTTGGCGATTCAGCTTCGACGCAAAGACTGGCGAACTGTATGTCGGTGATGTTGGGCAGGACAAGTTTGAAGAAGTCGCAATTGTGCACCGTGGTGACAACCATGGATGGAATGTGCGAGAGGCCTTCATCCCCTTTTCCAGTGAATATGCTCGAGCTGAGGAGAAATACCAAGACCCTGTTTTCGCTTACCCTCATGGACTCGGCTTTTCGATAACTGGCGGCTATGTGTACCGAGGCAGTCGAAGTCCTTCTTATGACGGCGTCTATATTTTCGGCGACTACAACACACGATTGATCTGGGGATTGCGACAACAGGACGGGAAGCTCGAGAGCGTTTATCGAATTGGTGTTGCACCCAACGGAATCGCCTCGTTTGGGACTGACCAACGCGGCGAGATTTATGTGGTGACTTACAAAGGAATCGTCTATCACATGGATCTTTCAGAATCCGTGTATCCGAGAACCAACGTTCCTTTCGATGAAAAGTGATGGAATTCGAGGAATCGACTGACACGGCCAACACACATTCTGCAAGTTCTTCTTCGTCGTTTCCCAGTAGCCGCAATGCTGGGTTACAATGGTAGTACTAAACATTGAAGCCACGGAGTCCGAACTTTATGCCGCTACTAGACCACTTTCGACCTCCGATTTTCAACAAGGGATCCTGGGAAGGTTTCCATGGTGGCTGGCCCATGACCATAGGCATGGAACTTTGCAAATCGTTGCCTGAACAGTACACAGCGGAGCCTCGAGTCCATTTGGAATACGAAGTATTGATCTTTGACCAGCAACGCGGTCGAAAACTGGTAGCCGCCATCGACTTACGCCGTCACATGCCGCAGTCACGCTCTAGCCACACGCTCGCGATTTGAATCATGGGCCTATCCGATGGTGGTTGGCCAACCATTGCCTCTACTGCCGATATGGCTAGATAGCGACAAAGCCATTTCGCTCGAACTCGAAGTTTCGTATCAGCAAACCTGCCTCGCTTTAAGGCTGATTTAAAAGCTGTGTCCGTTCGAGTCTCTGTGGTTCCTTTTCTGGCATGTCTAACGTACCTATTGATTGAGGCCAAGGCGATTGCAATTGACGAATACAGTTGGTAAATGTGGCGTACGCTTCCAGCTTGCGGATTTCGCACGACTTTCTGACTGGCAGGCAGGATGCCTACTCGCCTCGTGTGTTGCCAAGTTGCCACTAGCCAAAAGAGGCAACTGGTCGTCTGTGATTTTCAAACCGCTTAAGTCGAGCGACCTGCGTGTTGGCAAGCGAGAGGGTTTGCACATCCTGGAAACCTTCAAGGTTCGCGAGCGATTCATCGGTGGTTGTGGGACTCAGTTTTAGCTCAACGATCGTACGGCCCAAAACATCCATTGAATCGCCTCGTTTTTGAAGAGTTTGATTAAGTTCGAACAACTCCCTTTCGGACCGAAGCTTGAACGTGTCGAGGATCATGAGGCTTAAACTAGAAATCGCCGCAAAAGCAAGAACGCACAATGCCCATCGACGTCTAGTTCGCTTGCTGGCAGGGATGGCTTGTTCGTCAACTTCCGTTGATGACAATTCGGCTTTGGGGCTCGCGAGGCGAACTCATAGCCACTCATTCGTAATGCCCTTAGGCCCGGCAACAAAGTAATGAAAAGTCCCAAAGGCATTGCTAGAGCTTAAGCCCATGCACTCAGTCCCGCCGCCGCAAGCATCAAGGGAAGCAATCCCCTATCGATGATGCTAAAAAGGAGTCCATAACCCATCCAACGCTGTTGGCGTACCTTGTAACGAAACGCGATGTGGGCCGTTGGAACTAGTATCAAGAGGGTTGCAACGAAGAAAAATGCGATACCTTTAACCCAATAGTCGCTTAGCAGACCGCCAAGCAGCAGGCAGAAAAGTATCTGCCCAACGATTGCGGCTGTTGTGAAGAAGTACATCCATTGGACAAAGACAAAGAAACCGATGGAGAAGGCGATGCAATTGAAAATCCCCACTGCAATCACACAGCAAACGAGAGGAAAGTACGTAGTGCCGTTCGCCTAAAGGACTCCAAACGTTTTGAATGCTTCGGTTGCGGACATGCCAGCCGAGATTGCGGATCTAACTTTGTTTTCTGCTTGAACTTTTTCCCAAGCGGCCAAGACAACTTGATGCTCTACAGCTTGCGGAACTACGACAAAACCGTCAAGGTCCGCGGCGATCAAGTCACCCGGTGCAATACTAACGCCATCTAGTTCGATCGTCACATCGAGATCGACGATTCGCTGTCGATTTCGACTGTCATAGGGATTGGTGCCGCGGGCAAATACTGGAAATCGCATCGTCCGCATTTGGACAATGTCTCTGACCGCCCCATCGACAATCACACCGGCGCATCTACGGTTTACTGCGGCAGTAGAAAGCAGTTCCCCCCAGATACCCGACCGCATTGATCCCCCGGCTGCACAAACGATTACGTCATCTTGTTGGCAGGAATCGACGGCCTCCAATTCCAAGGCATATGGGTTCGGATCTTCATGGGCCATATCCGCCCAGAGCGTTGTCTTGGCTCGTCCGATCAAAAGACAACCGTCGACCGTCAGCGAGACAATGGGCAATCGCGGCGATTGACGCCTTAGCCCAATCGAATCGAGCGCATCGCAAAGGAGCGGCACCGAAAGCTGCTCACGGATTTTGGAGAGCGAGATCGGCAATGAAGCAAATCGCGGGTTTGAATCACGAGTACTATCCTGGTTCATATGGCTGCAGACTTACCTACAGTGGTGACACGAAGGGCAATTACCCTTACTAGATGAATGATTTATCGCCCTGTAGGATAGTATTCCATCTTACAGAACGCAAGTCAGTTGTCTCCTTTGAAAGTGATGGTAGTTCCAAGCCATGGCGACAAGCAGCGAAAAATCAACGGTTGCAAAATCGAATGAAGGCAGACGATTTAGAATTGTGCTGGCCGGATTGTTTCATGAAACGCATACCTTTCTCGACGGTTTGACCACCTGGGATGCATTCGATGTGAGGGAAGGGGTGGATCTATTCCAAGCGCGCGGCGATGCCTCTCCGCTCGGTGGTATTTTGGAGTTTGCAAACCTGCAAAACTGGGACGTCATTCCAACGGTCATGGCCACCGCGGTCCCAAGTGCCACGGTACACGACGAAGTTTTCGACAAGTATTGGGCACGCTGGATAGATCATGCGAGCGAACCAATCGCTGCGGGTGTGGATGCCATTTTCTTAGTCTTGCATGGAGCGTTTGTTTCCCAGAGCTATCGCGATGTTGAGGGGGAGTTGCTGCGCCGGATTCGTGAGATGCCAGGCGCTTCAACCTTGCCGATCTTTGGTGTCTATGATTTGCATGCGATTTACTCGAACACCATGGCAACTTTGTCGGACTGCTTGGTCGCCTATCGCGAGAATCCGCATTGGGACGCGCGCGACTCAGCGGTGCGGGCTGGTGCCCTTTTGCAGCGATCGCTTCTAGAAGGGGTGGAGCCTCGCCAGTTTATGGCTCAATGTCCTATTATCTGGCCTCCCACAGGAACCGCTTCAGCAAGCCCCCCGATGCATGGTCTATTGCAATTGGCTAGGCGGCTCGAATTGGAGCATCCCGAGTTTTGGGTGGTGAATGTGAATGCGGGATTTGCGTTCGCGGATTCACCGGATACAGGCGTTAGTTTTTCCATCGCCACAACGGGCGACGAAGCGACCGCGCGTGTCGCTTTGCGTTCCCTAGTGGATCTGGCAGTCCAGCATGCGGACGAAGGGAACGTCCTGGAAGCGCCGTTGGACGAAGTCCTCCTCGAACTGCGAGATTTGGCTCAACGCGGCAAACTATCGGGGTTGACCGTGCTGGCTGAGCCATCGGACAATATTGGAGCGGGTGCACCTGGGGACGGGACAGGTTTGCTTCGAGGGTTATTGAAGTACGATATCCGCAACGCTGCGGTTTGTCTTTGCGATGCAAGTTCGGTTAAACTCTTGGAAAACATGTCCATCGGTGATTCGATAACGCTCAAGCTCGGTCACGGTAACCAATGGAATAAGGAATCGCTGGAACTCGATTGCGAACTGCTCCGACTCTGCGAGGGGACATTTGAGTTGGAGGACAAACAGAGTCATCTTGCGAGTTTGTGCGGCGATCGCTTCGACATGGGGAGGTGTGCTTTGGTGCGGCATGGCGGGGTAAGGATATTATTGACAAGTCGACGGACACCACCGATGGACTTAGGGCAATGGAGGCATGTTGGTATCGATCCAGAGAAGCTATCGGTAATCGGTGTGAAAGCGGCTGTGGCGCATCGCAAGGCATACGATCCAATCGCATCCCGTCACGCGTGGGTGGAGACGCCAGGGCCCTGTCAATCGCGACTAACAGCCTTTGCATATCAACATGTCCGACGCCCCATTTACCCATTGGATCCGTTGGGGCAAATCCTCCATTCATGAAATGAAACAGGTGCGGCATCATTGTCGCCTTTCGCTCCGCGAAAGTGTGTCTCAATAACCCACTAATGCTCAGCAAAAAGGCGACAATAACGTGTGGCACACCGAAAGTGAAACGCGGGCGTGCGAACTGAGTCAATCACTTATCCCTTAAATCGCTCAGCAATCCTTGTTCGGCGACAGCACCATCGGTGCCTGGCACCGGTAGCATTCCAAAGCAGTTTATTCCACCTGTGGAAAAGGGCTTCCGTGATTCGCTTCTCAAGGGACCGCTTGCCGAATTCCCTGTGGTGGGAGTCAAGATGGAATTGATGGACGGAAGTTATCACGACGTGGATTCCAGCGAGCGCGCATTTTATATCGCAGCTTGCGATTGCTTCCGCGAAACGATGCGTGCGGCCAATCCGGTGTTGCTTGAACCGATCATGAAGTGCGACATTGAATGCCCTGAGAATGATCAAGGACCTGTTGTAGGGGACATCATCTCTAGGCGCGGTTTGGTGACACAAACCGATGCACGAAACCGAGTTTCGTACATCAGTGCCGAAGTCCCGTTAGCTAACACGTTCGGTTACGCCACCGACTTGCGAAGCATGACCAAGGGGCAAGGAACATTCTCGATGGATATGTGGTCTCCTTTCATGGAGGCGACTCGGGCTGCGTGTCCAGATGCGGCAATCGTGCATGATAAATCTCACGTTAGCAAGTATCTAGGCGAAGCGGTCGACAAGGTCCGGAGGCAAGAAAACGTTCAATTGATCGAGGCAGGTGATGATCGACTCAAAGGAACGCGGCAGCTATGGTTGTATGCGATGGAAAACCTGCCTGAAGACAAAAGTGCTCTGATGCTTTCGTTGCGACAAGTCGATCTTAAAACCGGTCGTGCATGGTCGATGAAAGAGAATTT
>JANPNA010000372.1:0-19021 GCA_031427235.1 Pirellula sp.
CAGCGTACTGAATCTTTAGGACCGATTGCCCCTACGGAAACGTGCTGGCAAAAAGAGCTTGGGCATGTAAGTCCAAAGCAAAACGCAATTGAAACATCCAACCAAGACTGAACAAAAAAAGATGAAGCAAACCAAATCAAAAAAGTTGTTCCAGCAACGCTGGACCGGTCGGCCCTGCGCTGCGAAAATCAAGCTCCGGCGATGAAGCGTTCGCTTGATTAAGGACTAGTAAGAGCAACAACACGGTGCTAGACTCAACATCGAAGAAGTATTGCGATTGTCCTGAGGCCGAATGATTGACGAAAATATACGCCCGATTCGACGCATGTTGGGGGGCCGATGGCTGAAGACGCTCACACCAAGTGAGCGTCAGATAGTACGAAGCCTAGACAGCGGCACTTCGGCGACGGGAATATCGGTATAGTGGGCTTGGCTTGCCTGTTACAGGCGTTGATTGTCAGCGGTCTTTTACCTGCGAGACGCTGGGCGTCTCCGTCGCCAACACTCAATGCCAGTTGGCATCCAAGACGGCTAGGTGCAACTTTGAGCGTGCAAGATGCCTGCGTGTTTCGTAATCCCTCGAAAGCTATCTGTCATTCCGTCGGATTGGAATCAGCGTCGACGCTAAATTCCGCCCACTCGATTCCCACCGAAATCACTTGGTCGGGGTAGGACTCTCTGAAAGATACCAGTCTCGCACGGCATTGCAGACTTTAGCAATGCGATCCTTCAAAACACGGTCACGATAAACGTTGCTGATTGAGTGATCGCAATGGCCCATCACGTGCTTGACAGCCACATTGTCCAAAGTTCTCTCTTCACCAATGGTTTGAAAGTGATGGCGGAGTCTTGCAAAGGTAAGCGGTATGCCTTGCGTCTCAACGAGTGTCTTCAACTCGCGGGCAATGGTATTTTGCTGTCGTGCAACCCACGGCCTGCCGGTTTGCGTGAGTAAAAGGTGTTCATCGGTCCCTCGCTGGCTGCAGATTACCGCTTGCAATGCAATTACGGTTTCGGGCCAAAGATATGCTAAGCGGTCTACGTGGAAATGGCAGTCTTCTGTCTTCTACCACCTAGCCAACCCGATTCAATGGCTTCATTGGCATCGTCTACCGTCAGTCTGCATACATCGCAGTTGATGTAGGCACAATTGAGGCCAAGTAGCAAGGCAGCTTTTAGATTGCGATTGGAGGCCTCAATGAGTGCTCGCAATTGGGTGGGTTCAACTATCTCGTGTTCCGGTTTGGCGAGTCTAATGATTCTCGCGGATGGTGGCTTAAGCGCATCGGCATCGTCGATTTCCTTTAAGTACTTGAGTTTGATAGCCCGACGAAAAATTGACGAGATACGGGCGAGCCGATTCTTTTGAGTGATTGGGGCAAGCTTGCTAAGCCCATGCCGAAGCAATACAAAGTGTTTGGGTCCAATCGTCGCAATCACCAATTGCCTTGGCAGGGTTTCCAAAATGTATTTGGAAACCGCGTGATGGTCGAGGTAATGCTTTTCGGAGATATCGCCCTTTTCCATTCGGGCCTTGTTCTCGTACAGAATGTTGTTGATGGCCATTTCCAATGACAGGCCTTCATGCTCCTTGGGGTCTCTCCCTGCGAGAATTCCGTCCTTCCTTGCTAGATAGTCATCCAAGGCTTCTTGTTCAGTGCAGCCCCTCGCCCCGAAGTAGTACTGCCTACCGTTGATTTTCTTGACGTAACGGACCTGCCCAGACTTGCTGGTCGTCACTGTGAGGGGGCTTGCTTTGGTCTTCATGAGACCAAGCTTAGCTCAGGGTTTCCACCTGGCAAGAAAAACCGGCAGGGTTTCCAAACGGGTTTCCAAACGGGTTTCCAGCCACTGAGGCTTCCAAGAGCCTTAAAGTGGACTTGAGCAATGATTTACAACGGATGGGGAGGGATTCGAACCCACGGTACAGTCACCCGTACTCCGGTTTTCAAGACCGGTGCATTAAACCGCTCTGCCACCCATCCAACCAATGAAATCATTGGTTTTTTAATTTTTCAACAAGTTCTGCTACTGCTTCGTCAAAACTTAGTTTTGGCGTTAGCCACGGTTCCTGCAACAAAAAACCGGGGCTAGCGCCCAACGGCTAATTTGTCCAACCCAAATTCTTAACGTTGACGAAGCACTAGACGCATTTTTTTGGCGTTGTCGCTCCTCTTTGCAGTCCGAGCGACCCCACCATTGGAATTCAAACTCTGTTCCTACAGCCACTCGAAGTGCTACACGTGACCAAATTCTAGTGCAAGCAAACTAGGCAAGTCTACCCGAAAAAAGAAGTTTCCCGTTTGGGAATCTCATCGCAAAAACGTCACCAACTCGAACAAGAAGGTTCACGGACAACGTTTCTCCTGCTAGCTGCAATGCTGCACCATGTACACGTTGATCATCTCTAGTGCGGGATATTCCACTTCGTCCAATTGGTCTGTCATCCGTCGATGTACTTCACAGTCAGGAGCATACAGTACTGTGCCATCGATGGCGACTCTGTTTGTTACTGGCCGATAAGGCAGCGGTAATTGCTTCCTGAGAAATGACCTTCGCTAATCCACTTATTCTATCTAAAATGCGACCTGATTCGTTGGGTGCCAATCTTGAGCATCCTTGCTCGAACATGTCACGACTCCTCTGTTAGTATTGGTTTTTGACGAAACACAACACTGGCAGAAGTCGTGACTTATAAAAACAGGAACGGTATCATGGTTAAGCGAATACGCCGCCATTTGCAGTCAGATGCGAAACCAGAACGGATGAATTGCGCCGGAATTGGATTATGGATCATCTGCCTCTTGCTGCCACTGGTGGTGGCGCTGGGCTTGGTTGTTTCCATCTCTGGTTTATTCAACACTTTTAATTCGCAGCAGTCATCCGCGCTGTTGAAAAGTCAACAAGTGGAAAGCCTTCGAGAAGCGCAACGCAATTTTGCAGAGTTAAACAAGACGCAAAATGCGAAGCAGTTGGCAGCGAAGGAGCGGGAGGTTGAAGAAGAAGAAGAACCGATGGAGCTAAGCAAAGACTGGTCGCTGAAGTTTCCCGAAAACGTCCAGGACAACGAGTTCGCGGGCGTGATTGTCGACGAGAATGGGACGCCAGTGGCCGGTGCGAAAGTCGACCTATTTCCTGCGTTCACAGGCCACGAAACGACAACCGACGAACAGGGTATGTTCCGCTATAAGCTTGAACTGGCGAAAAGAGGTCAATCGATGGAGGTTCGGTTTTCAAAAGAAGGCTATTCTCCGATATATCGGCGAAATCAAAAGCTCGATGTGCCCAATCTTTGCGTCGTTCTCAATAACAAGACTTACCTGGAAGGTCAGATCGTTGACGAAAACAACAAACCTATACCCAAGGCGAAAGTCATCGCCGCACATCCGTTTTATTGGCGTGGAGAATACATCAGCTTCAATCGTGAGACCGTCACGTTGACGGATGAGAACGGGCGTTACCGACTCTATTTGAATCCGGAAATGTACACCATCGCCGCCATAAGCGAACGTCATGGGGTCGAGCGTGTTCAGGATATTGAATTGCACAAGAATGAAGTGCAAACGCTCGATCTGCAACTCCATGCTGGTGTCCACTTTCTCGCTACAGTGCTCGACGAGGAAACGTACGAGCCCGTGGTTGGGTTGAACTTGTATCATCGAACGAATCCCATGCTACGCGGGGTGTCGAATGCCGAAGGACTGATTGAAATCTCGAATGCACTGCCCGGAGTCGAAGAATTGCAAGTCGGGAGCGGAACTCCCGCGATGGTTCGCGGATACTTCGCATGCCCGACCGAACCATTCGGAAGTTGGTCGTCACCGGATGCAAAGAAACCATGGCATCGGAAGCCTACAACTGAGGTCGCTATCATGTTCGACCTGTCGCCCAATATGACTCCAGTAACGATTTATGTTCAGACTGGGGTGCACGCGGGAGTCGCTACTACGCCCCAACGACGAAAACCAACGACGACGGAAAATTTGAAGTGAGTCGCATTCGACCAGGGAAACACTTCATCCAGGTTGAACCGTTCTAGTCGGAGGCAGAAGGCGTGGCCGACGCTGCTAGCATCGGCTCGGATGCTGGCAGCATCCGCCACGAGGGATCATGTTTTCACACCTCGCGACGCGAGAAGCTTTCGATCAAAAAAATCGCTTTAGTTTCTCGCAATTCACTGAACTTGGATTTAACTTGGCTTAGACTTGAGTGCTGAGTTGTGGCGATGCGTAATGTCATGAGTTTTCAATCGAGGATGCTCCAATGGAAGTTCTTTTGGGATGTGCGGCTGGTTTTGTCGTTTGGTTTGTCATTCGATATTTCGTAGCAGGTTTTTATATCATCGACCAAAATCAACGTGCTGTAATCACCACGTTTGGACGAGCGGATCGGCTAGGGGAAGCGACCACCCTGACTTTACCGTTCGCCGAAGTGTTGGCCGAGGACGAGCGAGAACGCTATTGCTATCCGCAGGTCCGTATCGTCCAACCCGGCTTCTACTGGAAATGGCCCTGGCAACAAGTGCATCGGGTTTCCATTGCGACCGCAACCATGAATATGGCTTACGATCCTGATGAACCACAGGCCAACCAAGGTGGGACAATCTTAGAAGCCGTTACCAAAGATCAACTGAACATTGGTCTCGACGGTCAGATTCGTTACGGGGTCTCGGAAACGAATCTTTACGCTTACTTGTTCGGTGTCAAAAGCCCCATTTCCCATGTGATGGGCTATTTTGTGTCCGTGCTCCGCGAAAGAATCGCGAACTTCGAAGCTCCTCCGATCGTTCAGGACATTGTCGCAGGTGAAACCCCAGCCGACGCCGGCGTTAACTTTGGCGTTTCTATTAACGACCTGCGGAAAAACCTGCGTGACCTGAACGAACATATGGATCGCGAGTGTCGTTCTTCTGCGGCAAGGTATGGGATGGTGCTCGACGCATCGCTCATCACTGGAATCGATCCACCGCCCGAAGTTGAATCGGCGTTGGCCGCAATTAACACGGCGCATAATCAAGTTTCATCCGACATCAGTTTGGCGCAAGCCGCCGCCGATCAAAAGATCGTCCAATCCAAGCGGGCGGTCGAAATTGAAACCCTAAAAGCTCAGGCAGAGATAGAACCGTTGGAACGAATGGCAACCCAGCTCGAGTCGTTGAAGCAGAGCGGCCCCGGCGTTCTCAAGGCTTATGTTAGAAATGTCAGAATGTCACTCTTCGGACGTTCGGAACAAGCCTTTGTCGAGGTGGACGCATGAACGGAATTGCCGCATTCTTCATAACTTTTGTATTGTCGTTCTTAATTGTACCTGTCGCGTTGGGCGTTGGACGCCTACTCGGGGTATACACCCTTGTTCAGGAACGCAGATGTCATGTTTATGTCCTTTTCGGAAAGGTCATCGAGATCATCGAAGAGCCGGGCCTTCATTTTCTATGGCCACTTATTGAGTGGAAATCGTTGGTCGTTAATTGGCTTGGCAAGTGCTACGTCATCGATATGCGATTGGATCAGGTCTACCTGCGAAGTGCACCGGTGAACTCTGAGGAAGGCGCACCGATGGGAATCGGAATTTGGTACGAGATGTTTATTAGTGACCCAGTGGCTTATCTGTTCAAGAATATGGATCCGCGAGGTTCCTTATCGGCCAACGTTGCGAATTCCACCGTTCGCTGCCTCAGCAATTTGCCCTTGGCCCTCATGATGGTCAATCGTCACGGTATGAGCTCGACGGTACGTGAAGAAGTCTCGCCCAGGTCGGATGAGTGGGGTTACCGACTCGGTTCGGTCTACATTCGAAAAGTTCATTTTCGCGACGCGGAGATGATTCGGCAAATTGAGAGCAAGGTTGTCAACCGGCTGCGGCAAGTGACGTCCGCTATCAAGCAGGATGGTGCAAACCAGGTCAGCATTATAACGAGTACCGCGGATCGCAAGGCCGCTATTGAATTTGCAAAGGCCGCTGCGATTCGTCCCGAATTTGTAGGAAACGCCTTGCGGAAAATCTGTAAGGATCCAGAAACCTCCGACGCAATGTTTACGATCCTCGAAACGCAGAAGCTACTCGACTGCAAAACAAAGCTGACCTTGCTCCCTCAGAAAAGCGGGCTGCTAACAGATCTGTTAGCGGCGCGAGAGCAGGCTCAGTAAGAAGCGCGGTTCCATTTCCAAGTAGTCATGAATACTGCTCAGTTTCTAGAATTCTGTAGTTAACGATTCGAAATCCGATGTCGTAACAGCGACTACCCAATCGCCTAGCACGCACGACTTTCGCCAAAACAACGGCTGAGGGGAGATAAATCTTCACCATTTGTTCTGGAAACCATTGTCGATCCGCCAGTACGGAGAAGCCGGTTCGCGAAAGGTTTCTTACGATGACTTGGGTGGTTGGGAATTGGAGCGGCAATCCGCTTGGGGACTCAATCCATTCCAGTACAGCCGGTCCCTTGCATCGAAACCTGGGGGCGACCCTTACGTCTTCGTCGCATGTCGAAATCGGGCCACGTTGACGCAGTTCGAGTTGGACCTGCGGTGGTATGGCCAGCGAAAGAGGGTGCGCAGTGATTAGTTCGCTGAAGTTTGGTTCATTTTTTGTTCCAAACATTTCGTTACCTCCGAATCAAAGGCCGTGTTTCTTTCGGATTCAAGCACTCGGAGTGCCGCCAATCGGGTCATTGCAGCACGATGGGAACGCGCACTGGTCAATCCATCAAATCGATTTGCGAACGCACAAATCTTGCTCGCGTCATGGATTTCGTCTCCTAACAAACCAACGAGAAAGCCATTGCCATCAGGACGCTCGTGGTGCTGATAACAAACCATCAAATGGGTTTCCGCAATGACGGCTGTCTTGAGGATGCGGGGAATTCTGGAGTCCATCAGCCAGTCCTTCCAATGTTGGAACAAGTAATCTTGGTAGGAGCGACGACAAGCGACCTCTATAAATACTTTTTGGCTCGGATTTGCTAACAGGAAGCGGAATGTGCTTTCCGTGACAATCTGCTCGCTCGATAGAAACTTGACCGTGGAACCCGTTTTTTCATTCCACAGGTATACATTCGTGCCAACCCGGTAGTTTGGCACGAGGGTAAGCGGGTGGATGGGAATTAGCCCGCGCGTGATCAGTGCGGTTTGCCTCAAAAGGATCGTCGACCGGATCGGCATAGACCGCATATTCGGCAAAAGCGAAGGTGTGGTCCGCAGCCACGTTCGAGCAAGATGCGGGATTCGTTTCATGCAGGTAAAATGGGGTGGTCTTAGGCGAGCGGCAGATTGGAATATCCCAATCCGAAGCATAATCGAGGGACAATTTCGCAGGTCCCTCACTTACGTATCGGGTTATGATTGGCGTATTGGGTTATGATTGGCGTATCGGGTTATGATTGGCAGTTTTCACATCGCCGCTCGCTTTATTGAAAGTTACGAGTTATTGAACGAGGACAAAGAATGGTTACCAGTACTTGACATGATTTCGTTATCCGCCGGTGCATTGAGTGTTCGCTATTCCAAGCTGCGAGATCGTCTATCGCACACCGTTGGAATAGCGGTTGGAGATTCGTATATTCCATTGTTAGAATCGATTGAGGGGTCGGAGGAGGAGCCATGGCCGGCGAGCCCTCCCATGCAGCAGATGGTCGAGGAATGCTTCACGCCTGGTACGAGTCCGGTATTGCTGGGCGTTGGCTTATCCGGAAACGGCCACTGGTCCACGGCCATAGAAACGCAGAAGATCGGTCAGTTGAAGTTTGATATCGCATGCAAAAACACAAAAAGTTCCACATGGTTTGGTTCTCAGTACCGTTTCTTGGCCCCAATCCAGCCATCGATTCGTCCAAATGCCATTGAATTTTTTGTCGAACCCGCTCGAATTAAACTCAGCATGTCGATTGGGCGGCTGGATTTTTGTGATGCCGAACGACGCGTCCGCGTTTCACCGATTTCGGAGCCCAGCTCGATTCAGACACATCGTTGGTGCTATGAAATCAGCCTTATGGGTTTCGCTTAGTGTATAGTTATGGATGGTTGCGATCTCTTCTCTAACCGTGGTACCCGCCATGAATAACGACCGTGTTTCTGATCCCAATAGCAAGGTTTCTGATCCCAATCGCAAGACCCATTCAAGTCCAAATCTGGGGGGGCGATTGTTCAAGAATCAGATTCTCATGGTTCGCGGACTCCGTTCCAGGCTGATGAAACTTCGCTATTCGCGGACCGCAGATAGAGAAACGCTGGCAGCGGAACGCGACCGGGCGCAAAGTCAGTTTGTAAGTTTAAAAAGCCAGTTGGAATCGCAACACGCCACCGGATGGCGAACGGCCATGACCGAATGGGATTCGCTGCTCGAAAAACAGTTGGCCGCGGCAGAACGTGAGACTCTTCTCAATATCAATCAAGAGTGGCAGCAAACCAAGAGACTGAAAAACGAATTTATTCAAAACAAGCTTTCGCAAAAGAACAAGTACGATAGCGTTTCGGCTGAGCTCAAACAAAAAAGAGACGAAGCTAGTTTGGGCCGAAAAAACGCTCGCGATAGCATCAAAGCGAAACTTGATAGGGAGCGTTCCACGATAGAGCAACAGATGCACGAGTGTCGCGAATGGGTCGGGATTCGCACGGGCAACGGCGTTTTGCAAGGCTTAACGTCTAACTGCACACCCGAGAGCGCCGAAGCCATTCAAGCGATCACCGATTTGAACCATGTTGCAAAGCGATTAGAAGAGATCAAGCAGTCTCTCTCTACCAATATATCGAGGATGGAGAACCATCCCATCAGCAAAATGATGGGGTCCACCTGGTTCTTGGGATTTGGGGTTCTGCTGGGCGCACTCGCGGCTGTCATCGCTTGGGAGCGAGGAGCGGTACCTCTCCTTGTCGGGATAGTCGGAATTATTGGCTCGATACTATTCACGGCGGTTATTCACTTTGCAACTGCCCCCTTGGTGACCCAAACCATCCGTCGAATGTTTCCTCACGTGGTGGATCAAGAGTCCTTGGCCTATTTAGTGATTGCTCAAGGTCGTCGGATCGCGGACTTCAATTGCCAGCAAGAAATCAATCGTGTTGAGAAGCAGTACCTGACCGGCCAACAACTCCTCGATACCGACCATCGCGAAAAACGCACATCGCTCCTCAGTGAGTTTGACGCAACGAAAAAGGCATTGAAACAATCCAGCAGCGAAAAGCGGATTGCGGTTGCAGCATCCAGAAAAGAGAAGCACCATCGAATCCATACGGATCGCAAACCGAAATTGGAATTACTCGAAAAGCAACAGTCCGAGTTCGAAAGAAATTCGGAGCGAGCCCACGCCCAAGAGTTGGCTATGCTGGAGTCCAATTTTCACGGCTCTCAACAGCGAACCGTGCGGCGTTGGTTGGATGGTTGCAAACTCGCCGCCAAGCGAATGCAGGAGGTTCAAGCCCAATCCATGCAAAATTTTCCCAATTGGGATTCCGATCAGGTTTCGAGCGGAGAGTGGCCTCGGCTGTCGAACAGCTTGGCATGGCGTATTGGAGATATAGAACCACTCGCCCAGTTCCAACACGATGTGCAGGGTCTAGCGTTGCCGGAAGAATCGCCGCAACAATCCTGGAGTGTTTTCTTTGATGTTGTTTCACAAGGTGCGCTTACTCTCGAAACGAATGCGGCTTGCAAAGAGACTGCCGAAAACATTGTTCGCAACACGCTTTTGAGAGCTGTGACCTCAGTCCCCGCCGGTAATCTGAACATCACGATTATCGACCCCGAGGGGTTAGGGAAGCAGTTTTCCTGGCTGATGGCTTTGGCGGACATCGATCCGGCCATGGTGAATCATCGCGTTTGGACCCAGCCGCTTCACATCGCCGAACAGCTCGCCAATACCGCCCGACACGTCGAGGATGTTATTCAACAAAGCTTGCGGAACCGCTACGCAAATGTGTTGGAGTACAATCGCAACGCGGGTCCGATGACCATCCCTTATCGATTGATCGTATGGTCGAATTTCCCATTCGGCCTAGACGACAGTTCATGGCAGTCTCTGTGTTCCATCATGTCCTCGGGAGGGAGGTGCGGCGTTGGAGTTATTTTACAAGTGTCCGATACGTATGTTTGGCCGTCGTTCGCGGATCGATCGAAGCTCAACGAGTTTGGGCTGCGTCTAAAACTCATTCCGGAGCGCACTCAAGCTGCCGACGGAACTTCGTTCCACACCGAGACCAAGGCTTTCGTGGATCAACCGGAATTGGTTGCGTATCCCTTGACACCGGAGCGTCCACCATCCGAGGATCGACTACAAATGATCATGGAACATCATTTGAAGGCAGCGTCCGATGTCGGCAAGCGGATCGTCCCGTACGAGTCCATCGCCTTGCCATCTGCGGAGCAGCAAACGGCTTCGAGCGCCGAAGGGCTTGCCATACCGCTGGGGATTTCCGATGCCGGTCGAGTTCAATCGATGCGTCTCGGAGCCGGGACGGCGCAGCATGTTCTCATCGCCGGTAAGACTGGGTCCGGCAAGTCGTCGATGCTGCACACCATGATCACCAGCGCTGCCATGAAGTACTCGCCCGATCAACTGCGATTGGTGCTCCTCGATTTTAAGAAAGGGGTCGAGTTTCAAGTTTACGCTGAGGTGGCACTCTCTCACGCGGATATCATCGGCATCGAAAGCAAACGTGAGTTCGGCGTCAGTACACTGGAGTACTTGGATCGCGTCTTGCACGCACGCGGTGAAGCGTTTCGTCAGTGGGGCGTTCAGGATTTGCCCAGCCTCTCCCGAAAATTTCCACAACATGCAATGCCGCGAATCTTGGTGGTGATCGATGAATTTCAGGAGTTGTTTGTCGAGGACGATAAACTTTCGCAACAGGCCTCCATGTTGATGGATCGAATCGTTCGGCAAGGTCGATCGTTCGGAATGCACTTGGTCCTGGCATCGCAAACGCTCGGTGGTGCCTATTCGCTGCCTCGCACAACCTTATCGCAAATGGCAGTCCGCATTGCGTTGCAATGCGATAGCTCCGATGCCATGCTCATCTTAAGCGAAGACAACACGGCAGCCGAACGACTTAGGCATTCGGGACAAGCCATCTACAACGAAATGGGGGGCCGAATCGAAAGCAACCAATCTTTTCAGGTGGCGTTTATCGAAAAAAATGACCAGATCAGTCGACTTGAGAAATTGATTCAAAGACCGGTACCGCATTCGCCGACCACCAACGCCCTTGGTCGTCGCATTGTCTTCGAGGGACACAAGCCCGCCGTTTGGGACGAAAAGGGTATTTCTCTGGCCATCCGTGAATTGCGAATGGATGAAGGGGCTGTGCCACTGATCTTGGGCGATAGCGTGTCGATTGATCCGCCGGTAACCAAGACCCTTACGCGTAGCGCTGGTCGCAACTTCATGATCATCGGGCAAGACGAATCCAGCGCCGCCAGTTTGCTGGCGGGTTCGATTGCTGGTTTCTGTTATCGGCCGTCGAGTGCACCGTTGGATGGGAAGCCGTCGGTCGTGGTATTGGACGGTTCCAGGGCCGAAGATGAGTCGATGCGTATGTTGATTTCCCAACTCGCCAAGAGCAAAGTGCCTGTGCGTGTGAGTGACGTTCGCGGGATAGATGCGACCATGGAGTTTCTTAAGCAAGAGCTGGAATTGCGCACCGAAAAAAGCGACATACCCTATCCAGCTATGCTGGTTGCGGTCGCGAACCTATCCCGATTCCGTGAGCTGAGGCGAAACGAAGAGTTTGCGTTTGGAGACGACGCGGGTGGTGCCAGCAAGCCGGACGCGGTGCTAGCGAGTCTATTGCGCGATGGCCCGGCACTCGGCATGCATGTTTGGCTTTGGGCAGACTCTGCTGGCACGATAGCGAGGTGGGTATCGCGGCAATCGTTGCGCGATATCGAACTGCGTATCTTGATGCAAATGAGCGCATCGGATTCGAATCAGTTGATCGACTCGAACGCAGCGAATCGACTGGATCGCTATGTTGTTCTGATTCAGGATGACATCGAAGGCAAGCCGATCAAATTTCGGCCTTTCGACTTGAAAAGTGTTATCGGAAAAATAACTGGTTAGCCCGGATTATACATTAGCCGTTTGGCGATAGCCACGGTTGTCCGCTCCGCCATAACCGGAGGCTAGCGCCTTTCGGCTAACCGTTAAATCTCCGGTGAATAATCCGGGCCAGTGCGTCTTCAACACTACAAAGTGGGGTGGGCGTAGTGGATCTTGTTAAAGATTCGTGTGCTGCAGGATCTTTGACAAGATCCACTACCCAAGAACGAAGGTCCATCCGGGTTTACCGTGGATTTTTTCTGAAGGGCCGCTGTTCTACGCCAAACTTGAGAGGTCCGTTGCAGAAAGGAAGCCGTAGAAGTGTCTGAATACTCTTTTGTCTGAATACTCTTTTGTCGAAAAACCGTTCCTCGATCAACTCGACGCCCTCGGCTGGACGGTGATCGACCAAATCAAGGAGAGCGGGCTGGGCATTCCCACCGATCCGTCCATGAGCCTGCGGACCAGCTTTCGGGAAGTGACCCTGCGGGATGTGTTCAACCAAGCTGATCGATTTCGAGCATCCCGAGCGAACGGATAAACTCGGTCCGACGGAAGGAATGACGTATATCGGATAAGAGCAGCCATTGCTGACTGCTCTCCCCAGACGACCACGTTGTATGGATCCGCACCAGGCGGTTCCCAAACACATGGATAACTACCAAACCGAGATAAGAGCAATTTATCCGGCATAAAGCACCACGATGATTACATCATGCGACCAGGTGTAACGCCGACGACCAATGCGTTAAAACTCCTAGAAATGGTAGGACTGCGTTCTCCATCCTAGGTACAGGAACGATTTGAACTTAAAAGCAAAAGAATCATTGGATATAGAATTACAATAGGTACGGTTCAATCGAACGCAGATGCTTCCATTTTGCAGGCAATGCCCGCGTCAAAGTAAAGACTCGATCCGATGAAAACACTCGATCCGACCGCAGATTCAGCGTCAGCCCCAGAATCGCAACGCAGGAACGCGAATCGGGAGGGCTCATTCCATGTTTGGTTCGGCCTGGCTGCTTTTATGCTCGGATGCATGGCTGTAGTTTCAGGATTGAACTTTTGGAGTAATCTATTTTCCACCGTGGATCGTGTGATTTGCTTTGCTTTTGTAAGCATAGGGCTGGCGATTGCATTAGCCCGATCGAATTGGCGTGGGCACAAAACTCGATTTCGAACAGGCTTCGCGACGCTCTTGTTTGCGCTTACTGCGCTTCTGATATGCTCAAGCGTAGCGCTATCAAATCCCCTATGGAGCGGGATTGCTTGCAGCACCCTGCTTGCGGGTTGGTGTATGGCAAGAATTCGGGGCGATTCCTTTTGGCATCCTTTATTTCTGGGGCTGGCGCTTTTGGTCCCGTTGGCAATCGAGGTAATGGCAAATCGCGGCCTGTTCGCATGGTTGGAATCGACTACCATCGCGACAACCTCCCTATTGGCGGATGCGGCCGGCCAGGCGCATGCGACATCGGATCAGACCATTTTGTTCCGACGTGGAATTGCAGATCACTTTTCTACTATCGGTAAATGGGATAGCGCCGTTAGTCTATTGGGGGTTTCATTTTTTTGCATACTCGCCTTTCGACGCAGTCTATTGGCCTCTTGCATTACCATCGGATTTTCTTGCATCGTGTGGATGACCGTGCGAAGTGGTGGATGGGTTACCCTGTCCACCTTGGCAAATCGGAACGAGACTTGGTACGCATGGTCCTATGGGATGGAGTGTGGACTTTTTTTGATCGGAGTGATGTTGATCGTTAGCCTGGACCAGTTTTTCGCTAACATCTTCCATCCGATTCCTTTTGAGCACTTCAATCCGGATTCCCCATTGTGTGCATTCTGTTGGAACTGGCTGTGTGGCCTGCCCAATTTGGTACTTAGAGTGCCCGCCGCGAATAAAATCGCACTTCGCTGGAGAACGCATGTCAAGCTGGCAGGCAAGACGCCTTCGTTCCGAACGGATATCGATTGGATGCTTGTTGGACTTCTTGAGTTGCTATCCCATCCCATCGGTGTGATAGGAAGCATGATTGACGCATGCCGGGGTTGGAAATGGTCGCGAAGCTGGCCCCGATTTTTTTTGCATCTGCCCTCCGTTATTTTGTTGGCTGCCATTTATGTCAATCTCGGTTTGTGCTTGTTCCATCGCAAAGACAGTCCGAAAGAATTGTTTTTCGACGATAGCTTGCGATTGTGCTCTACCAAGGCACTCGAGATCGCGTGCCAACAAAAGCAAGAAGTCGATTTCAGCAAAGCCATCGGAGCCGCAGCGATCGCGAACGAGGATGCTGTCCCACCCATTTCTGACAGCACAATGCGTTACATCGAATTGCTTAGCAAACGCTTTCTTTCCATCGAGCCAAACAATCCAATGGTTAAATACCGTCTGGGTTTGGTTTTGTGTTTGTCGGAACAAAACGAACGAGCCGAAAGGGAAATGCGAGAGGTGGTCCAAAACCAATTGGGAAACTTTCCGCAAGCGAACGCATGGCTGGCCAAAGCGATTATTATCAATCAAGGCGTTGGCGAAAAGATCACCAAACAAGAACTAATCAGCCACCTAGAAATGGCCCGCAAATGGAAAGATGCGGACTTTCGTTTGCTGTTTCTGTATGCTCGACTGCTGGAAGAACAAGGTGACTACGGAAAAGCCGTTGAGGTCGCAAAACAGTCGATTTCTGCCAAGCCTGAATTCAGCTTGGACCTCGCAAGACTCTATGCCAGGATCGGTGACAACGAAGGAAGGCTATCGACCGCAAACCAAGCAGAAGACTATTTTTTGTCGAGGATCAATTTTCCATCGGAGAAAGAATCGGATCGATTGGCGGTCGCAGATGCAAGGCTATTAGCCAATCGAGTAGAACAAGCCGCCGAAGTCCTTTCGGAAGGTTTGCGCCAAAACCTAGGGGGAGAACGGACCGTTAGGAAATTGTCCGAGATCCAGCGCTTGCTTTACGTGAAATCCGTTCGGAAAAACGAAAAAGAGGAATTCGAAATGGACCTTAGTTTATTGGAAAGAATGGTAGAAACGGATCCTAACAACCCGAGCGTTTCGAGTGAGATCGCAAAGCTTCTTGCCTACAAAGTAAAGCCGACGAAGAAGCTAATAGAATCGCTCAAGAAGCAAATAGAGCTCGGAATCACTAGCGTCCCCTCCTTGCTTATGATAGGCGAAGGCTATTTCAGCGTCGGAAACCTAAAGGAAGCGCAAAGGTTTTGGGAATTGGCGATCGCCAAGGAACCCGATAATATTAGTGGGTTGAACAATTTGGCGACATGCTTGATTGCAATCTCAGCTTCCAACGCCGACCGAGCCATCGATTTGGTCAGCAAAGCAAATTCCCTTTCGCCGAACAACGCTGATATTCTCGACACGTTGGGCGAGGCTCTCTTGGCTGCCAACCGCCCCAAAGAAGCCGTGAATAAGTTAGAAATGGCTATTCGCATTGATACCAATCGCATGGATACTCGAAACAAACTGATAACCGCCTACGAGGCGCTCGGTATGAAAGCGATGGCCGAAGCTCAGTCAAAAGTGCTCCGTTCTATAGAGGACGCTCAATCGAAAGCAACGCTCGAAAAAAAACTAATTCCTGAGGAAAAAGCACGTTAGTGTTTACTAGTCGGCATCGACTCTCGAAAGCCCCCGAACTTGGCTCTTCGTTCGGCGTAGTCGAATCCAACAGCCAGCGGCAGTTCCAAGGCTGCTCAATAGTAGCAACGAACCTGGCTCGGGAACGGCGGTGATCGAGTAGCTGCTGCCGATAGTTGTAACGTTCGGGATGTTTTGGTTCAGCGAATTAAGGACGGCGGTGGTTCCAGCCTCAAACGAAAGCACGTAAGTTCCCGCTGCAACGCCCGTTACGTCTAACCGAATGGTTCCAAAAAGCGTTTCCTGATTGGCTGTCAAAGCCGTCCCCGTAGGATTCAAAAGCAGAACATTCTGTGTGTAAAACGCTTGACCTGGTACACTCAAACCCCACTCCTCTACGCCCGGAGTGTCCGGAAAAAAGTCACGTGTCGCGAAATCAAATCTCCCTTCCGTGCCATCTCCTTTTCCTGCAAGCAAATTGAAATCTACGCCCCCTAATCGTACGTCGGTTGTCGATTTTATGTTGACGTTGAACACTCCTTTACCGCTGCCGTCGAAAGGCACCATTGCATTCAAGGGTGAAACGGAAAGCACTATGTAGGCTCGGCTTGAAGCTTGTACGCATAATAAAACGCAAAGGATTGCAAAAAATCGTTTCATGAGGCAGTTCCTTTTTAAGGCTTGGTGATCGGTTTTAAGAGTTGAGTCATAGGATAAATATTCGAAGACACTTAACCCTCGCTGGTTGATCCAGCGATTGGAATTGGGATCATCGAAATGACGCCTGTCGCACTGATTCGGCCTTGGACCAACAGCAGATCAGCGTTTGTTACACGCCGGTCCTTGTTGACATCCCGATTGTCCGTAACCGGCACAATGCTCGCCGAAATCGCGGATTGGACCAAAAGTAAGTCCGCGTTGCTCACCCGTAGCGGGTTGCCGGTTCCATTCACTTCGCCCAGGGCATGACCAATGTAGGAGGCGACTCGCTGTGAAAGGCCTGTATTCGCATTTGCTTTGACGATGATTTGAAGCCAGGTGTTTTGAATCGCGTTGTCCGCCCACTCCAATCGGATTCGAGCAGGTGTCGTCGGCGTACCTGGTGTCACGGAAATGAGAGTTGGGGTGGGCGCAACTGCCCAGCCTTTGGGGGAGCTAGTATTTCCAATGCGGAACGTGAAGTCATCGATGGTCAAGAAACTTGCCACCAATCCCGCGACGTCAAAAACCAGTCCATTTAGCCCACGCGAGTAGTTGATCACGTTAGCAAAAGTGGTCGGTTGGCTGGTCGTTCCAGACTGCACCAATACCTTTCCTGAATCGAGGGCCGCATCGACACCGCCAACGGAAGCGTAACTGGTTGCACCCCGTGAGAAGTCGGGGATCGAGACGATCCGAGCTGTCGTCGGTGCGACCGTAAATGTCCTAACGAGATCGCCACCTGGAATGCCATTGTTGTCCCCATCCAACAGTGCACCAGCCGCTGTTTTCCATCCATCAACACGGCTGAACAAAGTGAGCGTATAGGTGTCTGCAACCAAGTGGCCGCCTGTCTTGACGAACTCGATTGTGTTCGTGCTAGCGTTCCAAAGTAACGAGCCTCGCACTGACCCGCTATTCGCTCCAATCAACGTAACGTCTGCTAAGTCCAACGACGCATCAACGCCATCATAAAGATTGAGTACCGAAAGATCTGGAACCGTATCGACTTCAATCTGCACGCCCGTGTTGGTTGGAAATACGCTCCCTGTCCGCAACGATTGGGCCGCAAGTACCGTTACCGTGAAAGTGTCGTCAACGCTCAAGCCGCCAACGTCCGTTGCTCGCACGGTAATCGTAGCGGTTCCGATGTTGTTCGGGTTTATGGATAGATTGAGTCTGCCAGCGGCAATCGAGGTTGCCACCAAAAAAGCATTGCTGTTGGAAACCACTGCGTACGTTAGCTCGGTGACCGGGCCGTCAGAATCCACGAATACTCGAGCCAAATCCACATAGCTGCTTACCGATTCTAGCCCCTGCGTGACAGTCTTATCTGAGATTGGATGCAATACGGTGGGGGCCGAGTTGGGCATGACCTCGACTTGAAAACTGTTCAACGTTGTTGATATACCGTCAAACACCTCTGCGCGAACGGTGAAGGTTCCTGGAGTAGCAAATGCGTGATCGAGAACAAAGTTTTTCTTGATCGAATCAAACGGAATGGGCGCCAAGCCTTGGCCAAAGTCGGCCTTGACGATCCAGACATCTTTGCCGGGGTCGACAAATGACAATTTTCGAACCAAATTGCGACCTGCCGCAATCGTCGCGTTGAATTGCGTATCGATCGTCGGTGACACGTTGTTGATGGTTACATGACGCGACTGCTGCGACGATATTTTACCATCGTTAACCACCAGGACGACATCGTAGCCACCTACAATATCGGCGTCGAAAATGGGATCGAAGCGAAAAGTTCGATCGGCGGCGATCAAGACTGGAATTTCAATTCCCGGATCGTTAGCCACGCTTGTACGGCGAATGCGAGCGAGGGCAGTTAATACATCAGAACCGGGGTCGACAACCGAACCGGTGAATGCGATCGCGTTGCCTTCATTGCCGGTTGCAGCCCCAGTGAATGAATCGATTTGCGGGGCCACGTTTTGAACGGCCACCTGCACTGTGTATTCCGTGGTCCCACCATCGCGATCATGAATTCGACCTTGAATCGTGTAGCTACCGTCTTGCGGAAAAAGGACTGGCTGCGAACTTGTGGAAACGCCCGCGATCTCAAAGACTCCATCGCCGTCCAAGTCATAACTATAAGTGAATCCTGCAGCGAAATCGGCAGTCGACGGATCGGTTGCGCCGACAAATCGAACAGACAGTCCACTGGCTCCTTCGTTGATGATTCCAAAAGACGATAGTTCGAAGATGGCTGTGGGCGGCGCGTTTTCGGCGGTAACTATACGCGAGTAATCGCGCGAGGCACCATCCTTGTCCTTGACTCGCAGTCGAAGGACATATTGCCCTTGATCGGGCAGCACGAGATCGACATTCGACTGAATCGAATCGACGACTTCGAACAAACCATCGTCTCCACGATCAATGCTAAATAGCAGACCCGAGGCCAAATCAGCCGGGCTATCAAGCAACGAAGTGAAGCGAATCGTGTTGGCACCTTCACGCGGTGGAGTCGGCAAGTTAATGGTCGCACGCGGGGCGACATTCGCTGCTGTGATCGTGATCGACTTCGAATCGCTTGCACCATCACTGTCCGTCACAATCAATGTCGGCGGAAGCCACAGTAATCAACAGGCTGTCACCCTTTGTCCATGTTGTAGGCGGAGTGGCGGAAGTGAGTATCGGTGCCACATTGCGTGCGATGACTCGCGTTGTGGTAGTATAAGAATAAGGGG